>NZ_SPKN01000013.1:0-3629 GCF_023127765.1 Pseudomonas sp. W15Feb34
CAGGTATTCACGTCGACGGGCTGGGCGTGCATGGCTTGCGGGCCACGGCCGCGACCAATGCCCTGGAGCATGACGCCGATATCGCCAAGGTCCAGGTTTGGCTGGGTCACGCCAATATCAGCACGACACGCCTGTATGACCGACGTGGCCAACGCCCGGAGGATTCGCCAACGTACAAAGTAAAATACTGAAGGAGGTTCGGCCGGAGAGGCAACCACAAGGGGGTCAAACCCTCATTTGTCCTGAGAATCAGACTACCACCGAAAGGTTATATCATTACGTTTAAAATCCAGTTAACCTGCCATTCGTCGCCTTTATGCACTGACGCATAAATGAACTTGACGGCTTATTATGTATATTTATACAGTATTTCGTGCAGCTTTTTCCCTATTGGGAGAAAGGTGAACGCACGGAAGCCAGCCCTATCAAGCACTGGCGAGCGTAAATCGGTCCAATAATTGTTTTGGATTCGACACTAAATAAGGAGATACGCACATGGCAGGACCAATGGGACCAATTGGACGGATGGAAATTACAACACCCATAACAATTACAGGGGTAGGAACGCCAAACTACTCCCCAATGGGTGGCGTGGGTGGTAATGGTGGCTATAGCAACGGCGGCCCTATGATGGGCCATAGTGCTGGTTTCGACCATACAGGCATGAGAAATTTCTTGTCCAAGACTTATCCGCCTATTTTACGCAGTGCAATTCAAAACGAGGAGCAAAACTATCTGATCAAAAAAAACAACCTAGAAAAAAAGGTGACAGACGAACTAATAGCTGCGAAAGCATCATCCCCCGCCACAGGTAACTCTTTAGAAGAAAGAAATCGTAACTCGTTTACCCTGGCGGAAACGCTAATTTTAGCTAAAGAGTCAGAACAAAAGGCGCTAGATTCGGTAGCAGATAGTTTTTATGGCGCGGTCTTCTTTACGAAAACCATTGACGATTATTTGGCTGAAACATTCAATCGGGCACTTCGTTCATTGGCGCCCAGGGACACGATTAATGTTTGGAATAAAGCCAACCAATCGGCGTACGCGGCAAAAATTCTCAAGGACGAAATTGCACTTCTAAAAAGTAAAAAGGATGAGATCCAGAAACGAATGCTGAGTGATGCCAGAAGGAAGGTCCGCAGGGGCCAATTGCCGAGTGCTCCACCAGGTGTATCCTTAGAAAATAATATGCAGGAGACGCTAAAAAATGATCAGTTTTACCCGTCTCGCGGCTCTGCTCATTTTTATACCTGGTTTTATGGCAAGGTCCGAAATGGCGGCCCCTGGGACTACAAAAAAGGTCAACCACAGTACGAGAATTTTGGTAATTTCCATTATGGTGCAGTGGGCACGGCGGGCGGTATTCCGGAGCAAGTGCTGTTGCGAGCCGCAGGTGCAGCTCAAATGAGGGCTGGTACGTCAGAAAATACTTTCGGGACCTTTTGGGGAGATACACCTTATGGCGATGATCCAGTTGACCAAGTGTGGATCAAGGCTGGTATAGATTATGCCAAATCAAGGGGTTACTAAGTGGGGGATTTGGGCGCTTTTGATCATTTGTCTAGGGCAGGGGTTGTATATTTATATAAGCTCGCCTTCCAGACCAGATCCTAGCAAAGTCGTTTCAGTCACGAAAGTTGGTGAAGGCGGGGCTATCTATGAAGTCTTATACGATACCGGAGGGGCTACTGTGGCAGATGTCTATCGGTACTTCCTCATGGACATTCAGCCTAGCGACGAAGCGGCTCTTTTAAAGTCAAAAAATAGCTACCCATTTCTTGTGACAAAAAGCTCTAATGCTGTTCGTGAGGTCGTAGAGGATAAGGTAAAATTAAAGACCAATAACACAGTGTATGAATTTCATAGTATCTCGATCTTTAAAACTAATGGAGAAATTCAGATGGTGAGCTTCGACCTTGACGCTACAACTCCCTAGCTATATGCAACACAAACACCGGCCAAGTGCCGGTGTTTTTTGTTTTCTTAATCGTAGATGTATTAGTAAAGCGTTCAAGGACTCACCCCACACAACGTTAATGGGCAATGAACGCTTTCCAATGCTCCCACATTACAGCAAAGCAATCTTCCCCTGAAACAATCATTGCTCCAGCATCTGGCGCCGGGCTGTGAAAGGTTCGTCCACGCCTAGGATAAAGCCCTCGGCGCCGCTCTTGCGCCAGGTTGAGCTGGTCTAGGCCCCGGGAGAGCTCTCGTAGGAAATTTCCTCTTTGACTTCGATATTCAATGTTCCAGGGTAGTGGACTGCTATCAACACCCGCCCCCATGGATCAGGATCATACAAATGAACGGCTCGTTGCCCCTAGCGTATACCAACCAAGTTTCACCAGAATATCTTCGTAATCTGGACAAATCTCCCTTCACGGAACGGCAGCTTGCCAGTTTTGACGAACAGGCTTTGGCTATTGTTAACCAACAGCGTTCTTACGCTAAAGCATCCCCCGATCGCTATTTACCGAGTGGCAACTGCGGGCAGCCAAACCCGTAATGGCGCGGTGATTCAACATGCGACAGCGCCGATGGAATTCACGCTGGATAACGGTGAACAGGTACGCGCAGCGCAGAAGGGCGATTACGTCGTCTATAGCGATGGCAGTAAGGCGAAAATAATAACTGCCTCAGGAGAAGGTAATAGCCATGTTGCACTGGTGGGAAGCCATCTCAGCAATGGCGACGAGATTATCAATACTCCTCAAAGTGGCCTCCTATTCATATCCCGTCAAGGCGTGGCATTGGCAGATGACTTTTTGCCAGTAATCGAGGACTGAAGAGTGAGGCATGACGCTATTTAACGGTTTCGCCATGCCACCTACTCAAAGTTGGGAGTCGCAACCTGCGGTCAAGAAAATCTTAGGTTCGAACGGAAGAAATGGAGAGCATATCTATGAGTGACGGATACTTCATTGGCTTGGGTGACTTAACCACCTGCGGTGGGAAAGTTCTGGATGGTGATAACAGAATCAACATTTTTGGTGTCCTACATGCCTGCGCAGGTGATCGGGTTACTTGTGGTAAGGACGGGAAAACTTATCGGATCGTCGGTGGCATTTCGCACATGGTGAGCCATGGCAGGCTTATGGCTGGCACGCTGGATAGCTTCAGTGATTGCCCCTGCAGAGCCCGTCTGATCCCCTCGGTTTTTACGGCCAACTATCGCAACAAAAGTGCGGCACCGCTTGCGACCAAGCAAGTCGCTCAATCTGCCTCATCAACGCTAACCAGCGGTTCGCCAGCGCCTCGTCAGTCTGCATTTTCACCATCGAGCACTCCAGCTCCAGCCGTATTCGACCGTTCAGAGCCACAGCAGCCAGGCTTCTATGTTGTGCCCAAAACCATGACCCACGAAGCACTGGAGAACACGCTGTTCCCTACGCCCAACCCGACGGTGATGAACAAGTTTCGGGCGCTCAACCCTAATCGGGGTGACGTCAAAGCTGGCTCAATGATCGTACTCAGTGACCCGAACAACTTTCAGTGTACCCGTGAAGAAGCGGTGCTGATGGAAGCTGCTGCCAAGACTAACGAGGCACTCAAGCCACTGAGCGCTAGCGAAGCCGATTGAATCGCCCCGGATTCTTTAGACACCTTGCAAACTCATTGCGTAACGTTTT
>NZ_SPKN01000014.1:0-19050 GCF_023127765.1 Pseudomonas sp. W15Feb34
CACTGGCGGTGACGGCGCGGGCTTCGATGGCGGCAGCGGCGCCGGCACCGTCGAGGCGGTCCATGTTGGCTTCGGTGGCGTGGCCGGCGTTGGCGCCTTTGATCACCGCTGCACCGGTGTCTTCGTTGTCGACTTCATCCCAACTCAGCATTGAAATACTCCCTTCTGATCCGTTCTGACGGTGTTCAACCCGTCCAAAAATGTGCGATTTGCAGGCTACCAGGCATTGAAATACTGCGCTGAGTGTGGTCGGGAATACCGATTCTGCACACTATGTAGTGGTCTGTTCTGTTTGTGGGCACACTATATGGTGTGTAACAAGGTTGGTCAACGCACAAGATATGCGGTCATACGTCGCTGTCGAGCGTGCGGCGCCGGGCAGATGGGCGCCGAAGGATATTTCCCTCATATATCATTATGGAATGGATAAATAGTTATTTATTTCTTTTAATGTTTTCTCGTGAGGCGCATTTTGGGGGCCTGCGCATTCGTGCGGATTGACCCAACAGCCAAAAGGAAAGCCGACATGACCATCAAAGCGATCAACGTGCGCAACCAGTTCAAAGGCGTAATCAAGGAAATTCTGCTGGGGGAAGTCGTGTCGGAAATCGACGTGCAGACGGCGTCCGGCATTGTTACTTCGGTGATTACCACGCGCTCGGTACGTGACCTGGAATTGAAGGTGGGCAGCGAAGTGATTGCCTTTGTGAAGTCGACGGAAGTGTCCATCGCCAAGTTGTGAATGGAAAACGTGGGTGGGGATTGCTTACCCCTCCCACGAATGTTTCGCTGGGCAAGTCAGCGCTGGCGCAAGGCACGTTCCATGCGCTGTATACCTTCCTCGAGCATCGCCCGTGGGCAACCGAAGTTCAGGCGCACGAACTGTTGGCTGTCATCGCCAAATTCAATCCCGGCACTCAGGCCGACCCTGGCCTGTTCCAGAAAGAACCGTTGCGGGTCTTCCAGGCCCAATGCGCTGCAATCGAGCCACGCCAGGAAGGTACCTTGTGGTGCGTGCATCACTACACCGGGCAGGCGGGTCTTTAGCGCATCGAGCAGGTAATCACGGTTGGCCTGCAGGTACTGCAACAGCGCAGCGAGCCAGTCGCCGCATTGGCTGTAGGCCGCGCGAGTGGCTTCCAGGCCCAGGGGGCTGACGCTGTCGACCATGCCGCAGCGCGCGTTATTGAAGCGCTCGCGCAGCTCGGCGTTTTGCACCACGGCGAAGCAGGTCTTCAAGCCGGCCACGTTATACGCCTTGCTCGCCGACATCAGGGTGATAGTGCGCTGGGCAATCTCGGGGCTGAGGCTGGCAGTGGGGATATGCCGGCGACCATCGAAGCACAGCTCGGCATGAATCTCGTCGCTGATGATCAGCGCGCCGCTGTCAAGGCAGGCGTCGGCCACAGCCTGCAGTTCTTCGCGGGGGAATACTTTGCCGATGGGATTGTGCGGGTTACTCAGCAGCAGCGCACCGGCACCGCTTAATGCCTGGCGCATCGCAGGCATTGGCGTGACGTATGCGCCGTTGATCAACTCGAACGGCATTTCGATGCGCGGCAGATTCCAGTTGCCGGGTGCCAGGCGAATCGGCCGGTAGTTGGGGGTTTGCAGCACTACCGCCTGGCCGGGTTGGACGAAGGCGTGCAAGGCCATGTTGAAACCAGGCTCGACGCCAGGCAGAAATAGCAGTTCTTCAGGTTGTACGCGCCAGGCGTACTTGGCCCACAGGTCCGCGATGATGGCCTCGCGCACATCAGGGCCGGCTACGCTGTAGCCAAGAATCTGTTGGTCGAGGCGCGTGTGCAGGGCCTGCAATACAGCGGGCGGTGCGGCGATGTCCATATCGGCGATCCACATCGGCAGAACGTCTTGCGGGTAACGGCTCCACTTGGTACTGCCGGTACCGTGGCGTGGGTGGAGCGTGTCGAAATCAAAGCTCATGAAAAAGGCTCGTATCAAAGCGGCGGCGAAAAAGTGGCGCTGATTCTAGCGCCATTGACGGTACAAATGTGGGAGGGAGCTAGCCCCCTCCCACATTCGGTTTATTCGCTGTTTCGTTACGCGTCCGTTCCATGACCGACAAGTTCTGTAATAAAAACGCCATTGCACTGGGGATTAGATTTGGGAGCGGCTATTTTGGCGCATCTCAATAAATAGAGTAGCCATGGATGAAATACCAACCTTTGCACCGCACTTTGATCGCCACCGCGTTGGTGTTGACGGTCAACGGAGTACAAGCCGCTTCCCAGGCCCCGGTGGCCGGTGAAAATGGCATGGTGGTGACGGCCCAGCACCTGGCCACCCATGTCGGCGTGGATGTGCTCAAGGCCGGCGGCAATGCAGTGGATGCAGCCGTTGCCGTGGGCTACGCGCTGGCGGTGGTGTACCCGGCGGCGGGTAACCTCGGTGGCGGCGGTTTCATGACCGTGCAACTGGCGGACGGACGCAAGACCTTCCTCGACTTCCGCGAAAAGGCCCCGTTGGCGGCCACCGCCGACATGTATCTGGACAAGGCCGGCAACGTGGTCGAGGGCCTCAGCGCCAAAGGCCATTTGGCGGTCGGCGTACCGGGTACCGTTTCCGGCATGGAACTGGCCCTGAGCAAATACGGCACTCTCAAGCGCGCCCAAGTGATTGCCCCGGCGATCAAACTGGCGGAAAACGGCTTTGAGCTGGAGCAGGGCGATATCGACCTGTTGCACACCGCCACTGGCGAATTCGAGAAAGATCAGGATTTGCGCGGGATCTTCCTGCACAACGGCCAACCGATGCAGGTGGGCCAGAAATTGGTGCAAAAAGACCTGGCCAGAACCCTCAAGGAAATCTCCGCCAAGGGCACCGACGGTTTCTATAAAGGTTGGGTGGCCAAGGCCTTGGTGGATTCCAGCCAGGCCGGCAAGGGCATCATCACCCAGGCTGACCTCGACAAGTACAAGACCCGCGAACTGGCGCCCATCGAGTGCGATTACCGTGGTTATCATGTGGTCTCGGCGCCGCCACCCAGTTCGGGCGGCGTGGTGATCTGCCAGATCATGAACATCCTCGAAGGCTACCCGATGGCCGACCTCGGTTATCACTCGGCCCAGGGCCTGCACTACCAGATCGAAGCGATGCGCCATGCCTACGTGGACCGCAACAGCTACCTCGGCGATCCGGATTTCGTGAAGAACCCGATCGAGCATCTGCTGGACAAGAACTACGCCACCAAGTTGCGCGCCGCCATCGAGCCGCAAAAGGCCGGTGATTCCCAGGCGATCAAGCCAGGTGTGTCACCCCACGAAGGCAACAACACCACTCACTATTCGATCGTCGACAAATGGGGCAACGCGGTCTCGGTGACCTACACCCTCAACGATTGGTTTGGTGCCGGGGTGATGGCGAGCAAGACCGGGGTTATCCTCAACGATGAAATGGACGACTTCACCGTCAAGGTCGGCGTGCCGAACATGTACGGGCTGGTGCAGGGTGAGGCCAACGCTATCGCACCGGGCAAGGCGCCGCTGTCGTCGATGAGCCCGACCATCGTCACCAAGGACGGCAAGGCGGTCATGGTGGTCGGCACACCAGGTGGCAGCCGCATCATCACCGCCACCTTGCTGACCATCCTGAATGTGATCGACTACAAGATGAATATCCAGGAAGCGGTCGACGCACCACGCTTCCATCAGCAATGGATGCCCGAGACCACTAACCTTGAGACCTTTGCGGTCAGCCCGGATACCCAGAAGATCCTCGAAAGCTGGGGCCATAAGTTTGCAGGCCCGCAAGATGCCAACCACTTGGCGGCGATCCTGGTAGGCGCGCCTTCCCTGGGTGGCAAGCCAGTGGGTAACAATCGTTTCTATGGGGCGAACGATCCGCGGCGCAATACGGGCTTGTCGTTGGGTTACTAAAGCCTGGTACGGTAAAAAATGTGGGAGCGGGCTTGCCCGCGAAAGCGGTGGGTCAGTCTATGCATGTGCTAGCTGATACATAGCATTCGCGGGCAAGCCCGCTCCCACAGGGGAAGTGTGTCAGCGCTTGAGCAACTGCTCTACTGCGGAAAATGCCGCTTGGCGACGCTGCTCCCAATCCCCGCGAATCACCACCACCGGCTGTTGATGCTGTTGCATCCACTCCAGGCTGGCCTGGAAAAACGCCCGGCGATCGGCCAGTTCGGGCTGGCAGCGCTGGCCATCGGCGCTCCATTCCACGTCCTCGGGGGAGAGCAGCAGGTGCAGGTCGTACTGCCGGGCCAGCAGTTCGTCATCAAGCCAACCGGGGTAATCGCCAAACAGGGTCTGGCTCCATAGCCTGTTGGTCAGCAGGTGGGTGTCGAGGATCAACAGCGCAGGGCGTCGGGCGCGGGCGCTGTCTTCCCAGGCTAATTGGCCATGGGCGATGGCGGGGATATCCGCCAGGGTCGTGTCACGCTGATGGTGATCGATGAAATGCCGCACGTATTCACCCACCATCAACCCGCCGAAGTGCGCGTTCAGTTGCGCCGCCAACCAGCTTTTGCCGCTGGATTCCGGGCCTGCCAGTACCACCACCTTCATGAGTGCAACGCCGGGTCGGCGCGCCATTCGCGCCAGCCTTGTACGGCAATCACGGTAAACAGTGCATAGAGCGCGGCTGTCAGGTAGAGGCCTTTGTAGAGGAACAGCCCGACAAAAATCACGTCAACGACAATCCACAGCGCCCAGCACTGCACGCGCTTTTGCGCCATCCACATCTGCGCCACCAGGCTGAAACCGGTGAGGGCGGCGTCGAGCCAGGGCTGGGCGGCGTCGGTCCAGTGGGCCATGGCGGCGCCGAGCAACAGGCTGCCGACGGCGCCTACGGCCAGGCTGATCATGATCGCAGGCGCTCGCAGGCTGGTGACCTGACGGCCCTGTTTGACTTCGCCGGCACGGGTCCATTGCCACCAGCCATACACCTGCAACGCGGCGTAGACCACTTGCAGCAGCATGTCGGAGTAGAGCTTGACCTCGAAAAACACCCAGGTGTAGAGCAGCACCATCACCAGGCCGATGGGCCAGCACCAAGGGTTTTGTTTGACCGTCAGCCAGACAGCGATCACCCCCAGGGCGGCGGCGAACAGTTCAAGCCCGGACATGGCGGATCCTTGGGAAGTGGGAGAGGGCGGTGATTGTACCCAGAGCTCACCGATCCTCAAAACACAGCAATACAAATGTGGGAGGGGGCTCGCCACCATGCCCCGTGTAGGAGCGAGCTTGCTCGCGAAAAACGTCAACGGTAACGCGTGCTTCCTGAGTAAACGCGGCGCCTCTGGGTTTTTCGCGAGCAAGCTCGCTCCTACATAAGGCTAAGCAAGCCCCCTCCCACAATTTACCCGGCGCTAGATTCGGAATTGGCGCAACAGCCCATCAAGCTGTTCACTCAAACCCCGCAACTGCGCACTCGCCACGCTGGATTGTTCCGCTGCCAGCGCCGTGCTGTGGGACAGCCCGGCCGCCTGGGTGACGTTCTGGTTGATGTCTTCCACCACATGGGCTTGTTGCAGGGTGGCGCTGGCAATCGAAGCATTCAACCCGTTGAGGTTGTGCAGTGCCTGGCCGATGGCGGTGAGGCTGGCTCCGGCCTGGCCGGCCTGTTCGATGGTCAGTTGCGAGGCGCTGTGGCTGTCACTGATGACCTTGACCGCCGCTTCCGAGTGGCCTTGCAGGCGCTCGATCATCACCTGGATTTCGGCGGTGGATTTCTGCGTGCGCTGGGCCAGCAAGCGCACTTCATCGGCGACCACCGCAAAGCCACGGCCTTGCTCCCCGGCGCGGGCAGCTTCGATGGCGGCGTTGAGGGCGAGCAAGTTGGTCTGATCGGCAATGGAGCGGATCACTTCCAGTACTCCGCCGATCTGCGTGCTTTCGCTGGAGAGCGTGCGGATCACCTCCACAGCCTGGCTGATGGTGCTGGAGAGCTGATCGATCTGCTGCAAGCTGCCGTCAATATTCACTTGGCCCTGTTGCGCCTGGGCCTGGGCATCGCGCATTTCGCTGGCCGCGTGCTCGGCATTCTTGGCCACGTCCTGCACGCCGTAAGTGACTTCGTTGATGGCGGTGGCCACCAGCTCCATCTGCTGCGACTGCTGCTGGCTGCGGTCGTGGGCCTGGCTGGCGTTGTGGCCCAACTCGGTGGATGACTGGCCCAAAGCGTTCGCGCATACCTGCAATTGGCCGACCACCTGGCGCAACTTGGCGGTGAAGCCATTGAAGTGGCGGGCCAGCTGAGTAAGCTCGTCGCTGCCATGGGTGTCGAGACTGCGGGTCAGGTCGCTTTCACCGCTGGCAATATTGCCCATGGCATTCACCGCCGCCTGCAATGGCTGCACGATACTGCGGGCGATCAGCACCACCAGCACGGCCATCATCAGCGCAATGCCCAGGCCGATTGCCGAGGCTTTCCATACCTGGGTCTTGAACTCGGCCTGCACATCATCCACGTACACGCCGGAGCCGATAATCCAGCCCCAGGGTTCGAACAGCTGGATATAGGAGGTTTTCTCCACCGGTGCGTCGGCGCCCGGTTTCGGCCAGCGATAGTTGACGATCCCGGCGCCCTTGGCCTTGGCCAGGATCACGAACTCATTGAACACGGCGAAACCATCCGGGTCACGAATCGCCGAGAGGTTCTGGCCATCGAGCTTGGGGTTGGCCGCGTGCATGATCATCACGGGGGTGAGGTCGTTGATCCAGAAGTAGTCATCGTGGTCGTAGCGCAGGCCACGCACCGCGCTCAGGGCTTGCTGCTGCGCGGCGTCACGGGTCAGTACCCCGGTTTTTTCCAGGTTCTGGTAATACCCGAGTACGCCACTGGCGGTCTGCACCACGTGCTGGGTCTGCTGGCGCTTGGCCTGGTAGAGGTCGCCGTGGATCTGGTTCAGCATCAGCAGCCCCAAGGCCAGCAGCATCAACACGGCGACTATCAGGATCAGCCAAAGGCGGCGGCTGATCGACATGCTGCGCAAACTGTTCATCGTCCTGTCACTCCATGCTCTTTATAATTGTGGTGCTGCTTCGAGATTTCCGGCGTGTCTGATAGGCTTTCGGCCCGGAATCGAAAAACCTGAGTACTGCCTGATTTTTCACGGAATTTTTGCAGACCGGCGTTGAGAATCAACCGCGGGCGCTTGAGTGCGCTCGTCGTCAGTGAACTTTAAAAAAGACTAAGAGGCATGCCACGCGCATGACCTTTGGAGAGAGCATGGATTTTTGGACCGCCATACAGGCATTGATTCTCGGCATCGTCGAGGGGCTGACGGAGTTCCTGCCGATCTCCAGTACCGGGCACCAGATCATCGTCGCCGACCTGATCAATTTCGGCGGCGAGCGTTTCGAAGCTTTCAATATCATCATCCAGCTGGGCGCGATCCTGGCGGTGGTCTGGGAGTTTCGCCGCAAGATCCTCGATGTGGTCATCGGCCTGCCGACCCAGCCCAAGGCCCGGCGTTTCACCGTCAACCTGATCATCGCCGTATTGCCGGCGGTGGTATTGGGGGTGATTTTTGCCGACCTGATCAAGCATTACCTGTTCAACCCGATCACCGTCGCCAGTGCCCTGGTGGTCGGTGGGGTGATCATGTTGTGGGCCGAACAGCGCCAACATGCGGTGCGCGCTGAAACGGTGGATGACATTACCTGGAAAGACGCCCTCAAGGTCGGCCTGGCCCAGTGCCTGGCAATGATTCCGGGCACTTCGCGCTCCGGTGCGACGATTATCGGCGGCCTGTTGTTCGGCCTGTCGCGCAAGACGGCCACCGAGTTTTCGTTCTTCCTGGCCATGCCGACCATGGTCGGGGCGGCGGTGTACTCGGGCTACAAGTACCGCGACCTGTTCCAGCCGGCGGACTTCCCGGTATTCGCCATAGGTTTTGTCACCTCGTTCATTTTCGCCATGATCGCGGTCAAGGGCTTGCTCAAGTTCATCGCCAGCCACAGCTACGCGGTCTTTGCCTGGTACCGGATTGCCTTCGGCCTGGTCATCCTGGCGACCTGGCAATTCGGCTGGATCGACTGGACTGCGGTCAAGCCATGAGCATCCAGCATCCACGCCTGAAGGCGCTGATCTTTGTGTTGTTATGCGCCGCGCCACTGTTGGGTTCAGCGGTGCTGTGGTATCGCGGCGAGACGGTGATCCCGCTGGCGGCGTATGGCGTGGTCAGTGTGGTGGCGTTCTTCCTGTACTGGAGCGACAAGCGCAAGGCGCAGACCGAGGGCCGGCGCATCCCGGAAAACATTCTGCACGCTGTCGAGCTGGCAGGCGGTTGGCCGGGGGCGCTGATTGCCCAGCAGGTGTTCAGGCACAAGACGCGCAAGGTGTCTTACCAGGTGCTGTTCTGGGTGATCGTGCTGCTGCATCAGGTGTTTTGGCTGGACCAGCTGTTCCTGGGCGGTACGCTGCTTTCAATCCTCTAGCAACAAACCGACCTGCGTGCGCTTGGGCAGTTTGCTCACCACCAGTTGGTGGGAGCGCTGCAACAAGCCACGCAGCTCATCGGCGCCCAGCGGGTAGGGTGTGTTCATGATGATCCACTGCGCCCGCGCCAGGTACGGTGCGGGGTGGATGCCGGGGCGGTCGACGTGCCCCAGGAACAGTTCCTTGTCGACCTTGAACGCCAGCGAGTCGCCGCGCAGGTTCTGCAAGGCGAACATCTTGTTGCCGGCAATCGAGAACACGCGCACGCCGCCCCATTTATAATCTTCCCGCGCACCGGGCAGGGTCAGGCAGAACGCGGCCACTTGTGTTTCGGTCATGCTCATAGCAGTCGATCTCCACAGCCTTTGAAGCCTTCTTCCAGGTAGTCGATCCACGCGCGGATCGCTGGCAGCACGCCGCGCCGATGCGGGTATACGGCTTGCAACCAGCCGCCCGGCAATGACCATTGCGGCAGCAATTGCACCAGGCGGCCGCTGGCCAGTTCCTCTTCGCAATACATCATCGGCAGCACGGTGAAGCCGACGCCGAGCAGCGCGCTGGTCTTGCGCACGATAAAGTCTTCGATGCCCAGGCGGGCCTCCATCACCAACTCATGGGCATTGCCCTGCGGGTCGATAATGCGTTGGTGCACCATGCGGTCCGCCTCAAGTGCGCCGAGTATGGGCAGTTGTTTGAGGTCTTCCAGGGTTTCGACTTGCCGATCACGCATGAAGCCAGGGCTGGCGACCAACACGGTATGCGCCTGGCGCAAGCGTTTGGTGACCAGCAGCGGGTCTTCGTCGCCCAACTCTCGCACGCGTAGCGCCACGTCAATGCCTTCGGCGACCAGGTCAACACGGCGATTGACCAAGGTCATGTCCAATTGCACCAACGGGTGCGCGGCCAGAAAGCCTGCCACCAATTCCGGCAGGATCTGCTGGGCCAGACCCACCGGGCAACTGACCCGCAGGCGTCCACGCGGCTCGCTGGACATGCTCGCCACGGCCTCATCGGCCATCTCCGCTTCCAGCAACATCGCCTGGCAATGGCGCAAGTAACGCTCGCCCACGGCAGTCAGGGTCAGTTGTCGGGTAGTGCGTTGCAGCAGGCGCGCTCCCAGGCGCTCTTCAAGCTCGGCAATGCGCCGTGACAGCCTGGACTTGGGAATCCCCAGCAGCCGGCCCGCCGCGGCGAAACCGCCGGCTTCGACGACTTTGGCGAAATAGTAGAGATCATTAAGGTCTTGCATGGTCGGCCTATTGTCCTGTCAGTAGGACAAACTATCGCATTTCAGGTGGCTTATCGACTATTGGTTTCATGCGTAGCATCACCACCATCTGATCGCCACTGTCGATCCCACCTCGGAGATCCACCATGAAACTACTGCATATCGATTCCAGCATCCTCGGCGACAACTCGGCTTCCCGCCAACTCAGTGCCGGTGTGGTCAAGGCATGGCAAGCGGCTGAACCGGGTGTGCAAGTGACTTACCGTGACCTGGCCAGCGAAGGCATCAACCACTTCTCCGGCGCTACCCTGGGTGCACTGGGCACTGCGGCCGAACTGCGCGATGCCGCGCAAAAGCACGAGGCGGAACTGAGTGCATCGTCGCTGGCTGAATTCCTCGCCGCCGATGCCATAGTGGTAGGCGCACCGATGTACAACTTCACTATTCCTACCCAGTTGAAAGCCTGGATTGATCGCATCGCGGTTGCCGGCCAGACCTTCCGCTACACCGAAGCCGGCCCTGAAGGCCTGTGCGGTAACAAGAAGGTGATTATCGTGTCCACGGCCGGTGGCTTGCACGCGGATCAGGCATCTGGCGCTGCCCATGAAGGCTACTTGAAACTGCTGTTCGGTTTTCTCGGCATCACCAATATTGAAATCGTCCGCGCTGAAGGGCTGGCCTACGGTGATGAAGCGCGCAGCAAAGCATTGAACGACGCCAACGTGCGGATCAACCAGCAGTTGTTCGCCGCCGCGTAAGGCTTGTGTAAATTAAGCCGTTGCCCGGTTTCATTCTGAAGCCGGGCGCCTAAACTCTGTATTCTGATCGCCTGAACGCGAGCGGAGTACGGAGTTTTTTCGTTTGTGGCCCAGGTTATGCAGAGGTTATGCAGATAGGGATCCGATACCTGGACTTTTATTCGACATGCCGGTTCTTACGCAGCAAAGGTGGACATCCCCATGATGCGTCTTAGTGCTGTTCTGGTTCTTTCGCTGCTTAGCGGCCTGCTTTCAGTGCACGCTGCACCGGCACCGCACCCGCATTGGAGTGTGGGGTTTCATCGCATGAGCGTGCTCGACCCGCTGGATTCGCAGCCGATGAAGGCCATTGCGTTTTACCCTTCCACTGACACCGAACGCACCACGCCGCTGGGCGCCTATCAGGTCGCGGCCAGTGAAGACGCCAAGGTTGCCATCGGCCGTTTTCCCATGCTGATGTTGTCCCACGGCAATACCGGCACGCCCCTGGCCTTGCATGATCTGGCCACGTCACTGGCGCGCAAGGGATTTGTGGTGGTGGCGGTCCTGCATCCCGGCGACAACTATAAGGACCACAGCCGCCTGGGCACTGTGAGTAATCTATATGGCCGGCCGATCCAGATCTCCCAGGCGATCACCGCGACCCTGGCTGATCCCATGCTGTCGCCCTTTGTCGATGTCGATCAGATTGGCGTGATCGGTTATTCCGCCGGTGGCGAAACCGCGCTGATCCTGGCGGGCGCCAAGCCGGATTTCGAGCGCCTGCGCCGTTACTGCCAGCAGCGCCCCGAGGACCGTGATGCCTGCACCACCAAGGGCGAGTTGGTGGTCGACCGCGACGACTTGCAGCCCCAGGCCGACCCACGCATCCATGCCTTGATGCTGATGGCGCCACTGAGCCTGATGTTCGGCCGCCACACTCTGGCCGATGTGCACGTGCCGGTGTTGCTCTACAGTGGCGACGGCGACCAGTTGGTGGCGGTGGACAAAAACGCTGCCGCCCTGGCGCGTAAACTGCCGGAGCCACCGGACTTCAAGCTGTTGGCCGGGGCAGGGCACTTTGTATTCATGGCGCCATGCGACAGCGATCAACTGGCGACAATGCCAGGCATCTGCACCGATGCCGATGGCGTCGACCGCGAAGGTATTCACCGCGATATGGTCTCCGAGGCCGGGCGCTTTTTCAGCCGAACCCTCGGTGAGGCGACGCGTGCCGGCCTGCAGACCGCTGATCAGTAGGCGCGGCGCCTGAGCAGTACGGTCAGGGCGAGTGCGCTGACCGACAGCAACGCGGCACAGAAGAAGATCCAGCCGTAGCCGAGATTCAACGCCACGGCCCCCATCAACGGCCCGGCAATCGCCAGCGCCAGGTCGAAAAACACCGCATAGGCACTCAGCCCCGCACCTCGGCTGCTGTCCGGCACTTGCTTGATGGCTTCAACCCCCAGCGCCGGGTACACCAGCGACAGGCCAAAGCCGGTCAGCCCGGCACCGATCAAGGCAACGCCGGTGGAGGGTGCCAGCCACAGCAGCGCCAGGCCCAGGGTTTCGATGCTCATGCACGCGATAGCGGCGGTAAACCCGCCAAACCGGCTGATGGCAGAAATGAACATCAGGCGCGACAGAATAAAGCACATGCCAAATACCGTCAGGCAATACGCTGCGCCGCTCCAGCCACGATTGAGGTAATAGAGGGTAATGAAGGTCGTCAGCGTGCCGTAGCCAATCGACGCCAGGCACAGGCTGGTGCCGAACGGCGCGATGCGCCCGAACACTGCCCAGAACGGCAGCCGCTCACCGCGCACCACCGGCACCGACGGTTTATTGCGGATTAGCACCAGCCCCAACCCCGCCAGCACCGCCAGGGCAATTCCCAGGCTGGTATAGCCATATTCCGCCACCATCACCACGCCGACCGGCGCACCAACGGCAATGGCACCGTAGGAGGCGATGCCATTCCAGGAGATCGAGCGGGCGGTGTGTTCAGTCCCCACCGCGCCCATGCACCAACTGATGGTGCCCACGCCAATCAGGCCCTGGGCCACGCCCAGCAACAGGCGACCGACGATCAGAATGCCCAGGCTCAAGGCTGGCAGGTTGTCCACCAGGGTGGCGATAAAGGTCAGCACGCCGCTGATAAGGATGCCGGCCAGGCCCAGCACGATCGCACGCTTGGTGCCGACGTTATCCGACATCCGCCCGGCCATTGGGCGGCTGAGCAGCGTGGCCAGGTATTGCGAACCGATGGTGACCCCGGCGACAACTGCGCTGAAACCCAGTTGTTCGTGCACATAGCCTGGAATCACCGCAATCGGCAGGCCGATGCAGATAAAGGCTATGAAGGTGTAGAACACGATGGAGACGATCTGCAGGGTGATCGACAGGGAGGAGGGGGCGGCAGGCATGGGTACTCGATCGCTGGCGGGCGGTACGGCCATGATGCCACTGCTCTAACCAATGTGGGAGGGGGCTAGCTCCCTCCCACATTTGGATCTGACTGCCCTGGAAGCTGAGGGCGTTCTTAGAACACCACACCCTGGCTGCGCAGGTAGTCGTCATAGGTGCCGCTGAAGTCGATCACGCCGCTAGGGCTCAACTCGATGATGCGGGTGGCCAGGGACGATACGAACTCACGGTCGTGGCTGACGAAGATCAGCGTGCCCGGGTAGTTTTCCAGAGCGAGGTTCAGCGCTTCGATGGATTCCATGTCCAAGTGGTTGGTCGGTTCGTCCATGATCAATACGTTCGGCTTTTGCAGGATCAGCTTGCCGAACAACATGCGGCCTTGCTCACCACCGGAGATCACTTTGACCGACTTCTGGATTTCGTCGTTGGAGAACAACATGCGGCCCAGGGTGCCACGGATCATTTGTTCGCCTTGGGTCCACTGGCCCATCCAGTCGAACAGGCTCACGTCGTCTTCGAAGTCGTGGGCGTGGTCCTGGGCGTAGTAGCCCAGTTCGGCGGCGTCGGTCCACTTGATGCTGCCGGCATCCGGGGTCAGTTCGTTGACCAGGGTGCGCAGCAGGGTGGTCTTGCCGATACCGTTCGGGCCGATGATTGCCACGCGCTCGCCAGCTTCAACCTGGAAGCTGAAGTCCTTGAACAGCGGCTTGCCGTCAAAGCCTTTGGCCATCTTTTCGACCATGACCGCCTGGCGGTGCAGCTTTTTGTTCTGCTCGAAACGGATGAACGGGCTCACACGACTCGACGGCTTGACTTCGGCCAGTTGGATCTTGTCGATCGCCTTGGCACGGGACGTGGCCTGCTTGGCTTTGGAGGCGTTGGCCGAGAAGCGGCTGACGAAGGATTGCAGTTCGGAGATCTGCGCTTTCTTCTTGGCGTTGTCCGACAGCAACTGCTCGCGGGACTGGGTCGCCACGGTCATGTACTCGTCGTAGTTGCCCGGGAACAGGCGCAGCTCGCCGTAGTCCAGGTCAGCCATGTGGGTGCACACGCTGTTCAGGAAGTGACGGTCGTGAGAGATGATGATCATCAGGCTGGAGCGCTGGGTGAGGATGTTTTCCAGCCAGCGGATGGTATTGATGTCCAGGTGGTTGGTCGGTTCGTCGAGCAACAGCACTTCAGGGTCCGAGAACAGCGCCTGAGCCAGCAATACACGCAGTTTCCAGCCTGGGGACACTTCGCTCATCGGGCCGAAATGCTGCTCCAGGGGAATCCCCAGGCCCAGCAACAACTCACCGGCGCGGGATTCGGCGGTGTAGCCGTCCATTTCGGCGAACTCGGTTTCCAGCTCGGCCACGGCCATGCCGTCTTCTTCGCTCATTTCCGGCAGCGAGTAGATACGGTCGCGCTCGGCCTTGACCTTCCACAGCTCCTCGTGGCCCATGATCACGGTGTCGAGCACGGTGAATTCTTCGTAGGCGAACTGGTCCTGGCGCAGTTTACCCAGGCGCACATTCGGCTCCAGCATAACCTGGCCGCCGGACGGGTCGAGGTCGCCACCGAGGATTTTCATGAAGGTCGACTTGCCGCAACCGTTGGCCCCGATCAAACCATAGCGGTTGCCGGCGCCGAACTTGACCGAGACGTTCTCGAAGAGCGGCTTGGCGCCGAACTGCATGGTGATGTTAGCTGTGGAGATCAATTACTTTACCTATCAATGGGTTGCGAGCGTGACGGCAGGTGCCTTCAGGCATGCGTCAACAGCGACATCAAGGCGCGAAACCCGGTCGCTGAGCGGAAAATTTGGGATGTGTGTTGGAATTTGGCGCGCATTGTCGCATATGTGAGGCGACAGTTGTATGGCAGTCGACGACGATGTTCCGCGCCTTGTGTGATTCGAAGCGCTGAAATCAAAGCTCGGGCCCGCGGGCAGGTATTCATTTTTTAGGTAACGATTGACAGTCTTTTCCCGTCCATCACCAATCTGTCCCGGCAATGGGCACTGCGGCCACATCAAAAGTCATCTGAAAAGGGGCAATCGGTATGGGGGTTTTCGATTACAAGAGCATGACGGGCCAGAAGGCCAAGGCGCTGTTGAACGACGCTTTGGCCTTGTCCGATTACGCTTATGACGCCAGCGGCCAACCGCTGACCGCTGGCGGTTGGGCGCCTATCGGTGCGCAAGCACTGGGGGTGACGCAGAAAGTCGACGAGTACGGCACCTTTTGGGGCGAGACGGTATTGGCTCCCTCCGCCAACGTCAAGATTGTGGGACAGTACGATGGCGTGGGTAAGCTGATCGCCATGGGGGTTGCCTTTCGTGGGACGTCCTTTGGCTTGTCCTGGGATGGATTGGGCGACGTCGCCAGCGATCTGGCTGCTGCCGCCGTTCCCGGGTACGCCGCCCATTATGCTCAGTTCGCGTTCAGTGGCTTATTGGAGCACGTCGCCAGCTACGCCAGGAGCCAGGGCTTGACCGGCAAGGATATCCTGGTCACCGGCCATAGCCTCGGCGCACTCGGGGCCAACAGCTTGGCGACCTTGAGCCATGATCATTGGGGCGGTTTCTTCGAGGATGCCAACTACGTCACCTTTGCCTCACCCACACAACGTTCGGGTGACACTCGGATCTTGAATATCGGCTATGAGAATGACCTGGTGTTCAAGGCCATTGATGGCGAAGGCATCAATACATCGGCACTGCGCTGGGGTAACGATAGCGTTTGGGATTCGGCGGCCAATAACTTGGTCAGCTTTACCGATAACTACGCCTCAGCCTGGGCGCATTTACCCAATGCCCTCAACTGGGGAGTCGGCAAGGCTCACTCCCTGGACGGTTACATCCAAGGCATGAAGCGTATCGCGTCCTCGGATTTCTACGACCTGACCAGCAAAGACTCGACCATCGTACTCTCCAGCCTCAGCGAGGCCACGCGTGAAACCACCTGGGTGCAAGACCTGAACCGCTACGCCGAAAAACACACCGGCAATACCTTCATCTTCGGTACTGAGGGCAACGACCTGCTCAAGGGCGGAGCGGGCAATGACTTCCTGGAAGGTGGCGCAGGTGATGATCGTTTCCGCGATGACGGCGGCTACAACATCCTGCTGGGGGGGCAGGGCAGTAACGTCTTCGAACTGCAAAAGCCACTGGGCGCCTTCAGCTTTGCCAATGACGGCGATGGCACGTTGTATGTCAACGACGCCTATGGCGGTATCAGTATGACCCGGGATATCGGCGCATTGGTCAGCAAAGAAACGGCCTATATACCGTGGACTTCAATCCCTTGGGGCTCCAATGACATCACTTATAAGGTGACCGGCGATGGCCTGCTGGCCGGTAACGACCTGACGCACTACGCGGCCTCCACCAACGGCGATGCCCATGACAATGTCCTCACCGCTCATGCTACGGGTGATTGGCTGTTCGGCTTGGGCGGCGACGATCACCTGATCGGAGGCCCGGGTAATGACGTATTTGTCGGCGGCACCGGCAATGACCTGATGGTTGCAGGCGGTGGCAGTAATACCTTCCTGTTCGACGGCATCTTCGGCAACGACCGGATCCAGGGTTACCAGGCCAGCGATAAGCTGGTGTTCATGGGTATGGCTGGCCTGGGCCAGGATTACGATTACCGCTCTTATGCCTCGACGTTCGAGGACAACACCGTGCTGGCCTTTGGTGACAACTCGGTGATGTTAATGGGCGTGAACATGACTCAGTTGAATGGCGCAGGCATCTTTATTTCCTGAACGCAGGCCGGGCAGAGCACCTTGGATGACTGGGGTGTTCTGCTTCAGCCCATTACCGGCACCTGCAGGCTGGGTTTTGCCAGGGTTTCCGGCATCGCCAGCCACAACAGCAGCAACGCCACGCCCGCCACGCCCGCCAAGGTCAGAAAGGCTGCGTTATAGCCGGCCTGTTGCACCACGAAGCCGGCCAGGCTGCTGCTTAGCGCCGCGCCGAGGCCGAACACAGTGGAAAGGGCACCCAGACTTACATTGAAACGCCCGGTGCCTTGGGTCAGGTCTTTGACGATGACCGGGAACAACGCGCCGAAAATACCCGCGCCGATACCGTCAAGCATCTGCACCGCCACCAGCCAATACGGATCGCTGGACAGGGTATACAGCACGCCACGCAGCGGCAGTATCAGAAAGCCGGCCAGCAACAGCGGCTTGCGCCCCCAGATATCTGCCTTGAGCCCGACCAGCCAGGCGATCGGGACCATGACCAACTGTGCGGCGACAATGCAGGCTGAGGTCAGGGGCGTGGCCATCTGCAGGTTGATCTGCGCCAGCTTCTGGCTGACCAGTGGCAGCATCGCGGCATTGGCCAGGTGAAACAGCGCGCAGCAGACGGCGAACAGCAGCAACGGGCGGTTAGCCAGCAAGACGGTCAGGCCCGATGGCTGCTCATGGTCGCTGTGATGGGCGGGATCGAAGCCACGGGCCACCTCATGATCAATCGCCTTGCCAGAAACACAACTGACCGCAATGACACTGGCGACTGCCATAAACGCCATCAGGTAAAACACCACCACAGGCCCATACAGATACGCCAGGCCCCCGGCCAGCAGTGCGGCCACGGCGTTGCCGGCGTGGTTGAAGGTTTCGTTGCGCCCGGTACGCCGAGTGAAAGCACGGGGGCCGGTAATACCAAGGGAGATGGCAGAAATGGCCGGGGCGAATACCGATGCGGCAACGGCGCTGGCGGCTTGGGTCAGCGCCACCCAGCCAAATGAACTGACGAAGGGCAGTATCAGGCAACTGCCGGTGACCAGCAGCGCGGCAATCGCGATGACTGCACGCTTGCTGCGGGTTCGGTCGATCAGCGCACCCGCCGGGCCCTGGGTGATCAAGGCGGCGATACCGGCCAGGGTCATGACTACGCCGATACTGGCCGGGTCCCATTTATGGACCGCCAGCAGGTAGATCGCCAGGTACGGCCCGAGACCGTCGCGAACATCCGCGAGGAAGAAGTTCAGGCTGTCCAGGGAAAGGGCGGTACGCAGATCTGAATGATGGGCCACAGTGCGACCTTCAAGAGCGGCGTTCAAGGGCTGAACACGCGATGGCTTAATGACCGGTAGGCTTGGCCATAAGTTTCGCTGGGGCTGCGGGTTTTATCTGGCAGATATTTGGCTTATGTTCCTAAGCCCGCTGTATTGACTTTCTGGAGACGCAATGGACATGCCCTCAGCGCAAGAGGCGATTGCCAGCAATAAAAACGCTTGGGACGAATCGGCCCGGTTGCACAAAGACACGGCGACCTGGAGGGAGCTACTGGCCTCGGTGGCCGAACCTGACTTTTCCTGCCTTGACCCCACTATCACCGCGTTGCTGCATGAGATAGGTGTGGTGGGCAAGGACGTGGTGCAATTGTGCTGCAACAACGGACGCGAAAGCCTTTCGTTGTATGGCTTGGGGGCCCGTTCGGTGGTGGGGGTTGATCAATCCCGGGCGTTTCTTGAACAGGCGCGGGAATTGGCCGAGGTCTCGCCACACAGCCCTGATTTCATTGAGACCGATATCCACCATTTGCCGGAGCGTTTGCAGGCACGGTTCGATATTGCCCTGGTGACCATTGGCGTACTGGGTTGGATGCCGGATGTGGCGTTGTTCATGCGCCAGGTTGCCCGTGTGCTGAAGCCCGGCGGTACGTTGGTCATGTACGAAACCCATCCCTTTCTTGAGGTGTTTGACCCCTGTGGGGCCAACCCGATGCTGCCTGCCAGTTCTTACTTCCAGCGTGAACCCTTTGTGCTGCAGGAGGCAATTGTCTATGAAGGGAAGGACGAGCGGCCCGGGCCGACCTCCTATTGGTATGTACATACCCTGGGCAGTGTGGTCAGCGCGGCTATCGCAGCGCAGTTGCAGATCGCTCATTTGCAGGAATACCCGCATTCCAACCGGGAAGAACTCTACGATCAATATGAGCATCAGGCCGCGCAACTGCCCCTGTGCTTTACCATGACAGCGATCAAGCGTGATGGCTAATAAAGGTTTGCGCACGCAAAAAAAAGGCCCGCGAGGAGAGGGCGGGCCAAGTGATTCACTGGAGTAGGTAGGCCTGACCTTATAGGTCGAAAAGTGAAGGCCTTGTGAAAATGCCGTGATCAAATCGGATAATCACGTCTAATGCCGATCAGTGTAGGAGCGAGCTAGCTCGCTCCTATGTATGGACTCTTTCTGGCCGATACTGCCCAGGCCGAGCACGCCCAGGGTCTTGCCATGCAG
>NZ_SPKN01000015.1:0-48418 GCF_023127765.1 Pseudomonas sp. W15Feb34
GCCGTTACCGCAGGAATGGATATGTACTCGGTATAACTGTGTCGGCTGTCAGGCCGCCTTCGCGAGCAAGCCCGCTCCCACAGGGGATGGTATTTCAAATCAGGAAATGGTGCTGCGCTCAGGAAGCTTTTGGCGCTGCACTACCCAGTAATCCACCAGCTCGCGCAACTGTGATAGCTCCACCGGCTTGGCCATATGCCCGTCCATGCCGGCCTGGCGTGCGCGTTCTTTATGTTCCGAAAGAATATGCGCCGTGAGCGCTACCACCGGCGTGCGTACGCGTTGGTGGCTGACTTCCCACGCGCGCAGCTGCTGGGTGGCGGAGAATCCATCGAGGACTGGCATTTCACAATCCATCAACACCAGGTCATAGCGCTGGGCCTTCATCGCTTGCAGGGCTTCTTCGCCGTTGCTGGCGGTGTCCGGGTTGAGGTTGAGTTTGCCGAGCATGCCGCGAATCACTTTGGTGGAGATGCTGTTGTCTTCGGCTACCAGGATGCGGAAGTCGCTCGGCACAGTCACCGCCACCGGTGCGCTGGGGGCGGGGCGTGGAATGGCTGCGCCTTTGCTGCGTTGAGCCAGTTCGTCGGCCAGGGTCGTCTTGAGCGTATAACCGGCCACGGGTTTGGCGAGGATGCGCTTGATCCCGCAGTTGCGCGCGATGATCTTGCTCGGCGCATTGCTGATACCGGTGAGCATGATCAGCAGGATGTCGTGGTTCAGGCTCGGGTCTTCCTTGATCTTCGCCGCCAGTTGCATGCCGGTCATGCCCGGCATGTTCTGGTCCAGCAGCACCACGTCGAAGTAATCGCGCAGGTGTGCCTTGGTGCGCAGCAGCGCCAGGGCCTCCTTGCCGGACGGCACGGCGCTGACATTAAGGCCCCAGGCCGAACATTGCTGCACCAGTACTTTGCGGCAGGTGTCGTTGTCGTCCACCACCAGCACGCGGGCGTCCTTGAGCGGGCCGTCGAGATCCGACGTCGGGTGCTCCAGGCGCTCCGGGTCCAGCGGCAGGGTCAGCCACAAGGTGCTGCCCTGATGGCTGCCACTCTTGATGCCGAATTCGCCGTTCATCAGCAGGATCAACTGGCGGGCAATGACCAGGCCCAGGTGACCGCTCAGGCGTGTCGCCGAGAGGAAGTTCTTGCTGTGCAGTTCGCTGTGCAGCAGCGCGTCGCGTTCGGCGGCTTCCATCGGCACGCCGCTGTCCTGCACGGCAATGCGCAAACGGGGCTTGGTGCTGCGCTCGTCGAGGGCCACGACGATCAGCACTTCGCCTTCATCGGTCTTGTGCAGGGCGTTCTCCAGCAGGCTCAACAACGCCTGGCGCAGGCGCGTCGGGTCGCCGCTGATCACGCGTGGCACCTGGGGCTGGATAAAGCTGATCAGCTCGACATTCTGCTGCTCGGCCTTGGCGCGAAAGATACTCAGGCAGTCGTCGATCAACGCGTTGAGGTCGAACTGCACATCATCGAGTTCGATCTGCCCGGACTCCAGCTTGGAAATGTCGAGAATCTCGTTGATCAGGGTGAGCAGCTCGTTACCGGCGCTGTGGATGGTCTGCACGTAGTCGCGCTGCTTCACCGACAGCGGCGTACCCAATAGCAGTTCGGTCATGCCCAGCACGCCGTTCATGGGCGTGCGGATTTCATGGCTGATCTTCGCCAGGAACTCGGCCTTGGCGGCGATTTCGGCGTTGCTGGCGGCCAGGTCGCGGCTCAGGCTGAAGCGCGTTTCGACAATCGCGCGCTGGCGTTCGCCCAGGGCCAGGCTCATCAACAGGCCGCTGAGGCAGATGAAACCCAGCAGGGTGACGATCAGGCCCTGCGGCGCCACCAGGGTGAGGCCGAGCAGGGCGGGAAGAATGATCAGTGTGCCAATGTTGAACACCACCATCGCCGCCACGAACAGACGCGCCGGGCGGTAGCCTTTTTGCCAGTGGTAGGCCGAGACAAACAACATGCTCAGGCCGGCCAGCGCCACCAGGGCATAGGTGATGATGTTCAGTGGCAGGGTATTGACGAACAACAACAGCAGACCGCACAGCACGATCAGCAGGATATCGGCCATCAACACCTTGTTCAGCGGGTGCGGGCCCAGGGGCATGAAGAAGCGGTAGGCGAACATCAACCCGCAAGGTGCGGTCAGCAACAGGGCGAGGTAGGCGCCAGGGGTCTGGATCGCGTGCCAGTTCGGCAGCCATGGCCCCACCAGGTTGAGCAGCAGCGCCAGGCTGAGCATCAACAGCAATTCGCAGGCGGCCAGCCACAGGCTGCTGCGCGAGCGGTGGTAGGCGAAGCGCGTGAGGTTGTGCAGGATCAGCATCAGCAGCACGCCGAACAGCAGGCCGTAGATCAGCGTCTGGTTCTGGTTGGCGGCGGCCAGTACTGCAGGTTCCAGGGTGATGTAGGGGCGCAGTTCGTGTTCCGAGACCAGGCGCAGGTACACCTCAAGAGGTCGTGGGCTCTGGGGCATCGGCAGCATGAAATCGCTGCTGGGCAGCGGGCGTTCAACCTGGGGTTGGCGCGTGCCGGTGGTTTGTTGCTCCACCAGGGTATCGCCGTCCAGTACATACAGGCTCAGGCTGGAAAGATCCGGGGCAAAGACCCGCAGCACTTGTTCGTGCTTGCCGGGCTGCAGCCTGAAGCGCACCCACAACGCACCGTCCGGCTGCGCGGCAGTGATCCGGTCCAGTTCGATGGGGCTGAATTGATTGGTGTAGCGGGCGGAACGGATGTCGCTCAGTTGCAGGTCGGCCTGTTCATCAAGCAATACCGCCCAACCACTGCCTTGTGCGGCGGCCTGGGCCGGGAGCAGGCAGAGCAGGGTCAGCAAGCTGACTGTGAAACCTATGGCGATCCTGAGCCAGCGCACGGCGAAATCCCTTCGTAGGTTGATGCACGGGTTAACTATGCGCGGGGCGACATGTGTACGGCAAGGGCCAAAGGCCCTTACCTAACCGAACGGATAGCTACTGCAAGTGTAGCTCTCAGCTGTTCTCGCCGCGTTCACGGGCAATGGCACGGTAGCCGATGTCGGTGCGGTAGAAACAACCTTTCCAGTCGATTTTCGCAGCCAGCTTGTACGCCTGCTGTTGTGCTGCATCGACACTGGCACCCATTGCGGTGGCGCACAACACACGGCCACCTGCGGTTACAACTTTGCCGTCCTGGAGCGCGGTACCTGCGTGGAACACCTTGCCTTCCAGCGCAGCGGCGGCATCCAGACCTTCAATCACATCGCCCTTGGCGTAATCGGCAGGGTAACCACCGGCCGCCAGCACGATGCCGACGCTCGGGCGTGGGTCCCACTGTGCTTCGACCTTATCCAGCGCTTGGGCCAGCGCCGCTTCCACCAGCAGCACCAGGCTAGATTGCAGGCGCAGCATCACCGGTTGTGTTTCCGGATCGCCGAAACGGCAGTTGAACTCGATGACTTTCGGGTTACCGGCTTTGTCGATCATCAGGCCGGCGTAGAGGAAACCGGTGTAGACGTTGCCCTCGTCGGCCATGCCGCGCACGGTCGGCCAGATCACCAGGTCCATGACGCGCTGATGCACATCGCTGGTGACCACTGGCGCCGGGGAGTAAGCACCCATGCCGCCAGTGTTCGGGCCGCTGTCGCCATTGCCGACGCGCTTGTGGTCCTGGCTGGTGGCCATGGGCAGTACGTTCTTGCCGTCGACCATTACGATGAAACTGGCTTCTTCGCCGTCGAGGAATTCCTCGATCACCACGCGCGAACCTGCATCACCAAAGGCATTGCCGGCGAGCATGTCGCGCACGGCGTCTTCGGCTTCCTGCAGGGTCATGGCGACGATCACGCCTTTACCGGCAGCCAGGCCATCGGCCTTGATCACGATCGGTGCGCCTTTTTCGCGCAGGTAGGCGAGGGCCGGCTCGATCTCGGTGAAGTTCTGGTAGTCGGCGGTGGGGATCTTGTGGCGTGCCAGGAAATCCTTGGTGAAGGCTTTCGAGCCTTCCAACTGGGCGGCGCCAGCGGTCGGGCCGAAGCAATCCAGGCCACGGCTGCGGAACAGATCGACGACGCCGGCAACCAGTGGCACTTCCGGGCCGACGATGGTCAGGGAAACATTCTTCTCGGCAAAATCTGCCAGTTGCTCAAGGGCCAGTACGTCGATGGCGACGTTTTCGCACTTGGCCTCAATGGCGGTACCGGCGTTGCCGGGGGCGACGAAGACTTTCTGGACACGTGGGTCCTGGGCAACTTTCCAGGCCAGGGCGTGTTCACGGCCACCGCTGCCAATGATCAAAACATTCATTTCAAAAACCTCGGATGAAGCAAATTCTGTGAGGCGCCGCAAGTGCGCTTTATGTGGGAGGGGGCTTGCTCCCGATTGCGGTGTATCAGTCAAATAATCAACCTGCTGAAATACCGCTATCGGGAGCAAGCCCCCTCCCACATTTCGATCGAGTGGGATCAGTGGCGGAAGTGGCGCATACCGGTGAAGACCATGGCGATGCCGGCTTCATCAGCAGCGGCAATCACTTCTGCATCACGCATCGAGCCGCCCGGTTGGATCACGGCAGTAACACCGGCTTTCGCGGCGTTATCCAGGCCATCACGGAACGGGAAGAATGCATCGGAAGCCATTACCGAACCCACCACCTGCAAACCGGCGTGTTCTGCCTTGATCGCGGCGATACGCGCCGAGTTCACACGGCTCATCTGGCCGGCGCCGACACCGATGGTCTGGCGGTTCTTGGCGTAGACGATGGCGTTGGATTTAACGTACTTGGCGACTTTCCAGGCAAAGATCAAATCGTTGATCTCTTGCTCGGTCGGGGCGCGTTTGGTCACCACTTTCAAGTCCTGGCTGCCGATCATGCCGATGTCGCGGCTCTGTACCAGCAAGCCGCCATTGACGCGCTTGTAGTCCCAGGCAGCGGCGCGGTCGGCCGACCACTCGCCGCAGGCCAGCAGGCGCACGTTGGCTTTGGCGGCGACAATGGCGCGGGCTTCTTCGCTGACGCTTGGCGCGATGATCACCTCGACGAACTGGCGCTCGACGATCGCCTTGGCGGTCTCGGCATCCAGCTCGCGGTTGAAGGCAATGATGCCGCCGAACGCAGATTCGGTATCGGTGGCGTAGGCCAGTTCGTACGCCTGGCGGATACCGCCTTCAGCGTCCGGGCTCACGGCCACGCCGCACGGGTTGGCGTGCTTGACGATCACGCAGGCCGGTTTGACGAAGCTCTTCACGCATTCCAGCGCGGCGTCGGTATCGGCCACGTTGTTGTAGGAAAGTTCTTTGCCTTGCAGCTGGGTCGCGGTGGCAATGCCCACTTCGGCAGGCTTGGCTTCCACGTAGAACGCCGCGCTCTGGTGCGGGTTCTCGCCGTAGCGCATTTCCTGGGCCTTGATGAACTGGCTGTTGAAGGTGCGCGGGAACTGGCTGCGACCTTCTGTGCTCAAGGTGTCAGCCGCTTGGTTCACGGTGCCCATGTAGTTGGCGATCATGCCGTCATAGGCTGCGGTGTGTTCGAACGCCTTGAGCATCAGGTCGAAACGCTGGGCGTAGGTCAGGCCACCGGCTTTCAGGTTTGCCAGCACGTTGGCGTAGTCGCTGGCGTTGACCACGATGGCCACGTCTTTGTGGTTCTTGGCCGCCGAGCGCACCATGGTCGGGCCGCCGATATCGATGTTCTCGATGGCGGTGGGAAGGTCGCAGCCTGGCTTGTTGATGGTGGCTTCGAATGGGTAGAGGTTAACGGCCACCAGGTCGATCGGCTTGATGCCGTGCTCGGTCATGATGGCGTCGTCGATGCCGCGACGGCCGAGGATGCCGCCATGGATTTTCGGGTGCAGGGTCTTGACGCGACCGTCCATCATTTCTGCGAAACCGGTGTAGTCCGCGACTTCTACTGCGGCCACGCCGTTGTCCTGCAGCAGTTTGAAGGTCCCGCCCGTGGAGAGGATTTCCACACCCAGGGCTTCCAGCTCCCGGGCAAATTCGAGGATCCCGGTCTTGTCGGAAACACTGATCAAGGCGCGGCGGATCGGCAGGCGGGTAGTCTGGTCGGTCATTTCAATTTCCATCAAAAGCAAAGGAGTCAGCAAAAAAGGCGACCGGTTTTACGCGGGCGCCTTTCTGGTTTGATTGAATGCTTACAGCAAATCGTACTGCTTGAGCTTTTTGCGCAAGGTGCCACGGTTGAGGCCCAGCAGCTCACTGGCTTTGGTCTGGTTGCCCTTGACGTAGTTCATCACGCTTTCGAGCAAGGGCGCCTCGACTTCGGAGAGCACCAGGTTGTACACGTCCGTGACGGAAGCACCCTCAAGGTGGGCGAAATAATTGTGCAGCGCTTTCTCGACACTCCCGCGAAGGGTCTGGCCTTCTTCGCTGGGCGTGTTGAGGTGCTGTTTCAAATTGACGTTGTCGCTCACGGGTGTTGTTCCACTCACTAAAGTCTCGGTCATCATCGTCATGCGGCCACCCCTTTTCCATCCCCTGTTCCCAGGCTCTTGTCACGTTCGGCGAAGAACTCACGAACGGTGGCGACCTGTGCCTGCGTTTCATCCAAACGATTGAACTGAGCGCGAAATTCCTTGGCGCCCGGCAAGGTGGCGAGATACCAGCCGACATGCTTGCGAGCAATGCGTACGCCCATCACATCCCCATAGAAGGCGTGCAGGGCGGCCAGATGCTCCAGCAGAATACGTTCCACTTCGACCAACTCCGGCGCCGGCAAGACTTCACCAGTGCGCAGGAAATGCTCGATCTCGCGAAAAATCCACGGTCGCCCCTGGGCGGCCCGGCCAATCAACAATCCGTCGGCACCGGTTGCGTGCAGCACACGCCGGGCTTTCTCGGCGCAGTCGATGTCGCCATTGGCAAATACCGGCATCGACACGGCCTGCTTGATCGCGGCAATGGTGTCGTACTCGGCTTCACCGGTATAAAGGTCGGCGCGGGTACGGCCATGCACCGCCAGCGCTGTAATCCCGGCCTGTTCAGCGATCTTTGCCACTGTGAGGCCATTTTTGTTGTCCCGGTCCCAACCGGTACGAATCTTCAGGGTCACCGGCACATCGACTGCGCCAACGACGGCCTGCAGGATCTCGGCGACCAACTGCTCATCTTTCAACAGGGCGGAACCGGCGGCCTTGTTGCAGACCTTCTTGGCCGGGCAGCCCATGTTGATATCAATGATCTGTGCACCCAGCTCCACATTGGCCCGGGCCGCATCCGCCAGCATCTGCGCATCACCCCCGGCGATCTGTACCGAGCGTGGCTCGGGATCACCTTCGTGGATCATGCGCATCCGCGATTTGCGGGTGTTCCACAAACTCATGTCGCTGGTAACCATTTCAGAGACTACTAGACCCGCGCCCAAACGCTTGCACAGCTGACGAAAGGGCTGATCGGTGACACCCGCCATCGGGGCGAGGATCAAGCCGTTCTGCAATGTATATGGGCCGATGCGTACCGCCGACATAGGACTTCCCTGTTGTGGGGCCGGATCATTAGAGTTCGAAAAAGGGTTGGCATGATACCCGCTCTCGATGACGGGTTAAAGGCTGAATTGGATAAAATCTGAACAGTTATTTTTTTATCGCCACCGGTTTGGTTGACGTCGGTCAAGTCAATAATCCGCCGTCAAACCTCTTCGGGTGTGCCGTTTCACTCGGGCGAGTGGAAGCTCAGGCTGTAGTTCACGGCTTTGTTGCCGGGATCAAGGATGTCGAGGGAAATGTGGATCGGTGTCTGCGAAGGCATTTCGCTGACGCCAGCCAACTCGCCGCTCAGATACTCGGCGGGTTTGAAGCGACGACTGGCGATCAGGCTGCCGTTCAAATCTGCAAAACGCAGTTCCAGCAGCGGGAACGGCTGGGAAAAGGTCGCGCGGTTATAGAGAATTGCATCCACCACCAGCGCACCGGCGAACTCCGGGTGGCTGCGTACCACCAGGTTGCTGCTCTTGATATGGGCGATGTCGACCCGCGATGGCACGGAGCAACCCAATTTCGGGCACAGCTGCTGGAACCACGGACGGTAGGCGTCCTGACGGGCCAGTTCGTCGAATTGGTAGGCGATGTACTGGCCTGCCAGGCCGGCGGCGGCGATCAGCACCAGCAGGATCCAGATCAGGCGGCGGCCCCAGCCCGACGGACGTTTCTGCGCATAGAGGTGCAGCGGGTCGTCTTCAAGGTCCTGGAGCACGGCGTCGTGCACGCTGGCCTCGGTGCGTGGGCGTTTACGCCGTGATTGCGGGCGTTCATCGGCTTCTTCTGCCGCTGGGGTCAGGGGCGTGAAGGGCGGGTCGGGCTCGTCGTCATGCAGGGGCGAGAGCAGGGTTGGCTCGTCGTCGATGGTTTCGCTGTGCAGCGACATGGACGGTTCGGTGCGCTGCCGGGTATTGCTTGGTTCAGGCTCGTCTTCGTCGCCGCCTGCGCGCTCTTGCGCGGGCTCGCTGAACAGGCTGGCGGCCCATTGTTCTTCCTCGGCCTTGACCGTGTCGCGGCTGGCGCTGAGGGTGTCTTCCTTGTGCCGACGATCGGTGCCGGGTTGCCGACGCTCCGCGCCCTGGGGTTGAGTGTGCTGAATCTCGCGGCGCTCGAGCTTGGCCAGTTCTTCGTCCAGGTCCAGGTTGTCCAGGTCCAGCTCCTGGGCTGTCCACTGTTTCTGGCTGATGGCTCGCGGGGGTTCAGGCGTTGGCTCGACCACCGCGGGCACTTCAGGTTCGGCTGCCGACACTTGGGCGCGCTGCTCCAGCAACTGGCGAGCGGCATTGAACACTTGCAGGCACGAGCCGCAGCGCACCACGCCACGGGCCACGCTCAACTGAGCGTGGTTGACACGGAAGCGGGCTTGGCAATGCGGGCACTGGGTGACGAAACTGTCGGTCATGCGGCCATCCGATTCAGACAAGCGCTCATTCTAGCGCCGACGACCGCTGATGCGTACCCAGCCATCACGGTTGGCGATCGGGTCCAGCTCGAAATCCCTGGCGTAGGCCGCAGCCACTTCTTCACCTTGCTCGGCGAGGATACCCGACAGCGCCAGGCGCCCACCCGGCTTGACCAGGCTCGACAGTTGCGGTGCCAGCGACACCAGCGGCCCGGCGAGGATATTGGCGACCAGTACATCGGCCTGTACCTGGGGCAGATCTTCAGGTAGATAGAGTGGGAATTTGCCTTCAGCGATGTTATTACGCCCGGCGTTATCGCGGGAGGCTTCCAGGGCCTGCACGTCGATATCGGTGCCCACGGCCTCCTTGGCGCCCAGCAGCAGCGCGGCAATCGCCAGGATCCCGGAGCCGCAGCCGAAGTCCAGTACGTTGCTGTCGGTCAGGTCCTGGCCGTCCAGCCATTCCAGGCACAGGGCGGTGGTGGGGTGGGTGCCGGTGCCGAACGCCAGGCCCGGGTCCAGCAGCAGGTTGACGGCGTCTGGCTCGGGAGCAGCGTGCCAGCTTGGCACGATCCACAGGCGCTGGCCGAAGCGCATGGGCTGGAAGTTATCCATCCAGCTGCGTTCCCAGTCCTGGTCTTCGATGACTTCGCTGTGATGCTCGGGCAGCGGGCCGCCGGTGAGCAGTTCCATATGGGCCAGTACGGCGGCGGCATCGGTGCCGTCTTCGAACAGGGCCAGCAGGTGGGTGTGGGACCACAGCGGCGTGGTGTTGAGTTCCGGCTCGAAGATCGGCTGGTCTTCGGCGTCCATGAAGGTCACCGACACAGCGCCCACTTCGAGGAAAGCGTCTTCGTAGGTTTCGGCTTGTTCTGGGCTGATGGCGAGACGGACTTGCAGCCAAGGCATGGCGGGCACCTTTGAAAAAATGAATGTGCAGCGAGTAGGCCGCGAAAGCGCGCAAGTTTACGCGAGCGGGCAGCAGAAGACGACATTACTGAGTGAATGCGGACCAAATGTGGGAGGGGGCTTGCCCCCGATAGCGGTGGATCAGTTACAGATACTGAGGCTGACACACTGCAATCGGGGGCAAGCCCCCTCCCACATTTGTACTGTGTATGGCCTGAAAGCTGGGGGGCAGAAACAACAAAGCCGCCCGAAGGCGGCTTTGTTGGGTGGAGCACTTACTGGTTGGCCAGCTTGTGTTCCAGGTAGTGAATGTTCACACCACCCTCGCAGAAGCCCTCATCGCGAACCAGGTCCCGATGCAGCGGGATGTTGGTCTTGATGCCGTCGACCACGATTTCGTCCAGGGCGTTGCGCATACGGGCCATGGCCTCGTCGCGGGTCGCGCCCCAGGTGATCAGCTTGCCGATCAGCGAGTCGTAGTTGGACGGAACCTTGTAGCCGCTGTACAGGTGCGAATCCACACGTACGCCGTTGCCGCCGGGCGCGTGGAAATGCTTGACCAGGCCAGGGCTTGGGATAAAGGTTTTCGGGTCTTCGGCGTTGATGCGGCACTCCAGGGAGTGGCCGTGCATCTTCACGTCGTCCTGGGTGAAGGACAGCACGTTACCTGCGGCGATGCTCAGCATCTCCTTGACGATGTCGATACCGGTGACCATCTCCGAAACCGGATGCTCTACCTGCACACGAGTGTTCATCTCGATGAAGTAGAAGCGACCGTTCTCGTAGAGGAACTCGAAGGTACCGGCGCCACGGTAGTTGATGTCGATGCACGCCTTGACGCAGCGTGCCAGGACTTCCTGGCGGGCTTTTTCGTCGAGGCCCGGTGCCGGGGCTTCTTCCAACACTTTCTGGTGACGACGTTGCAGCGAGCAATCGCGGTCGCCCAAGTGGATGGCGTGGCCCTGGCCGTCGGACAGCACCTGGACTTCCACGTGACGTGGGTTGGTCAGGTACTTCTCCAGGTAGACCATCGGGTTGCCGAACCAGGCGCCCGCTTCGGAGCGGGTCTGCTTGGCGGCTTCGATCAGGTCTTCTTCCTTGTGCACCACGCGCATACCGCGACCACCACCGCCACCGGCGGCCTTGATGATCACCGGGTAACCGACTTCGCGACCAATGCGCAGAGCGGTTTCCTCGTCTTCAGGCAGTGGGCCGTCGGAGCCTGGAACGGTCGGCACGCCCGCTGCAATCATGGCGTCCTTGGCCGAGACCTTGTCGCCCATCAGGCGAATGGTTTCGGCTTTGGGACCGATGAAGGCAAACCCGGATTTTTCCACCTGTTCGGCGAAGTCGGCGTTTTCCGCGAGGAAGCCGTAGCCCGGGTGGATGCCATCAGCGCCGGTCACTTCTGCGGCAGCGATGATGTTCGAGACTTTCAGGTACGAGTTCGTGGCCAGTGGCGGGCCGATGCAGATGCTTTCGTCCGCCAGTTTCACGTGCATCAATTCGGTATCGGCCGTCGAGTAAACAGCGACGGTCTTGATGCCCTCTTCCTTACAGGCGCGCAGGATACGCAGCGCGATCTCGCCGCGGTTGGCGATCAGGACTTTTTGCAGTTTCTTCGCAGGTTTCAACATCGAAGGCGCTCCGCGGTTCAAACGATGGTGAACAGCGGCTGGTCGTACTCAACCGGCTGACCGTTTTCTACCAGGATGGATTCAATGACGCCGGCTTTTTCAGCGGTGATGTGGTTCATCATCTTCATCGCTTCAACGATGCAGATGGTGTCGCCCACTTTCACGGTCTTGCCTACTTCAACGAAGGCTGGCGAGGTCGGTGCCGGGGTGCGGTAGAAAGTACCGACCATTGGCGACTTGACCACGAAGCCGTTCAACGCTGGTGCGGCTGGGGCAGCAGGGGCTGCGGCAGCGGCTGGAGCGGCGGCAGGGGCGGCAGCGGCAGGAGCCGGTGCTTGCATCTGCGGTGCGTAGAACTGTTGGGCCGGGGTCTTGCTGTGACGGCTGATCCGTACGGACTCTTCGCCTTCCTTGATTTCCAGCTCGTCGATACCGGATTCTTCCAGCAGTTCGATCAGTTTCTTAACTTTACGGATATCCATGAATCATCAACTCCCAAGGGTCGGTCAGGGGCGTTTAGCCTGTTCTTCAACGTGTTCCAGGGCGGCCTCCAGGGCCAGTCGGTAACCGCTGGCGCCAAGGCCGCAGATCACTCCTACCGCTACATCGGAGAAGTAAGAGTGATGGCGGAAAGCTTCGCGTTTGTGCACGTTCGATAAATGCACTTCGATGAATGGGATGCTCACCGCCAGCAGCGCGTCACGTAATGCAACGCTTGTATGCGTAAAAGCGGCGGGATTGATCAGGATAAAGTCCACGCCTTCGTTACGCGCGGCGTGGATGCGATCAATCAATTCATACTCGGCATTGCTTTGCAGGTAGAGCAGATGGTGGCCGGCTTCACGGGCCCGTCTTTCCAGGTCGAGGTTGATCTGGTCGAGGGTCACTGCCCCGTAGACGCCCGGTTCGCGGGTGCCAAGCAGGTTCAGGTTGGGTCCATGAAGAACCAGTAAGGTCGCCATCGGCTGTTCCTTGTTATTGGTAGGGGTGCGGCAGAACCCGGCGACTATGCCGCAAAGCCTTTGTGACTGTCCAGTTCTATGCAGTAGCCAGCACGATTAGCGAGGATTGCGCGAAATTTGTGACTGTGGCCCGGAATCCGGTCATGCTGAACACGGTCTTGAATCCACTGAAGATCAAATGTGGGAGGGGGCTTGCTCCCGATAGCGGTGGATCAGCTACAGGTATTGAGACTGACACACTGTAATCGGGAGCAAGCCCCCTCCCACATTTGATCTCCATAGGGCGGGAGAGCGGGTCAGACGCGGAAGGCTTGTACGGCAGTGTTGAGTTGCCCTCCGAGCACCAACAGGTGCTCACCCTGGCTACGGCCCTGGCCTATGCGCAGCAAGTTATCCTCACCCAGCTGGTGAATCCGCTCACTGTTATCGCGAATCTCACTCACGGCCCCACTCTGCTGCGCAGTCACATCGGCAATGCGTACCGCCGTCTCGGAAATCGTCTGGATCGCGCCGACGATTTCATCCAGCGCACCATCTGCTGCCTGGGCTTGCTGGGCGGTGGCTTCGGCGTGTTCAACCTGGGCGCGCATGCCTTGTACCGATTGATGGGCGGCGGTTTGCAGGCCGGCGATCAGGCCCTGGATTTCGGCAGTAGCGCCAGCGGTGCGCTGGGCCAGGGAACGGACTTCGTCGGCCACCACCGCGAAGCCGCGTCCGGCTTCACCGGCGCGAGCCGCCTCGATAGCGGCATTGAGCGCCAGCAAGTTGGTCTGCTCGGCAATCGAGCGAATCACGGTCAGCACGCCGCCGATGGTGGCGGATTCTTCCGCGAGTTTCTCGATCATCTGCGCATTTTGCTGCACTTCGCCCACCAAGGCGTGCAACCCGGTCAGGCTCAGGCCGATTACGCGCTGGCCTTGCTCCACAGCAAAGCCTGCACTGCGACTGGCGCCGGCAGCCTGGCTGGCATCCCCGGCCACTTGCTGGATGGTGGCTTCCAGTTCACCCAGGGAGTCACGGATTTGCGCGGTGTCGCCGGCCTGACGCTCGGCGCCGTCGTGCAGGCCGCTGCTCAGTTCGGCGAGGGCGCGGCTGCTGCCGGCCACTGCTTCGGCATTCCCGCGAATAGTGCCTACCAGGCCCACCAGATAGGCGCGCAGGCGGTTCAGGGAGGCTTCGATAGCGTGCAGTTCATGGTTGGTCTTGCCCAGGGCTATCGGCTGGCTGAAATTACCTTCGGCCCAGGTCGACAAGGCCGGTGCCAGATTGGTCAGCACCCGTGCCAGGCGCCGTTGAAGCGTGTCGATCAGCAGTGCGATCAACAGGATCAGGCCGATCATCACGCCTTGCAGCACACGCACCTCGCCCTGGATTCTGGCGTGCTGTGCACGCACTACCGGCTCCAGGCCGGCGATGGCCTGTTGCACGTTGGCGATCTTCAGGTGGGTGGCAGCGGCGAGGTCGGCGCGCTGCTGGATCTGCTCGCGGGTGCGCTGGAGTTCGGCGGGGTAGCGGGTCAACAGGCTGTTGAGCTCGCGCTTGAGGTCGACGCCGGTGTCCTGGGCTGCGGTTTTTTCGGTGTTTTCCAGGCCCATCAACGCGGAGAAATCGTCAACGTTGGATTCGGCGCTGGCCTTTACCCCAAGCAATGGCAACTGCGCCAACAGGTCGGCCTGGGTGCGCATGGTGGCAATCTCGCGCTCCACCTCGTCGGCCAGCTCGGCGCGGCCGCTGCTCACCAGCTTGTCGCGGGCCAGGGACAGTTTGCCCAGATGCTGCGAGGCGGTCAGCAGGGGAGGCAGGTAGCGTGCTGCGTCTGTGGAGTTGACGCCGCTGGCGTACTGGCTCAGTTGCTCCAGGTTTGCGCCCAGTTCGCGCTCGGCCTGAACCAACAGTGCTTGCGGGTCGCCGGCCAGCTTGCCTGCAGCCAGCAGGTCGGTCTTACTGAAGGTTTCCAGGTCCGCCAGGCTGGGGTGCAGGGTTTGCGCTAACTCGGCCGGCAATTGCGCGAGTTGCTGCAACAGGCTCTCCAGGCTTTGACTGGCGCTGCTCAGGCGCAGGGCATCGCCGCTGGCCAGGTAGTCGTCGATATTGCGCGCTGCCTGGTTTTGAAAGCCCTGGGACAGGCCCAGGTAGCGCTCCATCAATAAATAAGGCCGCTCCAGCGCCCGTTGCGACCACCACAGCGTCGCCCCGAGGGCCAGGCATACGGCCACCAGCAGAAGGGTATTGAGATTGGTCAGCAGCTTGAGGCGCATGCGGGGTTTCAACCGACGGCAAAAGATAAGTGCCTGAAGTTATTGCGCTTGCGTTACAGAGTTATGACCGATTCGGTGGATTCCGGTGAAAAGATGGCACTTTGCTTTGATGCGCGCGCGGCTTGCACGCGGTTGCGTCCGGCGTCCTTGGCAAGGTATAGCGCTTCGTCAGCCTGGGCGGCCATCGTCAGGCTGTCGCACCCGTCACACAACTCCACCAGGCCGGCACTGAAGGTGCACCACAAATCCTGCGGTTGGGCGGGGTAGTGGATTTCTGCAAAGCGCCGCCGAATGTCGTCCAGTACCTTGCAGGCCGATTCCACGTCGGTGTCGGGCATCACGATGGCAAACTCTTCACCGCCATAACGGCCGATGTAGTCGGTCTTGCGCAGGCGCTGCTTGAGAAACAGCGCCAGGCTCTTGATCACCCGGTCGCCCATGGGGTGGCCGTGGCTGTCATTGACTCGTTTGAAGTGGTCGATATCCAGCATCGCAAAGCTCAATGGCTTGTTCTCGCGGCGGGCGCGAAAGCTGCAGTCTTCGAGCAATTGCAGGATATGCGTATGGTTGTACAGCCCGGTCAGGCTGTCGCGCACCATCCGCGCCTTCAAGTTGCGCGCCCGCGCTGCGCGGTTGCGCACGGTGGTGATCAGGTGGCGCGGCTTGATCGGTTTGGTCAGGAAGTCATCGCCGCCTTCGCTCATCGCGTCCAGCTGTTTGTCCAGGTCGTCTTCGGCCGACAGGTAGATGATCGGCACGCTGACGTAACGGTCGTTGTGGCGAATCACCTTGGCCAGTTCGGTGCCGGTACAGGCGGGCATATACATGTCGAGGATGATCAGGTCGGGCTGGAAATCCGCCAGTTCGGCCATCGCCTGGATCGGTTCGATCAAGGTGCGCGTGACAATCCCGGCGCTGTTGAGCAGGCGCTCGGTGTGCAGCGCCTGGGCCCGCGAGTCGTCAATGATCAGCACTTTGTACGGCTCGTACTGGGCAACGCAGGTCAGCACTTCGATCTTTTCCAGCAGGCTCGAAGCCTCCAGGGTGCCGGTCAGGAACTCCTCACCTCCGGCGCGCACGGCGGCCAGGCGCGTGGGCGTGTCGGTTTCGTGCAGGCTGAAAAACAACAGCGGCAGCTTTTGCTCCAGGCCCTCCTGGGCTTGCGCGGCGAGGGTGAGGCCCAGGCCGGGGCCGCAAAAGTCCACGTCCATGACGATTGCTGACGGCAGGCGCTCGGCCATGGCCGTGTGAAAAGCCGCGACGCTGTCCAGGGATTGGGCACTCAGGCCAAAGAATTCCAGCTGCTTGGCCAGGCGCTCGGCGCGGTCGTGGTCGGCCAGCATCACGTAGATCGGTTTGCGCATCGGTGGCAGCAGGGTTTGCTCAAGCTGGTCACCCTGACGCAGGCCGGTGCGCGACAGGCGCTGCATCAAGCGGTTGAGTTCGGTGATCAGTTGGCTGCTCAAACGGCCACGGTTTTCGTCCACCGCCTGGAGGGTTTGGCCAATATGCTGGGCCAGTTGGCGGTGTTCGGGCTGTTCAAAACGCTCGGCGAAGCGCTGCAGGCGCAGGTTGGCTTCGCTGAGTTCGGAAAAGTCGGCGTTCGACCATTCGCCGCGTTGCAGGCGCTGCCAGATCTCAAGAATTTGACGTGCCTGATGAATTACCCGCTGGGCAAAATGCTGCTTGAGACGCTCGCGGCTAGGGTCTTCTGACTCGGTCATATCCTGACTACTGTGAGGGTGCATGCTGAGGTCGACTGATGGCTCTATGCTAGCACCTCTTTTCTGTTGCATGAGTGTCATACGTCAATTAAGTCTGCGTGCCGGATATTCAGTTATTGACTCGCGGGTCGCGCAGCGTAAAAAGCGTGCATCCTTTATAGTCCAACCTTGCTTGTGCGCCACTTTCGCGTAAAAGCCCCGCAACGATGGGCACGATGGGGTAGGGTTGTGGTCGGAGTGTCTGAACGCACCCGGACAATTGACGTGCATGAACTCAAGTGATTGAAAGGATATCGCCATGCTGGACTGGAAAAACCGTGAAGGCAGTGCCAAAGGCCCCGCCCCTGAGCCCAAGTCGGCCAACCGCAGCTATTTTCGCAACTTGCTGATGAGCCGGGCTTTGCTCAGCATTATCGGCCTGTACCTGCTGGTCACCGGTGGCCTGGGTTGGTACTGGAGCCAGGAGCCGGCGCTGTTTCCGGTCCAGCAGAACGCCCAGCTTGCCGCCGAGAAGGAAGGCAAGCAGATGGTCGTGGGCTACACCACGGTCGAAACCCTCAAGACCGTGGTCGGCACCTTGCTGAACAAGCCTGGCGGCTACATCTCCAACGACCGTTTCCCGCCGGGCTTGTGGATGGACAACATGCCGAGCTGGGAATATGGCGTGCTGGTGCAGGTGCGTGACCTGACCCGCGCACTGCGCAAAGACTTCGCTCGCTCCCAGTCGCAGTCGGCTGAAGACGCGGACCTGGCCAAGGCCGAACCGCGGTTTAACTTCGATAACAAGAGCTGGGTGCTGCCTTCGAGCGAGTCGGAATACCAGGAAGGCATCAACTCCCTGAGCCGCTACGAAGCGCGCCTGTCTGACCCGAACCAGCGCGGCGCACTGTTTTACGCGCGTGCCGACAACCTGAACAACTGGCTGGGCGATGTGGCGACCCGTCTGGGCTCGCTGTCCCAGCGCCTGTCGGCCAGCGTCGGCCGCGTCAAACTGAACACCGCGCTTAAAACCGAGGCGCTGGCGCCGGGCGAAGTGCCGCAAGTCGATGAAGAAGTGGTGGAAACCCCATGGATGCAGATCGATAACGTGTTCTACGAAGCCCGTGGCCAGGCATGGGCCTTGTCCCATCTGCTGCGCGCCATCGAAGTCGACTTTGCCGACGTGCTGGCCAAGAAAAACGCCACCGTCAGCGTGCGCCAGATCATTCGTGAGCTGGAGGCCTCGCAGGAGCCGGTGTGGAGTCCTATGATTCTTAACGGCAGTGGCTTCGGGGTACTGGCGAACCATTCGTTGGTGATGGCCAACTATATTTCCCGGGCAAACGCTGCAGTGATCGACTTGCGTCAGCTCCTCAACCAGGGTTGATGATGGACGCTACTCAAAAGGAGGCCGAACACCGTGCGGCCTCCGATGCTGAACTGATCTGCTGGGTCGACGAGCAGGACAAGCTGCTCGGCCACCTGGTCAGGTCCGACCTGCGCCAGCGCGGCCTGATTGGCCGTTGCACCTTTATCTTTCTATTCAATTCCAAGGGCGAGCTGTGCGTGCATCGGCGCACCTTGAGCAAGGCCCTGTATCCGGGGTTTTGGGATACGGCGGCTGGCGGTATGGTGGCGGCGGGGGAAAGCTATGCCCTGTCGGCACAGCGAGAATTGGCCGAAGAGCTGGGCGTAAGTGGAGTGGAGTTGGTCGAGCACGATCATTTTTACTTTGAAGATGGTGACAGCCGCCTGTGGTGCACTTCCTACTCTGCCGTATGGGACGGCCCGTTGTGTTTGCAGCCTGAAGAGGTCATGGATGCACGCTTTCTGCCCCTCGAAACGGTGCTTGCCGAGGCCGAGCAAAAGCCCTATTGCCCGGATGCTCAAGAAGGTCTGCGGCGCTATCTCGCCTCACGTCGCTAAAGTTGCATAAATTGGCGCCATTTGGCTCTTAGCAACTTCGCTTTTTGCCGTTACACTGCGCGCCTTTTCACCCGAACCACATTAGCGGTTCGGTAGCGCTGCCCCTGCCTGAGTGGGGCTTCGCGGTCGGTCACCGCCCTTTGCGGCGCCGATCAGTCTTCATCCTCCCAAGAGGATTGCCGGTGGCCAAAAAAGCCGCATCCTTCGCCGCCCTTGGTGGCCTGGTATTTTCCACCGACGCAGGTCGACACTGCCCGGACTGTCGTCAGCCCGTGGATTCGTGTACCTGCAAACAGACCCTGATCCCCGAAGGTGATGGCATTGCCCGCGTACGACGCGAGAGCAAAGGCCGTGGCGGCAAAACGGTGACCACCATCACCGGCGTGCCCCTGGCCGAAGATGCCCTCAAGGAGCTGGCCACCACGCTGAAAAAGCGCTGCGGCACCGGTGGTGCGTTGAAAGACGGGGTCATCGAGATTCAGGGTGATCACGTCGAACTGCTGTTGGCCGAGTTGATCAAGCTCGGTTACAAGGCCAAGAAGTCCGGCGGCTGAAAGCCTCTTCCCAACCTGTGGCTAAACTCTGTCCTGCGAGTGGGGTCTGACCTTCTTGCAGGCAAATCGTCATTTTCATTCTTTAGACTGCGCCAGCCTCCGCTTGAGGTGGCGCCTTCGCCTTCATTTATAGGGGACTTCGATGTCCGTACGACGCACACGCAAAGACGATGGCAGCCAATGGACAGTTGCGGACAGCCGCAGTGTTTACGGGATCCGCCATTGGGGGGCCGGTTATTTCGCGATCAATGAAGCCGGTCGCGTAGAAGTCCGCCCCAACGGTCCGAACAGCACGCCGGTCGATTTGTACGAGCAGGTCGATCAACTGCGTAAAAGCGGCCTGTCGTTGCCGCTGCTGGTGCGTTTCCCCGACATTCTGCAAGACCGTGTACGCCAACTCACCGGCGCCTTCGATTCGAATATCGAACGCCTGGAATACCAGAGCAAGTACACCGCGTTGTACCCGATCAAGGTGAACCAGCAGGAAGCGGTGATCGAGAACATCATCGCCACCCAGAACGTTTCCATCGGCCTGGAAGCGGGCTCCAAGCCCGAGCTGCTGGCCGTGTTGGCCCTGGCGCCGAAGGGTGGCACGATCGTCTGCAACGGTTACAAGGACCGCGAGTTCATCCGCCTGGCGTTGATGGGGCAGAAGCTTGGTCACAACGTATTTATCGTGATCGAGAAAGAATCCGAGGTCGGGCTGGTGATCGAAGAGGCCGCCAGCCTCAAGGTCAAGCCTCAGGTGGGTCTGCGTGTGCGCCTGTCTTCCCTGGCATCGAGCAAGTGGGCGGACACCGGTGGCGAGAAATCCAAGTTCGGCTTGTCGGCGGCGCAGTTGCTGTCGGTGGTCGAGCGTTTCCGCGCGGCCGGCCTGGACCAGGGCATCCGCCTGCTGCACTTCCACATGGGTTCGCAGATCGCCAACCTGGCCGACTACCAGCACGGGTTCAAGGAAGCTATTCGTTACTACGGCGAACTGCGCAACCTCGGCCTGCCGGTGGACCACATCGACGTCGGCGGCGGCCTGGGCGTGGACTACGACGGTACCCACTCGCGTAACGCCAGCTCGATCAACTACGACATGGACGACTACGCCGGCGTGGTCGTGGGCATGCTCAAGGAATTCTGCGATGCGCAGAGCCTGCCGCACCCGAATATCTTCTCTGAAAGCGGTCGCTCCCTGACCGCCCACCACGCCATGCTGGTGGTGCAAGTCACTGATGTCGAGAAGCACAACGACGAAATCCCGACCATTGAAAACAAGGAAAGCCTGCCGGAAACCGTGCAATGGCTGGTGGACCTGCTCGGTCCGACCGACATCGAAATGGTCACCGAAACCTACTGGCGCGCCACCCACTACATGAGCGACGTGGCCACCCAGTACGCCGACGGCAAACTGACCCTGGCCGAAAAAGCCCTGGCCGAACAGTGCTACTTCGCCGTGTGCCGCCGCCTGCACAACTCGTTGAAAGCCCGCCAGCGTTCGCATCGCCAGGTGCTGGACGAGCTCAACGACAAGTTGGCCGACAAGTACATCTGCAACTTCTCGGTGTTCCAGAGCCTGCCGGACACCTGGGCCATCGGCCAGGTCCTGCCGATCCTGCCGCTGCACCGCCTCGACGAAGAGCCGCTGCGCCGTGCCGTGCTGCAAGACCTGACCTGCGACTCCGACGGCAAGATCAAGCAGTACGTCGACGAGCAGAGCATCGAGACCAGCCTGCCGGTGCACGGCTTGAACGAAGGTGAAGACTACCTGCTGGGTATCTTCCTGGTCGGCGCGTATCAGGAGATCCTGGGCGACATGCACAACCTGTTCGGTGACACCGACTCGGTGAACATCTACCAGCGTGAAGACGGTTCGGTGTACAGCGCCGGGATCGAGACCCACGACACCATCGAAGACATGCTGCGCTATGTGCACTTGTCGCCGGAGGAGTTGATGACGCATTACCGCGACAAGTGTGCGAGTGCGAAGATCTCCGCGTCTGAGCGCACCCAGTTCCTGGATGCGTTGCGCCTGGGCTTGACCCGTTCTTCGTACCTGTCCTCGTAATATATGTGGTAGGGGGCTTGCTCCCGATAGCGGTGGATCAGTCAATGAGTCTGTTGACTGACACTCAGCTATCGGGAGCAAGCCCCCTCCCACATTTGGGTCTGCATTCCTTCAGTTTGCTCCCAGCCACAGCCCTTGCCGATTCAAGCGCCAGGCTATCGCCCAGAGTGTCAGGCTGCGCACCGCCATGAACAGCAGGAAGGTTACCCACAACCCGTGGTTACCCAACCCCTGCAACGCCCAGGCAATCGGCAGCACCAACAGCACCGTCAGCAACATCCCATTGCGCATCTCCCGCGCCCGCGTTGCGCCGATAAACAGTCCATCGAGCAAATAACTCCACACCGCTATCAACGGCAGTACCGCCAGGTAAGGCAGGTAGATGTCGGCGGTTTCGCGCACACTGGGAATATCCGTTTGCATAGCGATAAACAGATGGCCGCCGAAGGTGAACAACAGGGCGAAACCGATGCTGGCGATCAGCGACCAGCCGCAGGCAACCACCAGCGAGCGGCGCAACGCCTGGCGGTCATGGGCGCCAATGGCGTGCCCGCACAGGGCTTCGACGGCGTGAGCCAGGCCATCCAGCGCATGGGCCGTCAGCAACAGGCCATTGAGCAGCAAGGCATTGGCGGCGACCGTGGCATCCCCCAGCCGTGCGCCTTGCACCGTGATCATGAAGAACACCGACTGCAGGGCCAGGCTGCGGATAAAAATGTCGCGGTTGACCGCCAGCAACGGCCTCCAGCTTTGCCACAGTTTCAGTGCAGCCCAGGCGATATGGCCAGGGTAGGCGCGCAGGGCTTTTTGCGTAAGTGCCAGGCCGAGCAGCGCGCCGGTCCATTCAGCGATCACCGAGGCGCGGGCGGAGCCGACCACGCCCCAGTCCAGGCCGAGTACAAACCACAGGTTAAGCGCAATGTTGACCAGGTTGGTGGTCAGCAGAATCGCCAGCGGCGCCCGCGCATTCTGTGTGCCGAGGAACCAACCGACCAGCGCATAGCTGGCAAGGGCGGCGGGCAGGCCGAACAGGCGGGTGTGGAAGAATTCGCGGGTCAGTTGGTTCAGTTCAGGGGAGGGCTGCATCCATTCCAACGCCAGATGGCTCAGGGGAATACCGACCGTGCCCAGTAACATCGCCAGCCCCAGCGCCAGCAGCAAGCCTTGCAACAGGATTTGCCGCAGCGCCGCGCCATCCTTGCGCCCGGCGGCCTGGGCGGCGAACCCGGTGGAGCCCATGCGTAGGAAACCCATGGCCCAGGCCAGGAAGGTATACAGGCTGGCACCGACGGCCACGGCGCCCAGTTGGTGGGCGTGTGGCAGGTGGCCGATGACCATGCTGTCGACCAGGGCTACCAGTGGCACGGAGATATTCGACAGGATCATCGGCGCGGCCAGGGCCCAGACGCGGCGATGGGTGGGGCGGTGGCGCCAGTCGGCAAGCAGGGCGGTCATGAAGGCTCCTTGGTGGAGCAGCATTGTACCCGCCCACCCATCACGCCGCAGATCCAATGTGGGAGGGAGCAAGCCCCCTCCCATATTTTGAACTGCATTGTTTGTGGGATTTGGTTTAGCCCGGAAGGCACCCAGAACCAAACTTCCCTCCGTCGGTCAATGTGACCGGCACCGCAGCAGCCAGCGCGGCGCTGATATATAGTTCACCCCTCGGTTCCCTCTGACTACGAGTGCCCCATGCTTAACAAAGGACTGTTCCTCGCTTGCGCGCTGGCCCTGCTGAGCGCCTGTGATTCTTCCGATAAGCCCGCTGCACCGACGGCGCCCGCCGCGGCAAGCGTAGCGCCCAAACCCGCCAAGGCAGCGGTCGACGTGGCGGCGTTGAAGCAGCGCTATGCCGGGCGCGAGTTAAGCGTGGTGGACGTGTCCGAGGTGCAGTTGGACGGGGCCAGCACCTTGTCGGTGAGTTTTTCCATTCCTCTGGACCCGGATCAGAAGTTCGCCGACAAGCTGCACTTGGTGGACAGCAAGTCCGGCAAGGTCGATGGCGCCTGGGAGCTTTCCGATAACTTGATGGAGTTGCGCCTGCGCCACCTGGAGCCGCAGCGCAAGTTGGTGCTGACGGTGGACGCCGGGGTAAAGGCGGTCAACGACAACACACTCGCCGCCGAATACACCGCCCGCCTGGAAACCCGTGACCTGCAAGCCACCGTGGGCTTTGCCAGCCGTGGCACGTTGCTGCCGACGCGCCTGGCCGAGGGCTTGCCGGTGATCGCGCTGAACGTCGACAAGATCGATGTTGAGTTCTTCCGCATCAAGCCCGAATCCCTGCCGTCGTTCCTGGCGCAGTGGGGGCGCAATACCAGTCTGCAAAGCTATGAGTCCCGTGAACTGCTGCCAATGGCCGAGCTGGTCTACGGTGGGCGTTTCGACCTGAACCCGGCACGCAACACTCGCGAAACCCTGCTGCTGCCGATTGCCGGCCTCAAGCAATTGCAGCAGCCGGGCGTGTACCTGGCGGTGATGCGTGCCTCGGGCACCTACAACTATTCGCAACCGGCCACGCTGTTTACCTTGAGTGACATCGGCCTGTCGGTGCACCGTTATGCCAATCGCCTGGATGTGTTTACCCAAGCGTTGGAAGGCGGCAAGGCACTGAACGGCGTCGAACTGGAAATCCTCGATGCCGAAGGCCGCGTACTCGGCCAGGGCAAGACTGAAGACGGTGGTCACGCCGAGCTGCCGCTGCCGAAAAAAGCCCAGGTGTTGCTGGCCAAACAAGGCGAGCAGACCAGCCTGTTGCGCCTGGACAGCGCCGCGCTGGATTTGGCCGAGTTCGATATCGGCGGGCAGCCGTCCCACCCGCTGCAGTTCTTTGTGTTCGGCCCGCGTGACCTGTATCGCCCTGGCGAAACCGTGCTGCTCAATGCGCTGTTGCGCGACAAGGATGGCAACGCGGTCAAACCGCAGCCGGTGAGCGTCGAGGTGCGTCGTCCGGATGAACAGGTGAGCCGCAAGTTTGTGTGGGATGCTGATGCCTCCGGCCTGTATCAATACGCGCTGCAACTGGCCGGCGAAGCACCGACCGGGCGCTGGCAGTTGGTATTTGACCTGGGTGACGGCAAGCCGCAACTGTATGAATTCCTCGTCGAAGACTTCCTGCCCGAACGCCTGGCACTGGAACTCAAGGGCAGTGAAACCGCACTGAGCCCGGCGGAGAACCCGGTCATTCAGGTCAATGGGCGCTATCTGTACGGCGCACCGGCATCCGGCAATCGGGTCAGCGGCCAGGTCTATGTGCGCCCGCTGCGTGAGGCGGTCAAATCCTTGCCGGGGTACCAGTTCGGTTCCGTCACTGAAGAAGAGCTGAGCCAGGATTTCGAACTGGACGAAAGCGTACTCGACGCCAATGGCGAGCAAGCGCTGACCCTGGAAAGCAAATGGGCCGAGGCCAAATCCCCGTTGCAACTGATTGTGCAAGCCAGCCTGCAAGAGTCCGGCGGGCGGCCCATCACCCGACGCCTGGTGCAGCCGATCTGGCCGGCCGAGCAATTGCCGGGCCTGCGCGGGTTGTTTGACGGCAAGGAAACCAATGGCGATGGCCCGGTGGAATTCGAAGTGCTGGTGGCCAACCAGGACGGTCAGAAACTAGCTGCGCAAAACCTCAAGGTGCGCCTGGTGCGTGAGCGCCGTGACTACTACTGGAACTACTCGGAGAACGATGGCTGGAGCTATCACTTCAACGAGAAATTCCTCAACCTCGATGAGCAGACCCTGAACATCAAGGCCGGCGACACCGCCAAGGTCAGCTTCCAGGTGGAGTGGGGCCCGTACCGTGTCGAGGTGGAAGACCCGCAGACCGGACTGGTCAGCAGCGTGCGCTTCTGGGCCGGCTACCAGGCCCAGGACAACACCGAAGGCGGCGCCGTGCGCCCCGACCAGGTCAAGCTGGCGTTGGATAAACCGGCCTATGGCGATGGCGACACCGCCAATGTCACCGTCACGCCACCGGCTGCCGGTAAAGGCTACCTCTTGGTGGAATCCGCCGAAGGCCCGCTGTGGTGGCAGGAGATCGACGTACCGGCCGAAGGCAAAAGCTTTGCGGTGAAGCTCGACCCGAAATGGTCGCGCCATGATCTGTATGTGAGCGCCCTGGTGATTCGCCCCGGCGAGCGCAAAGCCAATATCACCCCCAAACGTGCCGTGGGCCTGTTGCACCTGCCGCTGGATCGTACCCAGCGCAAACTCGGCCTGACCCTCACTGCACCGGAAAAAATGCGCCCCAAACAACCTCTGACGGTGAAGATCGCCGCCAAAAACGCCGATGGCAGCGTGCCCCAACAGGTGCATGTGCTGCTGGCGGCGGTGGATGTGGGCATCCTCAATATCACCGAATACCCCACGCCTGATCCGTATTCCAGCCTGTTCGGCCGCAAAGCCTATGGCGTCGACCAGTTCGACATCTACGGCCAGTTGATCGAAGCCGGCCAGGGGCGCCTCGCCAGCCTGGCATTTGGCGGTGACGCGGCGTTGGCCAAAGGCGGCAAGCGCCCGGACACCAGCGTGACCATCGTTGCCCTGCAAAGCGCGCCGGTGACCCTGAACGACAAAGGCGAGGGCGAAGTCAGCGTCAATATCCCCGACTTCAACGGCGAACTGCGCCTGATGGCCCAGGCCTGGAGCGATGATCGCTATGGCATGGCCGAGGGCAAGACGGTCATCGCCGCACCGCTGATTGCCGAACTCTCGGCGCCGCGCTTCCTCGCGGGAGGCGACCAGACCACCTTGGCCCTGGACCTCTCCAACCTGTCGGGCAAGGCGCAGAAACTCGATGTGCAATTGACCGCGCAAGGGCAGTTGGAACTGGTCAACGGCGGCGCGCAATCGGTTGAGCTCAAGCAAGGCCAGCGCACCACCCTGCGTATTCCGGTAAAAGCCTGGGGCGGTCTCGGCCAGGGCAAGGTCAAGGTCACCGTCAATGGCCTGGACCTGCCGGGGGAAAACCTGCCGCCGTTCAGCCGCGAATGGACCCTGGGCGTGCGCCCGGCGTACCCGGCCTTGCTCAAGCATTACCGCGCTGTGCTCAAGGATCAGCCGTGGAGCCTGCCGGCGGGCACGCTCGATCAGTTCGATTCCTCGGGGCGTGAGGCGCTGTTGAGCCTGTCGAGCCGGCCGCCGTTGAACCTTGGCGCGCAGATCAGTGCGCTCAAGGCTTACCCCTATGGCTGCCTGGAACAAACCGCCAGCGGCTTGTACCCGTCGCTCTATGCCGATGATGCGCTGCTCAAGCGCCTGAGCATCAAGGGCGAACCGGATGCCGAACGCAAACGCAAGATCGAGTTGGGCATCGAACGCCTGCTGGGGATGCAGCGCTACAACGGCAGCTTTGGCTTGTGGGGCGCTGACGGCGAGGAAGAATATTGGCTGACCGCCTATGTCACCGACTTCCTGCTGCGCGCCCGCGACCAGGGGTTTGCCGTACCGCCTGAAGCCTTGAAGAAGGCCAGCGAGCGGTTGCTGCGGTATGTGCAGGAACGCAACCTGATTGAAGTCGACTACAGCGACAACGCCGAGCACACGCGTTTTGCCGTACAGGCCTACGCCGGCATGGTGCTGGCGCGCAGTCAGCAGGCGCCGTTGGGTGCCTTGCGCAGCCTGTTCGAACGCCGCAGTGATGCGCGCTCCGGCTTGCCATTGGTGCAGTTGGCCATCGCCTTGCAAAAAATGGGCGACCAGCCGCGTGCCGATCAGGCCTTGCTCGCCGGTTTGGCGGCGCAGCGCAGTGCCAAGGAATGGCTGGCCGACTACGGCAGCCCATTGCGCGATCAGGCGATGATCCTGGCGCTGCTGGAGGAAAACGACTTGGCCAAGGGCAAACGTGAAGAGCGCCTGTTTACCTTGTCGGACCAGTTGGCGGCCAGCCCGTATCTGTCGACTCAGGAGCGCAACTCGCTGTTCCTGGCCGGGCGGCTCGGCTTCGCCAAGCCCGAGGCTGACTGGCAGGTGTCGCTGACCGGCAGTGGCGGGGCGCGGGAGCTGAACAAACAGCAGTCCACGCTGCAACTGGATGAAAAGCTGCTATCCAGCGACCTGAGCCTGAGCAATCAGGGCCAGACCCCCGTTTACCAGCAGCTGACTATTTCAGGTTACCCACAACTGCCACCGGCAGCGGGCGGCGAGAACCTGAGCATTCGCCGCGAATACCTGGGCATGAACGGCCAGCCGTTGAACCTGCGCAGCCTCGACAGCGGCGACCTGGTGCTGGTGCACCTGGCCGTCAGTGCCAAGCAGCGCGTGCCGGATGCCCTGGTGGTAGACCTGCTGCCCGCCGGCCTGGAACTGGAAAACCAAAACCTGGCACAAAGCGCGGCGAGCCTGGAGAACGCCAGCAGCCAGGTGAAGGAGTGGCGCGAGTCGATGCAGAATGCATCGCTCAAGCATCAGGAGTTCAGGGATGATCGCTATGTGGCGGCGATGAACCTGGACGGCTACGGCACCACGCACTTGCTGTACCTGGCACGTGCGGTGACGCCTGGCACCTATCGCGTGCCGCCGCCGCAAGTGGAGTCGATGTATCGGCCGAACTGGCAGGCGGTGGGCGAGACGCCGGCGGATATGGTGATCAAGGGCCGCTGATCGCTGAAGTTGAAGTGGGGGGCTTTTGTGGGAGGGGGCTTGCTCCCGATAGCGGTGAATCAGTCACAACATCATTGGCTGACACTCAGCTATCGGGAGCAAGCCCCCTCCTACAAGGGATTGGGGCTGTCAGATAAATCAGTGCACAACCCAACTCAGCAACCACAGGCCCAGCAGCAGCCAGATGATGCCCACGATGATCGAGGCCCGCATAAAGGCGCGTACCGCCGAGTACAAGAAGAGCAACCCGACGATCAGGGTGATGATGCTGATGATCGAGGTGTCCATGCCTAGCGCTCGAGACATCCCATCGACAAAGTTGCCGCCGGCGTTGGATAGCATATTGAACAGCCCACTGAAGAACTCGATGATGTAGTGGATGATCAAGCCGAGTGTGTTACCCAGCCATCCAAAAAAGTCTGCTTGCATAGGTGTGTCTCGATGAATAAGTGGACGAAATTGCCAGCACTGAGCCTTTTGTCGCGATGGGGCGTGGCTAGTTCCCTACAAGCATAGAGGTTTAGCCGCTTGAATTTGCGTTTTGTTGCCCGCTGGACCCTGGCGAGCCTGCTGTTGGTAATCGCCGTGCTATGGCTGGCCGATCGTATCTGGCCATTGCCCCTGCCCCAGGACGACCTGGCCCGTGTGGTGCTGGCCGAAGATGGCACGCCGCTGTGGCGATTTGCCGATGCCAACGGCGTATGGCGCTACCCGGTGCAGACGCGCGAGGTGTCGCCGTATTATCTCGACGCGCTGCTCACTTACGAAGACCGCTGGTTTTACCAACACCCCGGGGTAAACCCGCTAGCGCTGGTACGCGCGACCTGGCAAAACCTGACCGGTGCACGGGTGGTGTCCGGCGGCAGTACCTTGTCGATGCAGGTGGCGCGTTTGCTCGACCCGCATTCACGCACCCTGCATGGCAAGTTGCGTCAACTGTGGCGTACCGCGCAGTTGGAGTGGCACCTGTCCAAGGACGAAATCCTCAACCTTTACCTCAATCGTGCGCCCTTCGGCGGCACGCTGCAGGGCGTGGCAGCGGCGAGTTGGGCGTATCTGGGCAAGTCGCCCTCACAACTGACCCACGCCGAAGCCGCCTTGCTCGCGGTATTGCCCCAGGCGCCCAGTCGTTTGCGTCCGGACCGTCATCCGCAACGTGCCCAGGAGGCCCGCGACAAAGTGCTGCGCCGCCTCGCCGAGTTCCAGGTGTGGCCGCAGCCTGCGGTCGATGAAGCCCTGCAAGAACCGCTGCTGCTCGCGCCGCGCCTGGAACCGAGCCTGGCGCCGTTGCTGGCGCGGCGTCTGAACCGCCCCGACAGCCCGCCGCTGATTCGCACCACCCTGGACGCCACCCTGCAACGCCGCCTCGAAGACCTCTTGCTGGGTTGGCGTGCACGCCTGCCGGAACACACCTCGGCGGCAATTCTGGTGGTGGAAGAGGAAAGCATGGCGGTGCGTGCCTACCTGGGCTCGGTGGATATCAACGACACCAAGCGCTTTGGCCATGTGGACATGATCAGTGCGCTGCGCTCGCCCGGTTCGACCCTGAAGCCTTTCCTGTATGGCATGGCGTTGGACGACGGCTTGATTCACTCCGAGTCCCTGTTGCAGGACGTGCCGCGGCGTTACGGTGATTATCGGCCGGGCAACTTTTCCATGGGCTTTACCGGGGCGGTGCCGGCGAGCACGGCGCTGTCCAGCTCGTTGAACCTGCCGGCGGTGCAACTGTTGGAAGCCTACGGGCCCAAGCGCTTTGCCGCACAGATGCGCATCGGCGGCATGCCGTTGGCGCTGCCGGCGCTGGCCGAGCCGAACCTGGCGCTGATCCTCGGGGGCGCGGGCAGTCGCCTGGAGGACCTGGTGAGCGGCTACAGCGCCTTGGCCCGCGACGGCAAGAGCGCCACTTTGCGACTACAGCCGGAGGATGCGCTCAGGGAGCGGCCTTTGCTGTCGCCGGGGGCCGCCTGGATCGTGCGGCGCATCCTCAGCGGCCAGGCACGGCCCGACCGCGATCCGCGTGCCGAACTGGTGCAACGCCCGGTGCTGGCGTGGAAAACCGGCACCAGCTATGGCTTTCGCGATGCCTGGGCAATTGGCGTGGGCCCGCGTTATTTGATCGGCGTCTGGATTGGCAGGCCCGATGGCACACCCGTGCCGGGCCAGTTCGGCCTGGCGTCGGCAGCGCCGTTGATGCTGCAGGTGCATGACGTGCTGACCAACCGCGACAGCCAGCGCGGCATCAGTGCCCCGGTCAAACCGGTGCCGGCGAATATCGGCGTGGCGGCGATCTGTTGGCCGCTGGGCCAGCCCATGGCCCGCAGTGACCCCAATTGCCGGCGCCAGCGGTTTGCCTGGACCCTGGACAACACTACGCCGCCTACCTTGCAGGCATTGGATCAACCCTTGAGCGTGGGGCTGATGGAGAGCATCTGGGTCAATGCCAAGGGCTTGCGGGTTGATGCCCATTGCCCTGGCGCGGTGCCGAGGCATATTGCCCTGTGGCCCGCGCCGCTGGAGCCCTGGTTGCCAAGGGTTGAGCGCCGTGAAGCGCGCATTCCTGCGCCTGACCCGGATTGCCCGCCACCGGCGCTGGCTGCGGCTTCGCCATTGTCCATTGTGGGCGTGCGCGAGGGCGACCAGTTGCGCCTGCCCGCGGCCAGCCAACAAGCCTTGCGCCTGAAAATCTCCGCGTTGGGCGGCAGCGGTCGGCGCTGGTGGTTTCTCAACGGCGCACCGTTGGGGGACAGCGCCAATCAGGACAGCATCAATGCCAGTTTTGAGCGGCTGGGGCGCTATCAGCTCAGCGTGTTGGATGAGGCCGGTCAAACCGCCAGGCTCGAGTTTAGCGTGGTTGATTAGGGCCTCATCGGGAGCAAGCCCCCTCCCACATTTTGAAATGTGTTCACAAATCAAAGTGTGGGAGGGGGCTTGCTCCCGATAGCGCCCTTGAGAACACCACCGCTATTCACTTGCCTTCAATCCCCATCCCCCTGAAGCTATACCCATTCAGGAGCCCCCCAATGAACCTCGAACACCTCACCGAACGCCTGCACCGCATCCGCGATACCAACGACTGGAAGCAGTTCCACAGCCCGAAAAACCTGGCCATGGCCGCCAGTGTGGAAATGGCCGAACTGGTGGAAATCTTCCAATGGCTTACTGAAGACCAATCCCGCCAGCTTCCCGCCGATAAACTCGCCCATGCGGGCCAGGAAGTCGGTGACATCGTGCTGTACTTGCTGTTGCTGTGCAGTGAGCTGGGCCTGGACATGAATGAAGTGGTGCGTGCCAAGTTGGCCGACAGCGAGCGGCGGTTTGCCCATGAGTGATCGTCATTTCGACCAGTTGGCCACGCGTTTTGCCGAGAAAATCTATGGCGGCGCCAAGGGCGCGATTCGCCTGGCGGTGCTTCAGGCTGACTTGCTTGAAGCGTTGCCTGATCGTCCGTTGCGCGTGCTGGATATCGGCGCGGGCCTGGGGCATATGTCGCTGTGGCTGGCCGAGCGCGGCCACCAGGTGACCTTGGCTGAACCCGCTGAGCCGATGCTCGACGGTGCGCGCCAACGTTTTGCCGACGCCGGCCAAAGTGCGACGTTTATTCATGCGCCATGGCAAGACTTGCTCGGCCAACTCACCGAGCCTTACGATCTGGTGCTGTGCCACGCGGTGTTGGAATGGTTGGCCGAACCCCATGCCATCCTGCCGGTGCTGCATCGGTTGACGCTGCCCGGCGGCTGGTTGTCCCTGGCTTTCTACAACCGCGATGCGTTGATTTACCGCAACCTGCTCAAAGGCCACTTTCGCAAAATGCGCAAGAACGACATGGCCGGTGAAAAGCAGAGCCTCACGCCGCAGCAACCGCTCGACCCTCGGGAATTGGCGGCGCAACTCGAAGGGTTGTGGCAGGTCGAAAGCCAGAGTGGGGTGCGGGTGTTTCACGACTACATGCCGATGGAATTCCAGGCCCGCGCCGATTTGCAGGACTTGTTGGAGATGGAGCTCGCTCATCGTCGTCACCCAAGCTTTGCCGGGCTTGGGCGTTATTTGCACTGGATCTGCCGTCCGGTTTAAGCGGCCCAGTCTGCGGAGGTCGAAATGCGTCGTCTCGGTTTAATCCTGTTATCCCTGGGGCTGGGGGCGTGCTCCAGCCCCAACCCTTACGTCGCCGCTTCAGCGCCGATGCCGCCGGCTCCGGCGCAGGCGGCCACGACCTTTGATGCCAGCGCCTATCCGGCACCAGTACGCGACTATGGCGCCTATCGCAGTTGGGGCTGGCTCAACGGCCAACTGCCGGCGGGTACGGCCTGGGCCGATTCGGCACAGATTGCCGAGGCGGTCAGCGGCGCCCTCGACCAGCGCGGCCTGCGCCCCTTGCATGACAACCGTGTGCCCGACCTGCTGGTGAGTGCCGATGTGCGCCTGGAGAAGCGCCTGCGCCAGGTCCAGGACGATTACGGGTATGGCTACAGTGGCTACAACCGCTATGGCAACGGTTATGGCATGTACAACACAGTGCCTGTGGTACGCACCTATGAAGTGACGGTGGCGGTGGCGCGCATCAGCCTGTTCGACGCCCGCACCCGCCAGCCGGTGTGGAGCACCAGCGCAGAAACCACCAGCCAGGGCAGCCTGAGTGAGCGCGCCGATAGCTTGCGCAAGGCGATGCAGAAGGCAATGGCCGCCTATCCGCCCAGTTAGCAGCTATTCTCATTTCAGGTTCATGTCGTTTTCTGGAGAACATCATGTTGGGTCGCATCGCTGCACTTGCTGTTGTTGTGTTGCTGGGCGGTTGCCAGAGCAACCAGGTCAACCACGATTTCGACGCCAGCCGCGACTTTGGCGCCTACCGCAATTGGGCCTGGAAAGACCCGGCGTTGCAGTACCGCCCCGATGACCCGCGGATCAAGAGCGACCTTACCGAGCAGCGCATCCGCCAGGCCGTGGGCGAGCAACTCGACCAACGCGGCCTGCGCCCGGCAGCGGCAGGTACCAAGGCCGACCTGAATGTACAGGCGTACCTGATCGTCGAAGACCGCCAGCAACAAGTCACCACCAACTACGGCGGCGCCTGGGGCGGCCCATGGAATGGCTACTGGGGCGCGCCGATGTACAACGAAACGCGCAACATCACCTACAAAGTGGCGACCATCCAGATCGACCTGCTCGACGGCAAGGACGGCAAACTGGTGTGGCGCGGCAGCGACGAGCAAATGATGGCCAGCACGCCTAATCCGGAAGATCGCAGCAAGGCCATCCGCAGTACGGTGACCAAAATCCTTTCCAACTACCCACCGCACTAATCAACACTGCGCAACCCTGTGGGAGGGAGCAAGTCGAATCGTCGCACCGCCCCTCCCACAAATTTTCCAATGGCAAGAACATCTCCGCCAGTCGCCAATATGGCGAGTTGCCAGCAACCTGCCTGTCCCTTGTCTACACTCCAGTGCAACCCCGGTGAGTTAGCGCAGGAGTGCTTCGATGTCTCCCCGATTCGGTTCCAGGCAGCGTGGGGCAATAGGCTTGATGGCGGCAGGCACCTTGGCCTTGGCCCTGGTGTTTACGTTGCTGGCGGTCGACAGCGGGCGTCTGTATCTGGAAAAGCGCAAGCTGCAGTCCGTCGCCGATACTTCGGCGCTGGAAGCGGCCGGCCTCGGTGGTCAGTGCGGCGCCAACACCACGGCCAACGCCTACGCCACGCAAAACGCTGCGCGCAATGGTTTTGTGGTCGGCAATGGCCGCACCTTGGCCGTAACGTGCGGGACCCTGGCCACCAACGCCCTGAACACCCGAGTGTTTACCGCCGATGCCACCAAGAGCGACGCGATCCGCGTGGTGGCTTCGCGCACGGTGATGAGCAGCATCGCCAACGGTCTGTGGAACCTCTTTAGTGGCGCGCCGATCACCGCGCAAATCAACCTGAGCGCCACCGCTGTCGCGGCGACGCCTCCTCCGGTAGCGCAGTTGTCGATCCGCAGCAGCCTGGCCAGTGTCGATTCGAGCAAGTCGCCAATACTGAACCTGGTCATCGGCAACCTGCTGGGGGGCAACCTGTCGCTCACGGCAGCCGGTTGGAACGGCTTGTTGCAGACCAACGTCAACCTGCTCAGTTATCTGGACCAGTTAGCGATCGACTTGCAGGTAAAGGCTGGAGACTACGATGCATTACTTAACACCGCCGTCTCCGCTACCCAGTTGATCGATGCCGCCGTCAAGGTCTTGCAGAAAAACGGCGCGGCGGTCACGTCGGTGATCAATGACGTGATTTCTATTGAAGCGATTGCGCCTAATTCCAAGCTGTTGACGGTGGGGGACCTGATCGACATCGCCACTGGCACGCCGACAGCGGCGCTGAACAGCAATGTGCAATTGTTTCAGCTGCTGGAGGCAGTGGCGCAATTGTCCAGTAGCAAGAATGCTGTGAGTGCGGCGGCTCAACTGAATGTTCCGTTGGTGGGCAACGTTTCGATCCAGACCAAAGTCATTGAGCCGCCGCAGTTGTCGGCCATTGGCAATCCGGCATTGGCGAAGAAGGGCTTATTGAATGTCCCTCCGACCGATCAGATTTTTGTGCGTACTGCGCAAGTGCGCACATTGGTGACCGTACAGGCGCCGATTATCAAGGCCGTGTCTGGCGTGGCTTCCATATTGACGGGGTTGGGTACGCCGGTGTCTCAAGTGGTCAAGGGCCTGTTGAACCTCAACCTGCCGGCAGTGGTGGGAGGGGTGCTATGCCTGGTGGCCTGCAATGTGGCTGATGTTGATGTTACGACGTCGCTGGCCATTTACATTGAAGCCGGCAGCGCGCAAACCTATGTCACGGACTTCAATTGCGACTCGCCGGCCTCCAAATCCTTGACGGTGAAAACCACTACGTCCCTGGCTACCCTGGCGGTTGGTACGGTGGATCCGGTAGCGGCTTTTTCTTCATCCGCACCTGTCAATGTGCAGCCTGTCAGGCTGATCGATTTTGGCGAGCGCTACTGTGTTGTCCTGACGCTGTTGTGCAGCCCCACCCGTACACCCAATGTGGGGGGCGGTTTGCTGTTGAAGGCCAACTCCACCATTGCCGCGCAAACCAGCACGATGGTGTTTTCGCCGGTTGCCGAGATGAATGCGCCGCCGACCTATAAGTTCGCGCCGGGCACAGCCAATATCGTCGGTAGCCTGGCGTCGACTTTAAATGGCTTGCAGGTGACTTACGCACCGCCCAGCGGCAGCGTATCCAACGGTGCGCTGGCTGGCGTCGCCGGGCTGCTGGCGACAATCACCACGGCGGTGGTGGGGCTGATCCAGAACGTGCTGTCGCCGATCCTTGATCCCATCGTCAACACGTTGCTCAGCGCCTTGGGCATCAACTTGGGCAACGCCGAAGTTGGCGCCAACCTCACCTGCCATATGGGCCGGGCTTACCTGGTGATCTGATCCTGGACGATGGGCAGTTCTACGCAGAATTTCGCTCCCGCCTCGCCATTGCTGACGCTCAGGCGCCCGCCCATGTTTTCTACAATCCCATAGCTCACCGAGAGCCCCAGCCCGGTGCCTACGCCAATCGGCTTGGTGGTAAAGAACGGCTCGAAAATCCGTTCCAGCAAGCGCGGGTCAATGCCGCCTGCGTTGTCTTCGACCCAGATGCGTACATGGTGGCGGTCATGCTCGCTGTACAGGGCAATCCAGGGGCGCAGTGCGGGATTCTTTTCGCGCTGGCTGAGCAGCGCGTCGCGGGCGTTGACCATCAGGTTGATCAGCACCTGTTCCAACTGATCGACGTAGCCTTTGACCTGCACCGCAAAGTCCGCAGGTGTGATGCGCACTTCCACACCTTTGCCACGCAAGCCTTCGCTGAGCAACGCCAGGGTGCCTTCCAGCGCTTGCGCCGGGTCGAACGGTTGCTGCTCGATTTCCGAGCGACGGCCGAACACGCGCATGTGGTCGACCACCCGGGCTGCGCGTTGCACCTGGGCGTCGATGCGCTGGAGTTTTTCGGTGAGATAGTCGATTTGCACATCGCCATTGCCCAGGCGCTTGAGCACGTTGACGACGGCCATATGCATTACGTTCAGCGGCTGGTTGATCTCATGGGCCAGGCCGGTAGCCATTTCGCCGAGGGTGGCCATTTTGGCGCTTTGGGTCAGTTGTTGTTGTGAGCGGCGCACTTCAGTGTTGTCGCGGCCCACGGCTTGCACTTCCACCAGGGTGCCTTGCTGATCAAACACGCCACGGTCGGACCACACCCACCAGGCATGTTCGCGTCCGGGCAGTTGCAGGCTGATCTCGGCCGTGCTGACCGGGAATTCGGGGGTCAATCGCGCGATGCGTTGCACAAAGGACGCGCGCTGTTCATCCGACAGCCATTGGCCTAGGTCAATGCCCGGCAATTGGGCGGGCTGGCATTCCAGGTAGTTGGCCAGCGGCGTGTTGCCGAAGGTCAGGATCAGGTCGGGCCGGTAGCGGCAGATCATTGCCGGTGAGTCTTCCACCAGGATGCGGTAGCGCTCCTCACTCTGGCGCACTTGCTCAGCCGCCAGGGTCGCTTCGGTCACGTCCAGCCACAGGCCCACGGCTTCCACCGGCAGGCCGAGGTCATCGCGCAACAGCTTGGCTTCGTCGAGCAGCCAGTGGTAATGGCCTTGTTTATCGCGCAACCGGTAGCGGCTGCGCACGGTGCCTTCGCGCAGCAGTTGGCGGGTGCGTTCAAAGTAGAGTTCGCGGTCGTCGGGGTGGATCAGCGTTGCCAGGGTGTCGTGGTTGCACTCGGCCAAGGTCCAGCCCAGCAGCGGTAACAGGCTGGCGCTGAAAAACGCCGGGTGCAGCGCGCCGTTGACGTAGCGCTGTACATAGATCACCGCCGGTGAGCTGGCAATCAGGTTGTCCAGGCGCGCATGGGCGGAGGCGGCTTGCAGTTGCTGGTTCTTGATGTCGCTGATGTCGAGCATGAAGCCGATCCAGCGCCGCTCACTGCCCACGCCCAGCACTTGCCCCTGTATGCGATACCAGAGCGGCGCCTGCTCGGCCTGTGTGCGTTGCAGGCGTACGCTGGTCAGCAACGGCTTGCCCAGGGCTTGCAGATCTTGCAGACGGCTATTGAGGGCTTGGCGGTCGGCGGGGTGGATCAATCCGAGCCAGGTGTCGAGGGCCTGGCGGGTGGGGCCGTCCTCTTGGCTCAGGTTGCGCAGCAATTGTGGCGCAAGCTGGATCTCTTGGGTGGCGGGCAACAGTTCCCACCAGCCGGTGCCGAGCAGGCCTTGCAAGGCTTCCACCCGTTCCAGTTGTTGGTGGTGGCGCTGTTCACGCAGGCGGCTCAACAGTGGCGCGGCGAGGGCGGCGCACAGGGTGAGCCAGTCACGTTCGCGGGTGTGATCCACCTGGCCGTCGTAGCAGCCACACAACAACCAGGCCGCCACGCCGTGGCTGTCGCGGTAGGGCACCAGCAAACCGCCGACGTTGCCGAAGATGCTGTGCAGGCGCGGGTTTTCGCTGCGGCCCAGGGCAATGTCCAGGTTCAGAGGCATGTTGCCGTTCAGGCTGTCGAGGCTGGTGCCAAGATGTTGCCCGGTTTGCCACAGGGCCGGGGCATCATGGGCGGCGTATTGGCTGTAGATGCGCCAACCCTGATCGTCTTCGTCGAGCAGCGCCATCGCTACGCAAGGTATGCGCCAGCGCTGGGCCACGCTGCGCAGGTGCTCGTTGAACACCTGTGGCAGGCGGTTGAAGCTGCACACGCGCAGTTGTTCGCTCATCAGGCCAGCGAGTTGATGGTTCTGTTCGCGCTGTTGCATCCGTGCCCGGTCGGCCAGCAGGTCGGTGACATCCAGCAGACGCAGGGCCCAGCCGTCGCCCTCTGGCTCAAGCCAGCCGCGGGTGTGCAGAACCACGCCGGCGGCACCCTGAAAGTCCAGGTCCAGACCCTGTCGTTGCCATTGCGGCGGTGCACCTTCGACACTCAGCGCGCTGCTTGGGCACAGCAATGTGCGCAACGGCGGGTTGGGCGTGTTGACCAGGTGTTGGTCGAGCAGAGGCCGCAGGCTACCGGCAATGCTTAGCACTTGGCCCAGGTTGTCCAGTTGCAACTGCAGGCCCGGCGCAGGCGTTGCCGGGGCATCCAGGGCCAAGGCGCTGCTGCGCCCGCGCAGGCGTGCGAACAATTTATCCCCCGTCGTCAAAACTGAAGGCTCGAGGTAGCGGTCAGGTTGGTGGGCAGGTTCGGAACGGTGCCAACGCCAGGCAATACCAGGGCCGGCAATACCGCTTTGATGTTGGCTGATGGATAAGTGATTTTCACCGTCAGCAAGTTATTGGTGTAAGTGGCGGTGATGTAGCCGGGCAAAAAATTCAAGGAGCCGGGGATCCAGTTCAACTGCGCCTGGGCTGCATCTTTGGCGCGCTGCACAACCAAAGCCGAATAGCCTGCGGTGCCTGGGTCCAGTGACACACTGCGGCGCACGCCTTCTGCCGCCGCCTGGTGGAACGACTGCATCAGCAGCAGCGGCAAGCTGTAGCTGAGGAGGCCGTAGAACACCGCAAAGAAGATTACGAAGACCAAGGCAAACTCGATCGCCGCCGCACCTTTTTGCTTTCTCGGGAGGCCTGATTTCATGACTGCGTCTACCCTGAGGCGAGTACCTGATATCAGCATAGAATCATTCGGCAAAAAGGGATGTTTTTTACGTGATCCAGAATGTAGTGATATTGCTGTGGTTGGGGCTGTGCGCTTTACAGGATATGCGTGAGCGGCAAATTGCTAATACGCTGACCTTGGGCGTCGGATTACTGGCGTTGATCTACCTGCTGTGGACCGGCTCGACGTGGCTCGGTGCTCCACGCAGCGATGGCGGCCTGGCCCTGGTGCTGGCGCTCGCCCTGACCCTGCCGGGTTATGCGTTGGGCCGCTTCGGCGCCGGGGATGTGAAGTTGTTGGCAGCCCTGGGCCTGGCCTCCAATACCGAGTATCTGCTGGGGTCTCTGATTGGCGCGGGCATCGCCATGGTGGCTTGGGCACTTATGCATCAAGGGCTTAGCTCAAGCCAGGTCGAGGGAGAGGCGCAAGTGTCAACAAAACAGCCTTTTGCACCCTTTGTTTTGACAGGTTACGTGGGCTGCTGGCTTTGGATCCATTAGTCATTCAGGTGGATTAATGCTATGTACATAGTCAGAAAGTACGTCTACGTTTAATGAGTGGTTGTGGGATTTTTCGTCAGAAAGGATAGGTCATCTTTTGGCTTGCCAGGCATGGAGTAGCGCGTGAACAAGCTTACATCTGCAGTAAAAGTGCTCGTAGTCGACGACCAACCGTTAATCGTAGAGGAGCTCTGTGAATTTCTTGAAAGCAGCGGGTACCGTTGTGTCCCGTGCGAGTCCAGCAAACAAGCTATAGAGCGTTTCAGCGAAGACCCTCTGATCGGCCTGGTGCTGTGCGATCTGCATATGCCGGACATGGATGGCATCGAACTGGTTCAGGCGTTGCAACGCGTCGCCGGCAAGCATCGTGCATTTGAAGCGATCATGCTCACCGGGCGCGCCGACAAGCAGGATGTGATCAAGGCCCTGCGTGCAGGGATCGCCGATTACTACCAGAAACCGATCAATCTGGATGAACTGCTCGAAGGCCTCAAGCGCCAGGAAGCGGCATTGGAGGAGCGGCAAAAGGACCTGCAACTGGGTACGCTTAACCAGAAGTTGCAGTACCTGTCCGAATCCATCAATGACTTGTATATGGACCTGGACAAGGTGCGGCGCAACCCGGCGCCCAAGGCCAGCGACGGCGAGGCGATGGCTGACGAAGCCGGGCCAGTGGAAATTCCGGCGATCTTCAATCAGTTGTCTCCGCGCCAGTTGGACGTGGCGCGGCTGGTCGGCAAGGGGCAGACCAACTACCAGATTGCCTGTGAACTGGGGATCACCGAGAACACGGTCAAGCTGTATGTGTCCCAGGTGCTGCGCCTGACCCATATGCACAATCGCACACAGTTGGCGCTGGCGTTGTCACCGAGCAACTCGGCGATGGGCCAGCGGGTGACGGCGCACTGAAAGCCCAGTCAACGGCAGAGCAAAAGCAGGTAGAGATTCAATGTGGGAGGGGGCTTGCCCCCTCCCACAGTCACCCTATTTATTCCCGCTCTGCGCAGACCCGCCCACCTTCTGATCAAAGAACTCCGGGATCGGATGCTTGTTGCTGTCCAGCCAGCGCTTCAGCGCCTGCTCGCGTTCCGCCGGCGTGGTCTTTTGCGGGTTGGCCGAGGCTGCGCGCCCGCTGAGTTGCAGGGCCATCCAGTTTTCTGTTTCCGCCTGCTGCGGCGAAGACGGTCCAGCCTCGATGGCCGATGCTGCGTAGGGCAGGGCCAGCAATGCGAGGCTGGCGAGGTAATGGAGTTTCATCATCGGCTCCCTATTTCACAGACGCCGGCAGCGTGTCGCTGACGGCCGCTACCTGGTCTTTGGATGGACGGACCGTTGCCGCAGCCGCACCCTTGATGCGTTGCGCGCGTGCCTGGGCCTGCGTCACTTGCTCGGGGCTCAGCCCGAGTTGGCCGACCACTTTTGCGGCCTGCTCCCAGTTGTCCTGGTAAATCAGCAAGGTCACCAGGTTCACCGCCGCCAATTGATCGCTCTGCTTGAGTTCGATGGCGGTCATGAATTCAAAGCGTGCGTCTTCAAGGCGCAGTTGATCGAGGTACACCACGCCCAAGTCATTGCGGACTTTTTCGTCGGTGGGCGCCAGGCGTGCCGCACGTTGCAGATGGGCCATGGCCTGGCCATTGTCGCCCTTGGCCGATGCCAGTTGCCCCAGGCCGTGCTCGCCATCGGCGGCCAGGCAGGTGCCGAGCAAACTGCGGTACAACGGCTCGGCCTCGGTGCGGCCCAGCAGGCGATAGGCGCGGGCCTGGCGCTGGCGCACCTGAGGCAAGGTAGCGGGCAGGTTTTGCAGGTTGGCCAGGCTGGCGTGCAGCTTGCCTTCGTTGGCCATGTCGTCGGCCAGGTTCAAGGACAGCTCCTGGTCCGAGCTGGGTTTGGGGCAACTGCCGGGCGCCAGCAAGCCGGCCCACGGAGCCTGGCCATTACTGGCGCAGCCACCCAGCATCAGCACGCTTATGGCGACAATCAGTGGCTTCATAACAGACTCCTCAGAAGTTATTCAGGGCGCGGGAGATGGCGATCATGGCCGGGCCCCCGAGCACAATCAGCAAGGCTGGAAACAGGAACACCATCATCACCACCGACATCTTCGCCGACATTTTAGAGATGTATTCCTGCAGGCGAGTCAGACGGCGGTCATCGAGCAATTGCTTGAGCGCCAGCAGCGACTTCATCGCGCCGCCGCCCTGCTGAATCAGTTGCTGAAGAATGATGCAGGTGTCGGTGAACTCGTCCACCGCCAGCAGGCGTGCGGTCTTGCCCAGCTCCTCGGACAGCTCCAGGCCCGAGTCGACTCGCGCCAGGATCAGGCGCAGTTCATGGGTCAAGTCAGGGAGCAGGCGCTGGGCTTCGGTACTCAACACTCGCAGTGATTGCTCAACCGCCATGCCGGATTCGAACAGGATGCGCAGCAGTGGAATGAACGTGGAGATTTCCCGAGCAATGCGTTCCTGGCGATATTTGGCGCTGAGGGCCAGGACGCGCTTGGGCAGCAGGTAACCAATCCCCAGGGCCACCGCCGGCGCGATCCACGGCGAGCCGGCATGGGGTAACAGCAGTTGCTGGCCCAGTAGGGTCAGGCCCAGCAGCACGATCGGTACGCCGACCTGGCAGGCGGCAAACATCGAGCGTTGGTTGGCCTTGCGCCAGCCCACACGGTTGAGCAGGGTCTGTGTTTCGTTGTCCAGGCTGACCGAGCGCTGGGCCACCTGGCTTGCGCCCAGTTGGCGCATCAGGCTGCCGAGTTTGTCTTCGCGGGTCAGGTGGCCTTGCAGGCGCTGGCTGACCATGCGCTGGCGCCGCCGTTGCTCCAGCAGGTTGCCGGCGATCAAGGCGACGGCGGCGAGCAACAGCAGGATGCTGATCAGAATCGCCATTTCAGATACTCCGCAACATGCGCCACATGACGAAGGTGCCCGTGATGTCGAGCGCCACCGCGGCCAGCAACAAATAGCGCCCGGTACCGTCATTCCACATGCTCATCAGATAACCCGGGTTGACCATCAGGAAGTAGCCCACCATGACGATGGGCAAGCCCGCCAACACATAAGCGGTCATGCGTGTTTCACCGGTCATGGCCTTGAGTTGGCGTGCGCCCTGCTCACGCTCGCGAATCATCTTGATCAGGTTCTCCAGCAATTCACTGGCGTTGCCGCCGTAGCGGTGGTTGACCTTCAAGCCCAGGGCAAACAGGCGAAACTCATCGCGTTCATAGAACTCGGCAAAGTCGCTGACAGATTCCGGCAGGCTTACGCCCATCTGCACGTTGCGCTGGATGCGGCTCATGGCCTGCTTGAGTGGCGCCTCGGTGCTGTCGATAGCACCCAGTACGGCATCGGCGAGGGTACGGCCCGACTTGAGGCTGCGCACGCTGTGGTCCAGCAGTTGCGGCAATTGTTCGATCATGCGCTGCACGCGTCGCTGGTAGCGCCAGGCAATGTACAAGCGCAGCAGCAGCGGCGGCGCTATCAACAGGGTGAGCAAACCCAGCCAGTCGGCCAGCAGGTAGCCCAGCAACATGCCCACGGCCCAGCAACTGAGCCACAACCCGAGGCGATCGGTGGGTTTGCCCAGGCCGGCACGCTGGAACATGCGCTCCAGCGCAATCCAGCTGCCGTTCGGTTCCTGGGGCAACGGCTGGCCGTCGGCGAGACGCTCCAGCACGCGGTCGGTGCCGGCCTGGCGCAGCCCGCGCTGGAACAGCCACACCGACAGGCTGATCAGCAGGATGCAGATGAGCAGCAAGATAAGTCCGGTCATGGTGCCCTCTACAACGGCAATGCCGATTCACGCCGCAGCTTGTCACCGGCCGGGTTGAGCGCCTCGCGCAGGAAGCCAAAACCGGTACGGCGGTCCAGGCGAAACAGGGTATTGGTGACATACACGTCATCGCGCACGCCCACCACTTCCACCACCTCGCTGACGCACCGGCGCCCATCGGGCAGGCGTGTCAGCTGGATCACCACATCGAGTGCCGCACAGATCATTTGCCGCAGGGTTTTTTCCGCCACCACGCGACCGGTCAGACCCACCAGGGTTTCCAGGCGCAGCAGCGCGTCCTGGGCATTGTTGGCGTGCACGGTGCTCATGGAACCATCGTGGCCGGTGTTCATGGCAGTCATCACGTCGAGTACTTCCACGCCGCGAATTTCGCCAAGAATGATGCGGTCGGGGCGCATCCGCAGGGCGTTGCGGATCAGGTCGCTGGCTTTGACCTCGCCATGCCCTTCGGCATTGGGCGGGCGGGTTTCCAGGCGCACCACATGGGGGTGGCCCAGTTGCAGTTCGGCCACATCTTCAATGGTGACCAGGCGCTCATGGGGGTTGATCAATTGGCTGAGGATATTGAGCAGCGTGGTCTTGCCGGTACCAGTGCCGCCACTGATAAGGATATTGCAGCGCTTGCCCACCGCCTCCTGGAAGAACTCGAAGATGCTGTGGTCTATGGTTTGCATCGCCACCAGGTCGCTGCTCTTGAGCATGTCCTTGCGAAACTTTCGGATCGACAGGCAGGGCCCATCCAGGGCAATCGGCGGGATGATCGCGTTGACCCGGCTACCGTCAGGCAGGCGCGCATCGACCATTGGCGAGGATTCATCCAGGCGCCGCCCCAGTGGCGCAAGGATGCGCTGCATGACGCGCTCCACATGGTGCGCATCGATAAAGCGCAGGTCGCTCTGGTACAGCACACCGTCGCGCTCGATAAACACCCGGTGCGGGCCGTTGACCAGGATCTCGGTCACCGACACATCGCGCAGCAGCACTTCCAGTGGGCCGAAGCCAGTCAGCTCATCGACGATTTCTTCGGCCAGGCGCTCCATCTCATAGCGCGAGATCGCCAGGTGCATGCGCGTGATGTATTCGGCGACTTTGTCGATGACAAATTGCGCCAGGGATTGGCGCGAGCCTTCCAGCAAATTCTGTCCGGACTCCTCGATGGCGTCGATGATGTAGCGATGCAGCACCAGTTTCAGGCCGTCGTGATCGTTGTGCGCGGCGGCGCCGCGAGTTGGGGCGCCGAAGAGTTTTTCGCCGTTCATCGACCTGGCCCCAACAGGCGCTCGAACCAGCGCGTCGAGGGTTTTGCAATGCCCTCGGAGCGTTTCGCCAGGCGCTCACCCAGCTGACGCAGGGCTTGGGTCAAGGCTTCGCGTGGCGCCAAAGTGAACAGGCTTTGCCCCTGGTTCTTGGCGTTCAGGCGCACTTCGGGGCTCAGCGGCAATACGGCGATGCACTCAAGGCCGAAGCTTTTTTCCAGGGCTTCGGTGTCGGGCGCGCAGCCTTTGATATAGCGGTCGACAAGCAGCTTGGCATGGTCGAGTTTCATGCCTTTTTCGCGCCACAGGTTCAGCACCGCGAGGTTGCGGCGACAGTCCAGTACGCCCTGGTCGGTGCACCACAGCAGCTTGTCGCAGTGGCTGACAAAGGTGCGCAACGCTTCGCTGTCAGCCTGGCCGGTGAGGTTCACCACGATGTGCTGGAAGTGCTGGCGCAGGGCGCTAAGCAGCATGTACAGCTCGGCGGCGCTGGTCACTTCCAGGGGCTCTTCGTTGCCGGCGTAGGCGAGGATGCGCAAGCCCGTGTCGGTGCTGGTGAACGCGCTGTTGATCAGTGTGGTGTCGAGGCGGCGCAGGTGGCGCAAGGCGTCGCCGAAATTGAAGGTGCTCTCCAGGCCCAGCAGCGCGAGGCTGTCGCCCTTGGGCAGGCCGAGGTCGAGCAGCAGGGTTTGTTGGCCGCTCTTTTGCACCACCATCGCCAGGTGGCTGGCGAGCAGGGCGCCATCGGTATTGCCCTGGGCGCCGTAGAGCACGGTCAGGCCGCCAAGGTGGGCATTGGGCGCGGTGGGCGGCAGGCGTTTGCTCAGGCGCCGCACCAGCCCGGCGACTTCACTGGAGCGCGAGCCATAGGCGACAAAGTCCCTGGCGCCGGCGCGCATGGCGTTGAGTACCAATTGGTTATCCATGCCATCGCCGAGCGCGACCACCGCCAGCATCGGTTTGGCTTCCAGTGCGCCTTCGATCAAGGCGCTTTGGGCCACCAGGTGCTCGCGGTCCAGGCCCACGAACACCAGGTTGGCGAAGGTCACGTCCACCAGCGCCAGCAGTTCGTCGAGGCTGCCGCCGCCCACGCTGATCACTTGACCCAGCGGTGCCAGCGCACCCTGGAGCCATTCCAGGTCGGTGCTGTTGCGGGTGATTGCCAGGAAGGTCTGGCTCAGGCTATCGCTCATTGGGAAAGTCCACTGCGACGGTCGAAGTTGCCGTTTTCCAGGAAGAACAGGCGGAACCAGTTCGGGTCATAGTTGCGCAGTTTTTCGCCGGGCAAGGACGGCAATTGCGCATTGGCCGCCAAGGGTCGAACCAGGTGCGGGGTGACAATCATCAGCAGCTCTTTCTCTTCGCTCTGGATATTGGAGTCACGGAAAAACGCGCCAAGGATCGGGATATCGCCCAGGCCCGGAAGCTTGGCGATGGTGGAGCGGTTGGTGCTGCTGATCAGGCCGCTGATCACGAAGCTTTCGCCGTCGGCCAACGACACGCTGGTGTCGGTACGTCGCACGGTCAGGGCCGGCACCTGAATGCCCTCGATGCGGATCGCATTGTTGTAATCCAGTTCGCTGACTTCCGGGGCGACTTTCAGGGCGATGCGGTTGTGGTCGATAACCGTGGGCGTGAGGGTCAGGCGAATGCCGAACTCCTTGTATTCGATGGTGATGGTATCGCTGCCGGCACTGGGCACCGGGATCGGCACTTCACCACCGGCCAGGAAGGTCGCGCTCTGGCCGCTCATGGCCACCAGGCTCGGGCGCGCCAGGGTGTAGGCAAAGCCGCTGCTCTCCAGCGCGTTGATCAATGCCTTGACCCGCCCACCACCGAAACCGATGTTGAAGCTGTCAGCGCTCACCGGCAATTTGAACACGCTCTCGGCTGGAGACAGCAGGTCGGGGCTGCCGAGGAAGAAGTTCTTGCCCATGCCGAGGATCTTGGTGCTGGCTTCCTTGAGCTTGGTACGGCTGACTTCGACGAAGCGGATGTCGGTCTGCACTTGGCTGGGCAGTGTCGGGTCTTCGGAGGGCGACAGCGATTGGCTGGTCAGCGCCGAAGTGGCCTTGCCCTTGACGAACACCATGCTCTGGCGCGGGCCGGTCGAGCAGCTCGTCCACACCATCAGGCTGGTGGCGCCGGTGCCGACGCCGGTCAGCAGGAAATTGCGGTCGCCATTGACCCGCACGTCGGCGATTTTCGGGTCGCCAATGGCCAGGCGCGTGATCGCCACCGGCGAGTGCAGTTCGGTTTGCAATCCTTCGCCCACCTCGACCACAGCGGGCAGTTGGCCCAGGGTGTTGCAGTTACCCGGTGCTGCCATCGCCACGCCCACGGGCAAGCACGGCAGCATCAAGGCCAAGGCCAATTGAGCGTAGCGTTGGCTCATTCAAGGCATCCTTGTTCAATCAGGGGGTTTGGGGTGCTGACGCTGCGCCGCGAATCACTTCGACGCCGCGACGCTGGCCGGTGTCGGCAACCGTGGGGGCGATTTTCTTCGGCGGTCCGCTGAGGGCCAATTGAGTGAATTGGTAGAGGTCGCGGTTGGCGCTTTGCACTTTGTCCGGGGTATCGCTTTCGCCAGCCCAGTAGCGGCTGAGCAGTTGCTCATCGGCACTGCGCACGGCCAGGCGCAACGTGCCGGCCTGGGAGGCGAGCATCAGCCGGCTCAGCAGCGGTTCTGGCACTGCCAGCACGACGCTGCGCGCGGCGGTACGGCGTTGGGCCGCCTGGGCGCGCTCTTCGGCGGTGGCCGGTGGCGGCACTGCGGGTTGGCCGTCGTTGGCCAGGCCCAGTTGATCGCCGACGCTGAGCAAGCGAATCGCCGGAATAACCACCTGTGCCGACTGCTCGGCATTGGCATTGTCCTGGCGCAGGAACAGCAACACATCGACGTAATCGCCGGGGCTCAACTGGCCACCGGCCCCGATGACTTCATCGACAGCCACGGCCAGGGCGCGTTCATTCGCCCGGATCATGCGGGCCAGGGGGCCGCCGGCGGTGAAGCTTTCTTCGTTCAGCCAGGTGCCGGCACCCAGGGCACGCAAAGGCGCGCGGCCGATGGCCTGGTCGAGACTAGTGAGGCTCCCGGCCGGGACGGTGCGCAGTTTTTCCACCGCCACATCGGCGGCAGTGAGAGCGACGAAAGGCGGCACCGCGTGTACCAGCACCACCACCGGCTGGCGGGTCTGGTCCTCGACGACGGCGACGGTTTTTTCAACGGAAATGACAGGTTCTGGTGATGGGGCCGCCACTGGCACTGGAGAACGGCTAAGCACCAGGCCCCAATACCCTGCAATCAAAGCCCCAACAAGCAGCAAGCCAGCCAGGACCATGCTGATGCGACTGTTCATGACGGCTCTCCCTATCCTGTTGCACGGCTTTTTTCCCGTTACTTCAAACGAGTTAAATTCGCAACTTGGCTGTGATGAACAACTAACGATTTGGCTATTTGAAGGTAGCTCAGCTAGGACAAAATGCCATTACCGAACGAAAAAATTATCTGAGGTTCAAGGGTGGTCCTGTAAATGCAGGATGTGCGGCGTGTTTGCGGCGACTAATACTTTGTGATTAATGCGTTCTTACAGTTGTGAGTGTTAAATTTCTTGACAATGCTCTAGTGGCACACGGCAATCATTGTGCGGGCCAGCTGTAACGGCGCTTTGTGGCGCATGAAGGAGATCTTCCTATGATCCTTGACCTGTTCTTGAAGTTGTACATTCATGCCCAGTTATTTCTGCGTCGCAGAGAGGGGGCGTCGGCTATTGAATATGTGATTATTGTGGCGATAGTGGCGTTGGTTATCGTCGGCATTGGTACTGGGCTTGGCGATAAGATAAAAGGCATCTTTAAGCAAGTGTCTGATGCGCTGCCAGCTGCGCCTTAACCGTAACTGCTGTACGTTTTCGTTCCGGTGATTCTTTTTATCAGGTACTGCCCATGAGCAACCCCTCGTCATCCCGCCAAAAAATCCTATTGGTGGACGACGAGGAGGATGCGCTGATCGAGTTGGCCGAATCCCTCGAAAACGAGGGATTCGTCTGCTTTACCGCCACGTCCGTTACTTTTGCCTTGCAAGAACTGACACTTAATCCCGATATCGCCCTGGTTATCACCGACCTGCGTATGCCCGAGGAAAGTGGTATCTCCTTGATCAAGCGCCTGCGCGAACATACCTCTCGCTCGCATTTGCCTGTGATCGTGATGTCCGGTCATGCCGAGATGGATGATGTCAGCGATATGCTGCGCTTGCAGGTGCTGGATCTATTTCGCAAGCCGATCTATCTGGTGCGGTTGATTGATACGCTGGATAACTTGTTTCCCCCCTCGAAGCCTCATTGATCGATGGATCAAATGCGAGTGCTGCCTGACAACTGACAGGTATTGAACTAATACACCTCGGTCAAAATGTGGGAGGGGGGCTTGCCCCCAATAAGCATGGGTATGGACACAGCTTGTGTAGCCGCAGCCAACCGTAACCACGATGCGAAGCGAGCCGCTCTTGATCTTGATCTGCTTTTGATCTCAGGCGCCCCGTCAAACCACGCTGGCCGGAATTCGACAGGGATTTGGGGGGTAAACCGGCAGGGATGCCGGTTTAGCCGCCCCGCGCCATGGATGGCGCGTGGCGGCGCCCCCCCCAAATCCATGGCGGATTACGGGCACACCGAGCCTAAGCGAGGTGCCGAGTGGTGGGGCAAGAGCATTGGGTTACTTCTGCGCTTTTCAAAAGTGACCCGCTGTAAAAGCGGAACCCTAAGTGGCCGTTACCGCAGGAA
>NZ_SPKN01000016.1:0-58777 GCF_023127765.1 Pseudomonas sp. W15Feb34
GTTACTTTCGCGCTTTTCGAAAGTGACCCGCTGTAAAAGCGGAACCAATAGCAGCCGTGACTCAAATAACGGATATGTACTCGGTCAAAGTCCAGCATCCTGGTCGGCTCTTAGGCCGCCATCGGGGGCAAGCCCCCTCCCACAGGTCCGGCGTCACACCAAAGGTGTGTAGACACCCATGCCCCGATAGCGACAAACCAGTCCACGCTTTGTTGACTGACACGCCCCGGACGGGGCGTGTCTTTTTTGTAGGAGCAAGCTTGCTCGCGAAAGGCTCACAAGCGCCGCGTCCCTTCAGGTTTACGCATTATCGTTGACGTTTTTCGCGAGCAAGCTCGCTCCTACGTTCTCATAGCCCGCCGTATACGCATCCACTCTCGATAAGCCGCAGTCCGCTGCGCATCCGCAAGCTTCTTCGCCTCCGTGAAGCGCGCCCAGGTCGTTGCATCGCCGCTGTAGTGTTCGATGATGTTATACGCCTGCGCATCCAGTCGATCCGCTTCGAAAAACATCTGGGTGTTCTGCGCAATCTCCTCATCCCACCTTTGACTGATTGTGTAATCCAGCACCTGACTGTTCATTGTGTGACACCCTCCGCCCACTGAATTTCTTCCGCCCCGCACCAGCGCACATCGGTAATGCCGTATTTTTCCGCCATCGGCTTGGACACGCGCTTGAGGTTGTTTTGACCGAACCTGGGGATGACCGCCACGCCGGCATCGCAACTGGCCCAGTGCCATGCTTCAGCATTGTTCATGCGTGCCGTACGCACGATAAAGGACCTCGGCTCGCCGTGAAGTTGATACTTGATGGTAAATAGCTCGTTGGTTTTCATGAGGCCTCCCTATGCTCATGAACTACAGATAATTGACGTCAAAAAAAATTCAAAGAACTTGTCGGGCAATTCGATGGCGGGCTGTCAGCGCTGTGGCAGTCAGTCATCCACGGTAAACGCTACCCACCCGGCTCCGTCAGCGGGCCGCTCTATCTCGGCGATTACACCGCCGACGGAGGTACCGTCTGGCAAGTTCACCATGACGAAATTGGGATGGCCGGGCCACTGCAGTGGAGTGTCAAAGTCCAGGCGAACCAGGGTTGGTTTACCACTACCTGTCAGATTTACGTCAACGTGTTCGTTGAGGCGTTCATCTGCTTGGGTTCCGAGGTGACGCGAAGCCGTGATGATGCTGGCGGGGCCTTGATAATCGTAAGACATGTTGCAATACCTCATGCAAAGGGCGGCGAATGCAGCCGTGTTCTTGTGTGGCAAGCGCGGGTCAATGATTGTTCAATCCAGATGACCCGGCGGCGCCGTCAGTGCCTGTGGGGCGTTGCGGTAGGGTCGTCGATCTGGATGATCGTGCCGTGGCGCCAGGCATCCGCCCCGGGTGCAATGGCCGGTGGGGCTATATCGGCGCGAGAGTGCTTCTTCTCGGTGCTGTCGATACCCAGGCGTTGATCGCGCTCGGCGACCATCCTTGGATCAGCCTGGCCGTCAGCGGTAAACCCCATCATCAGTTGAGGCACACCCAATGGCAGGCGCTTGTGCAGGTCGGTATGCCAGGTGTGCCAGGTCTTGCCGTAGGTGTGCACCAGCTTTTCCATCAGCGCGTGCTCGGCCACCGCGGGAATGCCAGGCGCGACCAGCTGGCCGGACTTCACCTCATGCACATGGCTGTGCCACAAGGCTTTCTCCGGTGCCGGCAGGCTGTTGAACAACTGCTCGCTGATGATGTATTCCACGCCCATCAACTTGGCGTCCTTGCGGTTGCCGTCGTAAATCACGCACTGGATCACCTCCTCATTGAGGATGGCGCAGTAGTGGTGCGCTTCCATCTGCACGTCGGGGTGGCCGTTGTAGAAGTGAAAGCCGTCCAGGTAGGCATTGAGCGCGTCGATGGGCGGACGTGACTGCAGCAGGGCGGCACCGGTATCGAGTGCTCGCGTGCCTGGCGATTTGGCATCACCCGGCGCCACCACGTTTGAGGCTGAGTCGTTGCCCGCGCACGCTGTCAACGAGGCGACGCAAATTGCCAGGCACAGCGATGGCAGTGCAGGTTGCAGGCGGTGAATGTTCATCGGGGATTCCCTCCATGGGCAGTTGTCGAGAACATCTAGAAAGCCTGCCGAGGAGGGTGTTCAACCGGATAGGGGGGCGCATGGTTTGCGACGATTTGTGGAACAAGCGTTCAGCGTACCGGGTCCTTTTTCACAAGCGTGCAGTTCGGCGCAAATGGCAGTCGCCACACCGGTTTACTGGTGCCTGACGGCAAGGACGGCATTCCGGCCGGGACCATCTGTAGCGAGTCCCTAGCCCTGGAGTTTGATGGTCACCAGCAGTTCATTGGCGTTGTTCTTGCCGGCATCAACGACAACGCCGTGATAGGTGCGGCCTTCGGTTTTGATCTGAACCGTATGGGCCTTCAATAGTTGTTCCGGCCACGGCGAGAGAATTTGCGGCGACACGCCCGCACCCGCTTCCATGACCTTCGCCATGCACTCGCAAGACAGGGGGTTCACGCCGAGCAGCGTGTCTTGAAGGTAGTCGATTGTGACGCGTTGCAAGGGGGTAGCAGCACCAGCGTGCATGGCAAGCCTCGTTGATTTTTGCGTTTACTCCACGGAGGAGAGGCGGGACGATTGTCGCGAAACTACCATGTCTTCCAGGATTTCCCGAACGAGCCGATTGATCCCTGGCTCGCCGTGATACTGGGCACGGTTGATGTTGGCGATGGTGAACTGGTTGGCATCGGGCGCGAGCACCGTCACCGACAGGCTGTTATCCGGATTGATCTTGCAGGAGACACGGCAGTTGCACAGCCGCCTCGCAAGCGCGCGCTGGATTTGCGCTTTGGTCAACGTGTCCATGGGGTCACCGGATAGCAGGCCTTAACGGATCAAGGGTAGCTCAAATTGGTCGTGCGTAAAGGCTAGCGAGTTGATGGCAAGCCACTCGTCAGTCGCTGAGGCTGCGCATTGAACATATGGGCGGTTGCGTCAGCCTGATACAGCATAGGCTGATGCATCACCCAAACATCGCTAGGGGAATCTCATGAAGAAGTTATATATGTGCCTGGGCTTGTGCAGTGTGTTCATGCTGCACGGTTGTTTTGACAGTTCCGATAACACCACCAAAGACAACACCAGCGGCAGCAAGTCTTCGGTGCAGATGCAGGAAGGCAAGGCGGACGAAAGCAAATAGAGGTCCCCGGGCCAAATGTGAGAGGGGGCCTGCTGCCGATATAAGTGTGTCAGTCTATGTAACTGTGACTGAACCACCGCAATCGGGAGCAAGCCCCCTCCCACGGTTCATACATCACTCAGCGCATATGCAGGATGATCGGGCTGCTGCTCGCAGGGTCAGTATGCCCGCGCAACTTGCTCACCGCCTTCGCCTCGACCGCGCCACCGTTGTTGCCCCAGGTTCCGCGCACGTAGCTCAGCACATCAGCGATTTCCTGGTCGGACAGCTGCTCACGAAACGCCGGCATCCGGTAGGCGTCCGGCATCCCCGCCGCCACCACGCGCTGCGAGCCGTTGAGGGTGATGTTGATCGCCGAGGCGTTTTCCTTGGCCAGTGCCGACGTGGCGCCGGCCAGGGGCGGCATCCATTCGGGCTGGCCTTTGCCGTCGAGGCCGTGGCAGGAGGCGCAGCGGGTCGCATAAGTGTGGGCGCCGGGCGCATCCTGGTTTGCTGTCACCGCCTGATACTGCCAGGGGCTGCCATCACGCTGCGGGTCACCGGGCAGTGATTTGAGATAGCGGGCGATAGCGGCCAGGTCCTCGTCCTGCATGAACTGCGTGGAGTTGTTGAAGGCTTCGGTCATTGAGCCGTAGACCACGGCATGGGCATTGCGCCCCGTCTTGAGGAACTGCACGATCTGCGCTTCGCTCCAGCGGCCCAGGCCGGTGTTGGGATCCTGGCGCAGGCTGGGTGCGTACCAGCCGTCAAGCAGCGCTCCAGCGAGGAACGGCGCGCCGGATTCGTCCAGGGCTTTCTCGTTGAAGGCCAGGCCACGCGGTGTGTGGCAACTGCCGCAGTGGCCGGGGCCCTGGACAATGTAGGCGCCACGGTTCCACAGCGCGTCCTGGTCGGGCTTGGCGGCGTAAGTGGCGGTGGGCGCAAACACGCCATTCCACAGGGCGATGGGCCAGCGCAGGTTGAGCGGCCAGGGTATATCGCTGGGGATGTTCGGCTGGTTGGCCGGTTGCACGCCCTTCATAAAAAACGCATACAGCGCTTTCACATCGTCGTCGCTGAGCTTGACGTAAGACGGGTAGGGCATGGCCGGGTACAGCCGGCGGCCGCCCGGTGCGACACCCTGGCGTACGGCGCGATCGAAGTCGGCCAGGCTGTAGGTGCCGATGCCATGCTCGCGGTCGGGGGTGATGTTGGTGGCGTGGATCGCCCCCAGGGGCGTGGCCATTTCCAGGCCACCGGCGAAGGGCTGCTTGCCGGCCAGGCTGTGGCAAGCCACACAGTCACTCACCCGCGCGACGTATTCGCCGCGACTGACCAATGCAGGGTCGAAACTGGTGGCCTGTTGCTGTTCAAACGGCGAGGCGGGCTCGCGGGTGACGTACCAGGCCAGCAGGCCTGCGGCGACCAGGCAGGGCAGCGCCAGCCAGCCTGCGGTTCTTGCGAATCGGCGGTTGTTCATGGGCGTTCCCTGTGGGTTAACTGAAGGTGTGGCGGCTCAACGGCAAGCTGCGGATGCGCTGGCCGGTCAACTGTGCCACCGCATTGATCACCGCAGGTGCCACGGCGGGCAATGGCGGTTCACCGATGCCACCCATCTTTTCGCCGCTCTCGACGATCTTCACGTGGACCTGCGCCATACGCGAGGGCGGCAGGATCGGATACAGGTCGTAGTTACGCGCCCGTGGCATACCGTCCACGTACACCGCTTCCTCCAGCAACGTTTGCGACAGCCCCAAGGCTACCGCGCCGCTGACCTGGGCTTGAATGATCGCCGGGTTGACGATGCTGCCCGGGTCGATGGCCTCCCAGATATGGTGAACCTTGACCTGGCCGTTCTCGATCGACACTTCGGCGACTACCGCCGCGTGAGAGCCAAAGGGCGAAGCCATGGCCACCCCGCGTGCACGGCGCGTGCCGTCTTCGGCGGTGTAGGGGCCACGCTTCCAGCCACCGGACAGCTCGCCCACCGCTTGCAGCAAGGTGGTCAGCCGCGGGTTGTCGCGCAGCAGGTGCAGGCGCAACTCATAAGGGTCGTGACCGCCCTTGTCCGCCAGCTCATCCAGGAATGATTCGTAGAAAAAATCGTTAAGGGAATTACCCACTGAACGCCAGTAGCCGAGCATGGGCGCGCCCTTGACGTAGATCTGCGCAATACGCTTGTTGGGGATCGCATAACTCTTGCCCGACAGGCCCTCCAGGGCGGTGGGGTCGATCTGCTCGCCCTGTTTGCCACTGAGGGCTTCAGTAGGGCCTTCGGTGGCACTCACCGCTTCGATGGCTACCGGCAGGCCCTTGTCGTCCAGTGCGGCACGAAACTTCACCACGGCGAGCGGGCGCAACACATCGCGCAGGAACTCTTCTTCACGGCTCCAGATCAGCTTGATCGGGCGGCCGACCGCCTTGGCCAGCGCGATAGCCTGCGGGTACGGATTAGCCGAGTCATACAGGAAATGCCGACCAAAAAAGCCCCCCAGCAGCGGGGAGTGCAGGGTGATTTGCTCGGTGGCGAGGCCGGTGCGCTTGGCAATGTCGGCGCGGAACATATCCGGCGCCTGGTTGGGCAGCCACACCTCAAGCGTGCCGTCGGGGTTGAAGCGCGCCAAGGCTGAAGGCGGCTCCAGCTGGGCATGGTTGAGGTATTGGTTATGGTAGGTGGCTTCGACCCGAGTCTTGGCGCCAGCCAGGGCGCCGGCGACATCGCCCTGGTTTTCGTCATCGCGGGCCGGGCCCTGCTGGGCGGCGAGGAAGTCGAGGTATTTGTCGCTGGAAAAATCCGCCGGCATCGCCCGTACGGTCGAGTCGGCAGAGGCTTCCTGCCATTCAACCTGGATGGCCTCCACCGCACGCTTGGCGTGCCACCAGCGTTCGGCCACCACCGCCACGGCGCCTGGCAAGGTATGAACCGAATGCACCCCCGGCATGGCCTCGACTTGGGCCTGGTTGCGCAGGCTGCCCACGCTCATGCCCAGGCGCGGCGCGTGCTGGACGGCGGCGTGGAGCATGTTGTCGAGTTTAAGGTCGATGGTGTAAAGCGCCTTGCCGGTGGATTTGTCATAGGCATCCAGGCGTTTGACCGGCTTGCCGATCCAACGGAACTGGCTAGGGTCGCGCAGGGTGATGGTAGCGGGGTCGGGCACCGGCATATCGAGGGCACGACCGGCCAGTTCACCGTAGCCCACGGAGCGGCCGGAAGCGGCGTGTACCACGCGGCCAGGCTGGGTGGTCAGCTCGCTGAGCGGCACGCGCAGTTGCTCGGCGCCGGCCTGCATCAGCATGGCGCGGGCGAGGGCGCCGAGGCGGCGCATGGTCGGGTAGCTCATGCGCACCGACATGCTGCCGCCGGTGATGCGCAGGCCGTTTTCCATTACCACGTAGGCTTCACCCGGGGGGGCGGCTTCGACGATGAAGGTGGCGGGGTCGGCATCCAACTCTTCGCCGATGATCTGTGCCATGGCGGTGTGGGTGCCCTGGCCGCCTTCCATGAAGGGGCTGAGCAGGCGCACGCTACCGTCCGGGCGAATTTCCAGGAACGCCGGCACTTGGGTGCCGCGTTCAGCAGCGCCGGTGGCGGCCTGCACCCGCGACGAGCCCAGGGGCAAGCCAAAGCCGATGACCAGCGCACCTACGGCGGTACTGGCGAGAAAGCGCCGACGCGACAGGTTGATCGGCTCGTCCAATTTAACGCCGGGCAGGATCTCGGACATATTCATCAGGCGGTCTCCTTCCCGGCGGCCAGGCCATCCATGGCAGCATGGATGGCGTTGTAAGTGCCGCAGCGGCACAGGTTGACCATTGCCGCATCGATCTGCGCTTGCGACGGAGCGGGGGTGTGCTTGAGCAGCGCGGTGGCCGCCATCACTTGCCCGGACTGGCAGTAGCCGCACTGCGCCACCTGGTGCTCGACCCAGGCAGAGACCACGCGTTTGCCCACCTCGTCGGCCTCGATGGCTTCGATGGTGGTGATCTCGCGACCGACCACCCCGGCTACCGGCGTCACGCACGAGCGCACCACATTGCCGTCCACCAGCACCGAACAGGCGCCGCACTGGGCCAGGCCGCAGCCGTACTTGGTGCCGGTCAGGCCCAGGTTGTCGCGGATCACCCACAACAACGGCGTGTCTGCCTCGGCCTCGACTTGATAGGCCTTTTGGTTAATACGTAATTCCATGGCTGGCTCACCTGCTGATCATCGGTTGGTGCTGCAAAATTCTTATAGGAACGGTGCGACTGTACGTCGCCCATCGTCGAACTCTAGACCACCGCGCAACAGCTATCTATGCAATCGACTTCAAGTTCAGAGGATCAGGCAAGAATTCAACAGGATTGGGTCACTGTCCTCTGTAGAGGGGAGTCTTCATCAGCCGCCAGTGAATTGAAACCCGCCTGACAGTTTTTCCTTCAAATACCCCACCAGCACCGTCACGGACCTGGGCACATGGGGCGAGTAGGGCCGAATCAGATAAATTTCATCGGCAAACGCGCCCTTGAGCGTCCAGCCCTTCAACACCTGCACCAGCTTGCCGCTGGCCAGGGCGGCATGGGCGCTGAAGTCCGGCAGCAAGGCAACGCCCAAGTGATTGAGCGCCGCGTCGCGCAAGGCCTCGCTGTTGTTGGTTGAAAAGCTGCCGGCGATGGGCACGGTGATGCGCTCGATATTTTTGCTGCCGCGTTCGAAGGTCCAGGCCGGCTGGTCGCTGCCCCGTGGGTAGTAAAGGCAGTTGTGGGCGCCCAGGTCTGCCGGGGTTCGCGGTTCACCGTGGCGTTGCAGGTAGTCCCGGGTCGCCACCAGCACCGAGGTGGTATCGCACAGCTTCCACGCCACATGCGTCTCCGGCACCTGGAAACCGTGGCGCACCGCCAGGTCGTAGCCTTCGGCCGCCAGTGAGCTCAAGGCGTCGGACACGTCTAGCTGGATGCGCACTTGCGGGTACTGCTGCAAAAAGCCGGAAAGGTGCGGCACCAGTTGTTGCCGGGCAAACGCCACGGGGGCGGTCAGGCGCACCAGGCCGCGAATTTCGCCGACGGAGTCGCGCACCGACGAGAAGCTGCGGGCAATCTGCGCATAGGCACTGCGCACTTCGCGGGTCAAAGACAGCCCGGCTTCGGTCAATCGCACGCTGCGGGTGGTGCGGGTCACCAGGCGCGTACCGGTGGCTTTCTCCAGATCGGAGATGCGCTGGCTGACCGCCGATTTGCTCACCCCCAACCGTGCCGCGGCGGCGGTGTAGGTGCCTTGTTCTTCCAGCACCGACAGCCAGTGGATATGGGTCCACAGCCCTTCGATCTCAGCCTTTTCCATGAGTGTATTGTTCGCATAAAAGGACAATAAGTTCTGGATTCTGCTCTGGTTTGGAACAAATCAAAAGCCTATCGTGTGTCCCAACGCTACCCACCTGAGATCCATTGCCATGACCACGACCATTGAGCACTACATCAACGACCAGCGCGTGAGCCGCGATGATCGCTATCAGGACGTCTACAACCCGGCCACCGGTGACGTCACCGCGCGCGTGGCCCTGGCCAGCCGCCAGACCGTAGGCGAAGCCGTCGCTGCCGCCCAGACTGCATTCGCCGGCTGGGCCGACACCCCGCCGATCCGCCGCGCCCGCGTGTTGTTTGAATACCTGCACCTGCTGCGTGAGCGCAAGGATGACTTGGCGCGCATCATTGTCGCCGAGCACGGCAAGGTCTTCACCGACGCCCAGGGCGAAGTCGACCGTGGCATCGACATTCTCGAATTTGCCTGCGGCATTCCCAACCTGCTCAAGGGCGAGCATTCCGACCAGGTCTCCCGTGGCATGGACAACTGGACCATGCGCCAGCCGCTGGGCGTGGTGGCCGGCGTGACGCCATTCAACTTCCCGGTGATGGTGCCGATGTGGATGTACCCGATCGCCATCGCGGCGGGCAACACCTTCATCCTCAAGCCAAGCCCCACCGACCCGAGCGCTTCGTTGTTCATGGCCGAGCTGCTGCGTGAAGCGGGCTTGCCCAAAGGCGTGTTCAACGTGGTGCAGGGCGACAAGGAATCGGTGGATGCGCTGATCGAACACCCGGACGTCAAGGCCGTGAGCTTTGTCGGTTCTACGCCGATTGCCCAGTACATCTATGAGAGCGGCGCCCGCAACGGCAAGCGCGTACAAGGCCTGGGCGGGGCGAAAAACCACATGGTGGTGATGCCCGACGCCGATATCGAGCGCACCGTCGATGCACTGATGGGCGCTGCCTACGGTAGCGCCGGCGAGCGCTGCATGGCCATTTCGGTGGCGGTGCTGGTGGGGGATGTGGGGGATAAGGTCATCGCCGCCTTGAGCGAGCGCGCCAAGACGCTGCGCATCACTGATGGCCGCGACTTAAAAGCCGAGATGGGCCCGATCGTGTCGCGGGCCGCCCTGGAGCGCATCAGCGGCTATATCGAGCAAGGTGTACAGGCCGGCGCGCAATTGCTACTCGACGGTCGTGACTACGTGCCCACCGAACTCGGCCTGGAAAACGGCTTCTGGCTTGGCGCCACGCTGTTCGACCACGTGACCCAAGACATGAGCATCTACCGCGAAGAAATCTTCGGCCCGGTGCTGGCCTGCGTGCGCGTCAACGATTTCGCCGAAGCGGTGAAGCTGGTCAACGACCACGAGTTTGGCAACGGCGTCAGCTGCTTCACCCGCGACGGCAACATCGCCCGCGAATTCGCCCGGCGCATTGAAGTGGGCATGGTTGGCATCAACGTGCCGATCCCTGTACCGATGGCCTGGCATGGTTTTGGCGGCTGGAAGAAGAGCCTGTTTGGCGACATGCATGCCTACGGCACTGAGGGGGTGCGTTTCTACACCAAGCAGAAGTCGATCATGCAGCGTTGGTCAGAGAGTATTGAACAGGGCGCGGAGTTTGCGATGCCGGTGTCGAAGTAAGGTCTCACGAGCACTGTAAGTCCAAGTGTGGGAGGGGGCTTGCTCCCGATAGCAGAGTGTCAGTCAGTCTCTATGTGACTGAAACACCTCTATCGGGAGCAAGCCCCCTCCCACATTTCGTACGCGTTTGTTCTGAATTGACGCGATGAGCATAAAAGTCCAGTATGGAATTATAAGTACAAAACAGCTGCTGTCCGTTTTTCTTCACTCTTGCCAAACCAACAACAACCCGCGAGAACCCGATCATGAAGAAACGCCACCTTATTCCCGCCCTGGCCCTGAGTCTGTTCGCTGCCAGCCACCTGCTGGCCGCCGAGAAAACCCTGCGCATCGGCATCGAGGCCGCTTACCCACCGTTTGCGTCCAAGACCGGCGACGGCAAGATCGTCGGCTTCGACTACGACATCGGCAACGCCCTGTGCGCGCAAATGAAGGTCAAGTGCGTGTGGGTTGAAGGTGAGTTCGATGGTTTGATCCCGTCCCTCAAGGTCAAGAAAATCGACCTGGCGCTGTCGTCCATGACCATCAACGAGGACCGCAAGAAGTCGGTGGATTTCACCCACAAATACTACTTCACCTCCTCACGCCTGGTGATGAAGGACGGCGCGGTGGTGGATGACCAGTACGCCAGCCTCAAGGGCAAGAACGTCGGCGTACAGCGCGCCACCACCACCGACCGTTATGCCACCGAGGTGTTCGAACCCAAGGGCATCAACGTCAAGCGCTACAGCAATAACGAAGAAATCTACATGGACCTGGCCGCGGGGCGCCTGGACGCGATTTTTGCTGACACCATCCCCTTGAGTGACTTCCTCTCGATGCCACGCGGCCAGGGTTACGCGTTTGTGGGGCCGGAACTCAAGGATCCGAAATACGTGGGCGAGGGTGCGGGGATTGCGGTGCGCAAGGGCAATGGCGAGTTGGTCAGCGAATTGAACGCGGCCATCGACGGCATTCGTGCCAGTGGTGAATACCAGAAGATTTCACAGCAGTACTTCAAGGCCGATATCTACGGCGACTGATCCCGGGAAATACGCGGTCAATGTGGGAGCTGTCGAGCTCCCACAGGGGGGCGGCGCTGTCTTCAGAAAGGGCTCAACCCTTGAGTTCCTTCAAATGCTTGTAGACCGTCGCCCGCCCCATGCCCAGTACGTTGGCGACATAGTTGGACGCGCTCTTGCCCTTGAACGCGCCTTCGGCGTGTAACGCCAACACCAGTTCACGTTTGTGGTCGCGGGTCAGCAGGTTCAGGCTCAACTGACGCTCACGCAGCCAGCCATGCAGAAAGGTGTTGATGCGCTCCTGCCAATCATCGCGAAACAGCGCGTCCGGCTGGGCGATCAGCTTGCTCGGCGACAGGAACAGATCCAGCGCGGCCTTGGCGTTTTCCAGCAGTGAGATATTCAGGTTGATGCACAGCACGGCCAGCCGGCGTCCGTTGTGGTCGTGCAGCACGGTGCTCAGGCTGCGGATTTTCTGGCCGTCCCAGTTGAGCTTTTCATAAGGCCCGATATTCACTTCACTGACGTCACCGTCGAGCATGTCCTCCAGCGACGAGTCGTCACCCAGGCTGCGTTTGGACAGATTGTTGGCGATGTAATCGACGGTTTGCGTGCGCAGGTCATGCAGGACCACCTCTGCATGGGGAAAGAACAGCGTGGCGATCGCATCGGCAATCGCACGAAAGTTCTGCATGACGTTGTCGTGTTCAGCGGTGTTCATCAAAGGGGCTCCAGGCGGACGGGGGAGAGCATACCAGCGTCCAGCCCGAACTGTACGAGGTGCTCGGGCAGCGGCTCGCCGCGCACCAGTGCAGCGCTGGCCTGGCCCATGGCCGGTGAGGTCTGGATGCCATAACCGCCCTGTGCCGCCACCCAGAACAGCCCCGGTACCTGTGGGTCAAAACCGCTGAGCAAATCCCCATCGGCCACAAAACTGCGCAGGCCGGCCCAGGTGCGCGTCGGGCGGCGGATGGTCAGGGTGGTGGCTTCCTCGATCTGGTAGATGCCCATGGCGATATCCAGCTCTTCGGGTTGCACGTCCTGGGCCTGGACCGGGTCGGCATTGGCGGGCGAGCCGAGGAACATGCCCGCGTCGGGCTTCATGTAGAAGGCTTCGTCAAGGGCCACCAGCATCGGCCAGTCATGGGCATCGACGCCGTCCGGGCCGGCGAAGATAAATGCGGAGCGACGTTTGGGTTGCAAACCGATGGACGCCGCGCCTGCCAGGCCGCCGATATGGTCGGCCCAGGCGCCGGCAGCATTGATGATGACCGGCGCGGTGAAGGTCCCATCCTGGGTACGCACGTGCCACAGGCCGTCGATGTCGCGGCTCAAGCTCAGCACATGGCTGTCGGTGCGCACTTGGCCATTGTTGCGACGGATGCCGCGCAGGTAGCCCTGGTGCAGGGCGTCGGTATCGATGTCGCACGCCGTTGGGTCATAGATTGCGCCGTGGACTTTTTCCCGGCGCAGGATCGGCAAGCGTTTACAGGCCTCGTCGGCGCTCAAGCGTTGCACCTGTGCCACGGTGGCTTTGGCGCTCAGGTATTGACTATCGAGTTCGGCCGGGTCGCCGGTGAAATCGACGGTCATTTCGCCCCGCGGGGTGAGCAGTGGGTGTTCGCAGAAACCTGCTGGCGGCTGGTCGAAAAACGCCCGGCTGGCCAGGGTCAGCGCGCGCACTTGCGGGGTGCCGTATGCAGCGGTGTAGAGCGCCGCCGAGCGCCCCGTGGAGTGATAGGCCGGATGGTTTTCGCGCTCCAGCACCAGCACCTTGGCGTGCTGCGACAACCAGAAGCCGGTGGACGCGCCGGCAATGCCGCCGCCGATGATGATGAAGTCTGCGTGGTGCATGTGAATCTCCTGATTAGCGCTGGCGTTGGTACAGGGCATTGGCCAATGCAATATCTTCCAGGCCCAGGCCGATAGAGCGGAAAAACACATGGCGCTGAGGGTCCGGGCGCTGCGCCATATCGCTGAGCAGTTCGGGCAGGTCGCCGAGCACCGCACGTTTATCCCAGCCGTGCTGTTCGCTGGCAATCAGCATGTCGCCCGCCGCATCCGGGGTGGTCTGGCGATAATCGCAGTACACCTGCATCTGTTCGAGGCACACGGGAGGCACTTCGTGGGCACGCGGTGCGTTGGTGCTGATGGAGGTGATCAACGCGGGCTTGCTCAGGCGCATCGGGTCGATCACTGGGCCTGCCGATGAGGTGCAGAGCAGAATCACATCGGCATCTTGCAGCGCGGCATCGCAGCTGGCGGCGAGGCTCAGGCGCGGGTCCAGCGCGTTGAGTTGCGCGCGCGTTTCGGCGCTGGCACTGCCAAGGCTTGGGGAATACAGGCGGATGTGCTGCCAGTCACGCAGGTTTTGCACATAGCGCAGGTGTGCCTGGGCGACCTTGCCGCTGCCGATAATCGCCAGGCGCTGCGCCGACAGCGGCGCCAGCGCGTCGACTGCCAATGCGGTGGTGGCGGCCGTGCGTGCGGTGGTCAATTCAGCGGCATCGCACAACAGCAGCGGCTGGCCGCTGTGCATCGACATCAGCAGGGTCCACGCCGTCACCAGCGGGCCCTGTTCACGCACGATGTAGGGCGAGGTCTTGACGCCATACACGCCATCTTCTGCCAGCACTCCCAGGTAATTGATGAAATCTCCCGCGCCTTGGGGAAACTCCACCCACTGCTGCGCCGGCTGCACCGCCTGCCCGGCGGCGAGCTCGCGAAACAGCTTGCGCAGGATAGCGGGCACGTCGATTTGAGCCAGCAAGGTACGGGCCTGGGCCTGGTCGATGATGAGGGGGGGATTGGACATGGACGCCTCTGAATAAACCTATTTGTCCATTATGGACTTTTAGTTTGCGTTCGCAATAACCCATGGAAAAAATCAGATCAATGTGGGAGGGGCGGTGCGACGATTCGACTTGCCCCCGATGGCGGCGGGTCAGTCACAGATGTGCTTCTGACACTCCCTCATCGGGAGCAAGCCCCCTCCCACAGTTTTAACCATGGCGCGCCCAAAGGCGCCACTAACCAATGTGCAATATCGACAGTGAGCAATAGCGAAAACGGCATGTAACACGTGCCACGCTTATTGGAGGAACCTATTCGCTTGGAGGTGCGACTCATCTGACGGCTGATGTAGTTACGAGGGGGCGCGATCTGTGTACGCAAACTCCACCAGCGCAGCCTGCCCCCTATGATGCAGTCAGGTGGGGTAATCGCAATTGTCTGAAAAAGGTACCTAATCAATGTTTTTGGATGATTTTTCTTCACTGAGCCCCGATTGCTATTTGCCCGGTGATCCCTCGTATTCAGAGATCACGGGCGCACTGGATTTCCCCAGCAACAATACAGCTGACCCTCTCAGCGAAACATCGAGCATTCTGGCCCGACCTCTGTCCCAAGAGGCGCTTTACACTACGATCATCCATGGACCTTTCACGGGCTCTTTGCGCAATACCCTGGAAGAACAGCTGCAGTGTATCGATGCGTATGCCCTCCGGGTTACCGCGCTGATCGATAGCATAGAACGGGGGAACGAAGGTGAGCGCAATATCCGGTTCCAACAGACTCGTCAGTTCCTGGAACCTGCAGGTTACTTTAGCGCCGGATTGTTGGCCGCTGGGTACGACCCCCATGAAAAAATCAGCGTGACATTCAACACTTACGTAGGGAAATGGATGCCGGAGGTAAAAACCAACACGGACACACGCACCTACTTTGCATGGGAAATAGCAGCCGGCGCGCTAAAGCACGACCGGACATCGGAAGGTGGCCTGGTCAATTTCCGAACAACCCACATCGAGCCACAAGACCGCAGCAGGATCAGTGATCTGGAGGCGTTGGGAGCGCGACTCCAGGGCCATTGGGAAGCTGAGGTAGCCAAGCCAATGAGCGATGAGTCAGGGCCACTGGCCGAGCGCTCGGGCAAAGCGGATGTCTATGTGCTGCGCGGCACCTTGCAAAGCCTGTTAAACGATAAGACTGGCTTCGAACAGTTAAGCGTTGAAACACAAGAGGCGATCCATCGAACATTATATTGGAACGGCCAAGTCATTATTCCCAATCTCTATGGTTACCCATTGGCAGGCTATGCCTTTATTCCTGACTTGCCCTTTGATGGGAATGTCGAGCATCGACCCAATAAGGGGTTGATGATTGATTTGAAGAGCGGCAAGGCCAGTGAAATATCGGGCGATAGAGGGTTTTCCGAGTGGGCCAAAGAAAATCGCGATAGCATCGTCAGTCGATTCAATGCCAGCGACAGACAAGGCGGTAAAGACGCGCATTGGCCCAAAGCTGGCGAGGTACTTGATCATTACATTGCGGGCAATCTTGCTACCTATCCGGGGCGTCAAAACATAGTCAAAGACAAGGCTGTGCCGGTGTGGGAAACATTCAATTATACGAAGTCGCGAGGCAGTGATTATTTTTTGAAGCACGGTAGCCTCAGCTCCGGTATTGCCGCAGCGTACCAAGGGTTAAATGCCAATAATGCGGTGTGGAATGACCAGACACAGGTATTTGGCGCCTCGCAGCAACGATGGAAGGCAATAAAAGAAGTATGGGGCAGTACCTTTGGTTATGCGCCCGTCGTTGGCAATCTGGGCCAGATCGTTTTCGGAGTGCACGACTCCATTTATGGCATGACGGCTAATGATCGCGTAGCAGGCAATGCCGCAGCGGCCATTTCAGCTTTGCAGCTGGCGCACGAGCTGTCGCCAGTCGGGCCAGAGGCGCAGGAGCCGCCACTCATACCGTTTAACGCCAGCGCCAATGATCGTTACCAATGGCACCCTGCAGTGCAGCCTAACGAAGTTGAACTGACGCGAATATCAAATGCTCCGGCCACTACGCCGTCCACCCCAGCGCCAACCTTTGCGGGAATGCGCGAGGTGGAGTTCAGGGGCAAGAAGTATTTTGTTGCTGACAAACCCGATGTGGCAGATGGTGAACATTACAAGTTGCGAGTACCCGACGCGCAAGCCCCCTCAAAATTGGCATATAGCGGCATTGCCGCCAAGCCGGATGAGGCGGGAGTGTGGACAAGAATGGGAGTCCCGGGTGGGGGGCTGAAAGAATATTTTTCCCGTAAATACAGACAGGCACGGGAAACGTTGGACGCCGTTGCTCAACAACATGCCGACATGGCGCTCCCCGTCAAGGAACACGAGGTAGAGCAGTTTACAAAGACGCTGGTTACACTTATGGGCGAGAGTAATGCGGGTGAGTTCGAATGGATTGAAACCTACACTCACGCGGATTCCGACTTTGTCAACGGACCACTGAGAGCGGGTAAGACCACGCCTGAGCTTGAAGCGTTTCTCGGCGAGTTCAATCAATTGAACCCTTATGAAGGCAAAGCTTATCGCTCGGCTTTTGTTACGGATGAAGGCGCGAAAAGGCTTAAAGATGGTGTTGGGAAAGTGTTCCAGGACCCGGGGGTACAATCTGCTTCGGCGACGGTGCGTAATTCTGCCGAATGGGAAGGATGGGCCAAAGGCGCGGCGAAGCAGCGAACCCATGCCACCCAGCAGGTGGTGTATGTATTTGATGAGTCAGTGCCGAAAATGAATATGTCGACGGACTTTTTGAAGGACCATGTTGCCATAGGTGCTGGAAAGGTTTTGCAGGTGCTGGCTTTCAAAGAGCAGGGCCAAAAGTTGTTTGTGTACCTCGCTTCGCCCTCCAAAATACCGAAGCATGTTTACAATCTATTTGATGGGAAGATCATTTACTGATTGCCTGAGCCCCTCAGTCGGCTGGATGGCGGCATGACTATGTGCGCCACGCCGCCGTTTTGAGGGACTGGCGAATCAGCGCCGTCCTGCCCGCGTACTCACATCCACCCACACCGCCACTACCAAAATGCTGCCCTTGACGATCATCTGCCAGTAACTGTCCACGTCGAGCATCGACATGCCGTTATCCAGGCTGGTAATCACCAATGCTCCGAGCAACGCGCCATACACCGTGCCCGAGCCACCGCGCATCGAGGTGCCGCCAATAAAACATGCGGCGATGGCGTCGAGTTCGCCCATGTTGCCCGCCGACGGTGACCCGGCGGCGAGGCGGGCGGTGTTGACCAGACCGGCGAGGGCGCACATCACGCCCATGATGCCGAAGATCCACAGTTTCACCGCTTGCACATTGATGCCCGACAGGCGCGTGGCTTCCATATTGCTGCCCACCGCATAGACGCGGCGGCCGAACACGGTCTGGCGAGTGACGTAGCTGAAAACGCCGAGCAGCACCAGTAACAACAGCACCGGTACTGGAATGCCGTCGTAGCGGTTCAGCGTGGTGACAAACCCGGCGAGCACCGCACCGATCAGCACCACGCGCAATCCATCACGCATCAGAGAGTGCGCGGCCAAACCATGCAGCGCGCGGTTGCGCCGTTGTTTCCAGGTGAGGAATACCGTCAGGGCAAACAGCAACACCCCGAGCCCGATACCGACGGTGTGGGGCAAATACCCCTGGCCCACATACACCAGCGACGGCGACACCGGTGCAATGGTGGTGCCGCCGGTAATCCCCAGCAAAATCCCGCGAAACGCCAGCATCCCGCCCAGGCCGACGATAAACGAGGGGATGCGCAGATAGGCGGTCATGTAACCGTTGGCCAGGCCGATCATTAACCCGCACAGCGCCACCAGGCTGAGGTTGGCCAGCAGCGGTACGTGATAGACCACGTCCAGAATCGCCGCCAGCCCGCCCAACAGTCCGAGCAACGAACCCACCGACAAATCGATCTCGCCGCTGATAATCACCAGCACCATACCGCACGCCAATATGCCGGTGATCGACATCTGCCGCAGCAGGTTGGACAAGTTGCGCGGCGTGACGAAGCCGCCCTCGGTCTGCCAACTGAAAAACAGCCAGATGAACGCCACGGCGATCACCAGGGCGAGCATTTTGTAGCGGGTGAAAAGCTGTTTGACCTGATTCATCTACGCGGTCTTCCGATTATTAGGGTGTTGGCTGAGCGCAGCGGCGAGCACCTGTTCCTGGGTAAGCCCCTCGTTGATGAAGTCACCGCGCAGTTGGCCGTCGCCGATTACCAGCACGCGGTTGGATACGCCAAGCACTTCGGCCAGCTCCGAGGAAACCATGATGATCGACACACCTTCGGCCGCCAGCGCGCCCATCAGTTTGTAGATCTCATACTTGGCGCCCACATCCACCCCGCGTGTGGGTTCGTCGAGGATCAGCACCTTGGGCTTGGCCATCAGCATTTTCGCGAGCACGGCCTTTTGCTGATTGCCGCCGGACAGGCTGGTGATCGGCAGCAACGGGCTGGCGGTCTTGAGGTGCATACGTGCGATTTGCTGGTCGATGCTGCCCAGTTCGGCTTCGGCGTCGATGCGGCTCAGGTGCGCGTAGGTGTCGAGCACAGCCAGGGTGATGTTATGGCCGACGCCCAGGTCGGGAATGATGCCTTGGCGCTTGCGGTCTTCGGGCACCATGCACAACCCTGCGCGGATCGATTTGAGCGGCGTTCGCGTATCGACGATTTGGCCGTCCAGCCACACCTGCGCGCTGTAGCGGCCGGGGTAGGCGCCGAACAGTGCCGACACCAGTTCGGTGCGCCCGGCGCCCACGAGCCCTGCAATGCCGAGGATTTCGCCGCGCTTGAGCACAAACGAAATATCGTCGACGCGCTTGCGCTTGGGGTTGTCGACGTCGTAGCAGGTGACGTTGCGCGCTTCAAAAATCACCTCGCCCACTGCATGTGGCTCGGTGGGGTAGAGGTTGCTCATTTCGCGGCCGACCATCTGGGTGATGATCTGTGCAATGTCCATGTCCGCCATGGCGGTGGTCGCGATGTGCTTGCCGTCGCGGATCACTGCGATGGTGTCGCACACCGCCGCCACTTCATCGAGCTTGTGCGAGATATACACGCAGGCCACGCCCTTGGCCTTGAGGCCCTGGATGATGCCCAGCAGCACTTCGATTTCCGAGCGGGTCAGGGCTGAGGACGGCTCGTCAAGGATCAACAGGCGTGCTTGCTTGTTGAGGGCCTTGGCGATTTCCACCAGTTGCTGGTAGCCGCCGCCGTACTGCGACACTGGCAGCGCCACGTTCATGTCCGGTACCTTGAGGTCGCGCATCAAGGCTTCGGCCCGTTGCAGCATCGCCGGATAGTTCATGCGCCCGCCGGGCAGGGTCAGCTCGTGGCCCATGAAGATGTTTTCGGCCACCGACAGGTCGGGCACCAGGGTCAGTTCCTGGTGAATGATGACGATGCCGGCGGCCTCGGTTTCGCGAATGGACTGGGCCTTGAGCGGTTGCCCGTCCCAGAGGATTTCGCCCTCCCAGGTACCGTAGGGGTAGACCGCCGACAGCACCTTCATCAAGGTGGATTTCCCGGCACCGTTCTCACCGCACAGCCCGACGCACTCTCCCGGGCGTACCTTGATATCGATGCCATTGAGGGCGTTGACACCGCCAAAGCTTTTGACGATGCCGTTCATTTGCAGCAGATAGTCGGTGGCCATGGCGGTCATTGCCCGCCGATCTGCTCTTTGGTGTAGAACCCATCCTTCTCCAGTACGTCGATATTGGCTTTGGTCAGCGGTGTTGGGGTGAGCAGGATGGTGTCGACTTTCTTGCTGCCGTTGTCGTACTGCGAGCTGTAGGTTGGCTTTTCGCTGCGCGCTAGTTGCACCGAGAGCTTGGCGGCTTCGGTGGCGATCAGCTTGAGCGGCTTGTAGACGGTCATGGTCTGGGTGCCGTCGATCACGCGCTTGATTGCCGCAAGGTCAGCGTCCTGGCCGGAGATCGGCACCTTGCCCGCCAGCTTCTGTGCGGCCAGGGCCTGGATCGCGCCGCCGGCGGTGGCGTCGTTGGAGGCAACGATGGCATCGATCTTGTTGTCATTACGGGTCAGGGCGTTTTCGACAATGCTCAAGGCTTCGGTAGGGTTCCACTCCTTGACCCACTGCTGGCCGACAATCTTGATGTCGCCCTTGTCGATAGCCGGTTGCAGCACCTTCATCTGGCCTTCGCGCAGCACCTTGGCGTTGTTATCCGTCGGTGCGCCGCCGAGCAGGAAGTAATTGCCCTTGGGCGCCGCTTGCAGCACGCCGTTGGCCTGCATCTCACCGACTTTTTCGTTATCAAACGAGATGTACGCGTCGATGTCTGCGTTGAGGATCAGGCGGTCGTATGACACCACTTTGATCCCGGCCTTCTTGGCTTCGGCTACGGCGTTGGTCAGCACCGTGGCGTTGAACGGCACGATCACGATCACATCGACGCCACGGGAGATCAGGTTTTCGATTTGCGAGATTTGCTTTTGCTCGTTGGCATCAGCGGACTGCACGAAGACCTTGGCATCAAGTTTTTCCGCGGCGGCGACGAAGTAATCGCGGTCGCGGGACCAGCGCTCCAGGCGCAAGTCATCGATGGAAAACCCGATTTTCGGATGGGCCGGATCGGCCATCACCGGCAAGGCGAGCAGGGCCAGGGCAGTTGCGAGCAGGGTGCGTTTGAATGACTTCATGGTGGTGCGTCCTTTTATTGTTGTTGGAAAGACACTAGGTGAAGACTCTCATTGTGGCGAGAAAGCTTGCTCCCTCGCCACAGGACACTCAGGTGTAGATAAACCGATTCACAACCCCCTCAAGCATCTCCTGTCGACCACTCACGGCCTGCGGATTCAGTTCGTGGGCAAACGCATGTTCAGCCAATGATTCCAGGCTGAACTGACCTGCCAGCACCGCCTGGCCCAATGGCTGCTCCCACCCGGCGTAACGCTGGTCCTTGAATTGCTGCAACGTGTCGTTCTGCACCATCGCCGCCGCACGTTCCAGGGCCAGCGCCAGCACATCCATGGCTGCCACATGCCCGTGGAACAGGTCCACCTCGTCCAGGCTCTGGCGGCGCACCTTGGAATCGAAATTGTAGCCACCGTTCTTGAAGCCTCCGGCCTTGAGGATTTCATAGGTGGCCAGGGTCATTTCTTCGACGCTGTTGGGGAATTGGTCGGTGTCCCAGCCGTTCTGCGGGTCGCCGCGGTTGGCGTCGATGCTGCCGAAGATCCCGAGGGACACGGCCGTGGCAATTTCATGATGAAAACTGTGCCCGGCCAGCGTCGCGTGGTTGGCCTCGATGTTCACCTTGATTTCGTTCTCCAGGCCGTACTCATGCAGGAAGCCGAACACCGTAGCGCTGTCGTAATCGTACTGGTGCTTGGTAGGCTCCTGGGGTTTTGGCTCGATCAACAGGTCACCCGTAAAGCCGATCTTGTGCTTGTGCTCCACCACCATGCGCATAAACCGGCCGAGCTGCTCTCGCTCACGCTTGAGGTCGGTGTTGAGCAGGGTTTCATAACCTTCACGGCCGCCCCATAGCACGTAGTTGGCACCCTTGAGACGCAGCGTGGCATTCATCGCACTGAACACTTGCGCGGCGGCGTAGGCAAACACCTCCGGGTCGGGATTGCTCGCGGCCCCGGCGGCAAAGCGCGGGTTGCTGAAGCAATTGGCGGTGCCCCACAGCAGCTTGATGCCGGTCTGTTCCTGATGGCGCTCCAGGTGATCGACCATCTGTGCGAAATGGTTGCGGTACTCCTTGAGCGAGCTGCCTTCCGGCGCTACGTCGGTGTCGTGAAAGCTGTAGTAGTCGATGCCCAATTTGGAGAAAAACTCAAAGGCCGCCTCCGCTTTGCTGATTGCCACCTCCATCGGATCGCCATTGCGCTGCCATGGGCGTTTGAACGTACCCATGCCAAACATATCCGCCCCCGGCCACACAAAGGTATGCCAGTAACAGGCGGCCATGCGCAGGTGTTCGCGCATGGGTTTGCCGAGGATCAGTTTGTTGGCGTCGTAATGGCGAAAGGCGAGGGGGGATGTGCTGGCAGGGCCTTCGAAGCGAACCTTGTCGACACCGGGGAAATACGGCATGGCGGTTTCCTTATTGTTCTGGGCGGTGTCTGGATACTAGCAACGGCGCCTTGGCCGCTGATTATGAAAATCACCAAAGGGGAGTGCGATTTTGAGTGAATGGCTCAGAACGGCTCAGGGAGTACAGGATTAAAGGAAACGTCTGACTTTACGTTGGGGATATGCCTCTTCAAAGTTTGGGGTGTCAGCTAAAACCAACCATTAAGGAAGAAACTATGAGCGCATCGCACTCCTTGCTGTTTACCAATGATGTGACGCCTGAATTATTAAACCAATTAGATAGCCCACCATTTACGGAGCAGCAATTATCCACCTTTGATGAGTGCGCTTTACAGGTCGTTAAAGATCAGCAGACTTATTGCATCGCTCACCCGCCCATTGCTATTTACCGAGTCGCTGCCGAAGGCAGTCAGACCCGTAACGGTGGTGTCATCAAGCACACCGCTTCGGCATTTGAATTTCGATTGGCGGATGGTTCGCAAATACGCGGTGCGCACAAGGGGGATTGTGTGGAATACCCCGACGGAACTCAGGCGCTTATTGTGACCGGCTCGGGCGAAGCAAATAGCAATCTCGCGTTGGTAAGCAGTTATCTCAGTAACGGTGATCAGATCATTAATACACCTCAGGACTCGTTAGTCTTTATCGAACGTCATGGCGTACCACTGGCAGAAGACTTCCTACCCACTATTGAGTGATGAACCGGCCAGGGCGCAACGCCCTATTGAGAACATGCTGGTTCATTCGAAATGAATTTAAGGGAACACAATGAGCATAGGTTATTTCATCGGCCTGGGTGATAAAACCACCTGTGGCGGCAAAGTGCTGGACGGTGACAGTCGCATCAACTTGTATGGCCTCCTTCACGCGCGTGAAGGTGATCGCGTCAGCTGTGGCAAAGATGGCAAAACCTATAAGATCGTCGGCGGCATTTACTACATGAACAGTCACGGCAAGCTGATGGCCGGCACGCTGGACAGCCATAGTGACTGCCCGTGCAAAGCCCGGCTGATTCCCTCGGTTTTTACAGCTACCTATGAAAGCCGAAACACCGCACTGCAAGTCACCCGTAGTGCAGCAGAACCGGCCCGAACAACGGCCAGCAGCAACTCAGTTGCGCACACCCCCTCAAGCAATTTGCCCCTGGCTATATTCCCCGGCCTGCAAAGCCAGGAGCCAGGTTTTTATATCGCGCCCGAAAGCATGACCCGCGAAGCATTGGAGGCCTCGCTGTTTCCGGCTCGCGACCTGGTGGTGATGCGCAAGTTTCAATCCTTGAACCCCAATAAAGGCCATGTCAAAGCCGGCTCAATGATCGTGCTCAGCGATCCGAGCAATACCTCCTGCACCTATCAGGAAGCGCAGCTGATGCAGGCTGCTCGACACGTCGATGCGTCCTTGGATGCCCTGACGCCAGACGAGGCCGACTTTCTGTATCGTCATGGCGCCGAGATCGCAGGCTTTATCGGTCATACCTCAACCTGGCTCGGCGTGAGTGCGGTGGTGATGGAGAAGCACCTGAGTAATCTGCGCGACACACTCCAGGCGATGGAGCGCCTGCACCAGGAAAGCTATCGGCAGCACGGCCACCTTAGATCGCCGCAGTTCTTTGCTGATCGTCAGCGGCTTATGAGTCAACTGGATGCCCATTTGCTCAACTCCACCCGCTTGCGTGGCCAAACCACGCTGGGCGATCACCCGAAGTTGAAAACAGCCCTGGGTATTTCCAGCCGTAGCCTGGTGCATCACTGGGACAAGGCGGGCGGGCCGGGGCAGATTCCGGGGTATGCCGCTCATGTGGAGGCGGTTAGTCGTGCCACGAAGTATATGAAGGCAGGTGGTTATATCGGTATAGGCCTTGGTGGGGTGTCTTCGTTGTTGGCAATTCAGCAGGTGTGTAATGGCGATTCTGGTGCGGCTTGCGAGAAGGTCAAGTTTACGGAAGTAGGAAAATTTGTGGGATCTGCTTCTCTTGGAGCTTTGAGCGGGGTGATGGCGGGTGCTGCCAGCGGTTCTATTTGCATGGCGATCGGCGTAGCGACTGGAGGCATCGGCGGGGTTGTTTGTGTCGCGGCTATAGTGGGAGCAGGCACATGGGTGGGTACGACAGGAGGAGCGATGGCTGGTGAGGCTATGGGAGAAAAACTCTACGAAGTTAATCAACCATGAGCAATATCGACACGTGGTCTCCGTGGGTTGCAATCGCTTTTCTGGGCGGCCCCATGCTGCTTGCAGCTTGGACCTTTGCATACAGCCTTTACCTGACCCATCGCCATTTGGACGCGATAAAAGATGCCTTAAAGAATAGCCGTTATATTTATATCTGGGGCCCAAGCCTCGGAAAACGAGGTTTGATTTGGTCTCTCTTGGAAATGTCGAAAATCACTGGAATGATAATGTGGCCGAAAGCTTCTCTCATTCTTGGAGAATTGGACCCAGTCGATCTGAAAAATTTTCCACCTTACTTAAAGCGTCGCCTCACCGTTAATTTGAAGATAATGATCATTGCCTTCATTTGGATGTTGATCGGCGTTGCACTGCTGAAGTTTAGGTAGTTTGAACGGCGACAAACATGACTGTAAAGCCTCGGCATTTCCAACCTCAGCCTGCCGCATCTGTGGTTTCGGTTGGTACGCCGAGGCAAACCTCAAATCGAGGCACTGTTTATGCTTGCCAATTCTCCCACCTACCTATTGAGAACCCCGACCTGCCCGCCTAATCTGCACCCACCGGCCCCAGGACAAAAACAATGAAAACCCTACCGCCCGTGCACCGCATCGCCTTGCTCTTCAACGGCAGCAAAATCTACGACCGTGGGATCATCACCGGTATCGGCAATTACCTGAGCAGCACCCGCGCTTCCTGGGACCTGTTCCTGGAAGAGGATTTTCTCTGCCGTCTGCGCGGTATCGAGCGCTGGCAGGGCGATGGGATCATTGCCGACTTCGATGACCCGCTGATTGGCGAGGCGTTGGCCGGGAGTCGGATACCGGTGGTGGCGGTGGGGGGATCTTACGAGGATGTCAGCGCGTACCCCAAGGGCATTCCCTATGTTGCGACCGATAACCATGCCTTGATGAAGCTGGCCTACGAGCATTTGATCGAGGCCGGGCTGACGCGGTTTGCCTGTTTCAGCCTGCCCGAGGCCCAGGCCAATCGCTGGGCGCAGGAGCGTGAGAAAGCCTTTCGCGGCTTGGTGCAACGCGATGGTTTGCCGGTGGAGATCTATCGCGGCCTGGGCACCAGTGCGCCGTTGTGGGACAGCGCGGTGGAGCAGCAGATTGCCTGGCTGCACAGCCTGCCCAAGCCCATCGGTATTATCGCGGTCACCGATGCTCGCGCCCGGCAGTTGTTGCAAGCTTGCCTGACGGCGGGCATTGCGGTGCCGGAGGAGGTGGCGTTGATCGGGATCGACAACGACCCGCTGACTCGCACCCTGACGCGGGTGCCGCTGAGTTCGGTGATCCAGGGCACCGAGACCATGGGCCGTACTGCCGCGGCCTTGCTGCATCAGATGCTGCACGGCAAGCCCTGCACCGGCACGCAGGTGCTGGTGCCGCCGGACGCGATCAACGTGCAGGCCTCCAGCCTGCATCAGCCCTTGGGTAACCCTTATGTGATGCAGGCATTGCTGTTTATCCGCCAGTACGCGTGCCAGGGGATCAAGACCGACCAGGTGGCCGCCTATGTCGGGGTCTCACGCTCGTCATTGGAGGCGCACTTTCGCAAGGTGCGCGGGTGCAGCGTGCATGACGAAATCCTGCGCTTCAAACTCGCCGCCGCCGCCAAGGGCCTGGAGAACCAGGACCTGGCCATCGCCGACATCGCCGCCCGCTGCGGCTTCACCTCTGCGCAGTACTTGCATACGGTGTTTCGCCGCGAGTTTGGCTGTACGCCACGTCAGTATCAGCAGGGCAGGTCGGTTGCAGCGCCTGTTGCATGCTTGCCAGCTTGATCTGGGTTTCTTCGTACTCATTGGCTGGCAGCGAGCCCTCGACAACCCCACAGCCGGCAAACGCATGGCAGTGCCTGGGGGTGATCAGCGCCGAGCGCAGGGCCACGAGAAAATCGCCATTGCCTTCGGCGTCCAGCCAGCCCACTGGTGCGGCATACCAACCGCGATCAAAGCCTTCGTGTTCACGGATAAAATCCAGCGCAGGCGCGCGCGGTAAACCGCCGACGGCGGGGGTAGGGTGCAATGCCTGGATACCGTCCAGCAGGCGCTTGCCGGCGTTGAGCCTTGCGGTGATGGGCGTGCTCAAATGCTGCACGGTAGCAAGTTTCAGCAAGCCGGGGTGCGGCGCGGCGTACAGGTCGCTGACCTTGTCACCCAAGGCTTGGGTAATGGTCTGCACCACCAGTTGATGCTCGTGCTGCTCTTTCGGGTCGGCCAATAAACGTTCCCCCAGCACTTGGTCTTCATTGGGCTTGAACCCACGACGGGTGCTGCCTGCCAGGGCGTGGGTGGTGAGACGGCCCGCCTCGCAACTGAGCAACCGCTCGGGCGTGGCACCCATGAAGCAGTGTTCGCCCCGGTGAATCGCGAACAAGTGCGAGGCGTTACGCCGAGCGTGCAGGCGGCCCATCACCGCGCCAGTGTCGAGCGCGGCGTCCAGGTGGTGGTCGATATGCCGCGCCAGCACCACCTTGCTCAAGTCACCCTGGGCGATGGCGTGCAAGGCGGTCTCGACCTTGACCTGCCATTGATCCCGCGGCAGTGCGACGCGTTCCAATACATGGGGGGTAGGAGCAACGTGGGTGGCTGGGTTGAGCAGTTGTTCAAGGGCGGCCAGGCTTGCTTGCACCAAGGCCGCAGGATCGCTGCCGGGCTCGACCACGCGCTGGCAGCGTAGCCAGCGCCCGTGGGTGTCCTCGCTGAGCAACCAGTGGGCAAGGTGGAAACTGGCATCGGCAAACGGCGCCCAATGGGATGCGCAGGGCTGCTGCTCATCAAAGCGCATACCGCCCAGCAGCAAGGGCGGATGCGGGCCGTCCACCAGCGCATCGGCGCACAGTGCGAACCATTGGCGATCCACTTCGGCCATGCGCTGGGGCCCCGAGGCTTCGATCTGCCAGGTGCAGCCGAGGCCGAACAAACTTAAGTCCGGCGAGTGCGCACACCAGAAGAAACCCTGGCGATGGGCCTTGTACACTACCAAGGGCGCCAGCGTCGGCGCGGGGTAGGCGCTGACGGCAATAACGGGGCGCTGGTACGCCACCGCCCGTTGGTGCGCGGCCTGGAAGGTCTTGAGCAAATCGGCCGCGTTCATACGCACTGGCTCTTTTTCTGTAGCCAGAAGGCCGTCTGCTCGGCGATGTACCAGTGGATGATCTGGTTGAACAGGCCCTCGACAAATTCTCCATCCAGCCCGACCTCCTGCGCCCACTGCCGGCGCTGGGGCAACATCGCCGCAACGCGATCGGGTGCGGCAATGCTGGCCTGGTCGGGTTTGAATGCGGAGGCGGCCTTGACGTATTGCATGCGCAGGCCGAGGGCGTCGATGATCTGCTTGTCGAGGCTGTCGATGGCATGGCGAATGTCGTGAAGGCCAGTGCAGTGTTCCGGGGTTTTCATCGTGCGTCTCCCTGAAGGTAGGCGGTGCGCTGCAACAGGTGGTCGATCACCGGTCGCGGCTGATGCTTGAGGTAAAAGTGGTCGCCGTCGAACAGGCGGATGTCCGGGGTATGGCGGCTCAGGTCGGCCCAGGCGCGAGCCTGCTCCAGGCTGACTTCGGCGTCATCGCGGGCCAGCAGCACGTCCAGCGGTGCCGTTAACGGCTGCAGGTTCGCGGGGCGCCAGGTTTCGATGGCCTGGTAGTCGCTGCGCAATGCCGGCAGAAACAGCGTGCGTAACTGCGGGTTGGCCCACAGGTCGGCGGCCTGGGCGTCCTGGCGCAGGATGTCGGCAATCAACGCGCTGTCGTCCTGGCGATGCAGGTCGCTGGACGGTTGCCGGTGCGGCGGTGCATGGGCCGAGACAAACACGTGATCAGGGCCTACCCCGGCGGCTTCCAGCAGTGCGCCCACGGCATAGGCAAGCGCTGCGCCCATGCTGTGGCCGAACAGCCACAGGGGCCGCGCAGGCAAGGTCAGCAACGCCTGGCTGATGTGCTCGGCGAGGGTCGCCAGGCATGGGATATGCGCTTCGTTGAAGCGCTCTTCGCGCCCGGGGTACTGCACTGCCAACAGGTCAATGTCACCCGGCAAATGCGCCAGCCACGGCCGAAAAAAGCTCGCGCTGCCACCGGCGTGGGGCAGGCACACCAGGCGTGCGCGGGGCTGTTGCCCCTCACGCAATACACGTAGCCACGGGCTCATAAGGCCAGCACCTGTTCCGCCAGGGCCTTGCGGTTGACCTTGCCCAGGCGCGTCAGCGGAAACTCGCGCAGCACCTGCAAGCGGTCTGGCAACTTGTAGGCCGCCAGCCCACGTTCGCGCAGCCAGGCGTTGATCGACGCCAGGTCCAATGGCGCGCTGTGGGCCAGTACGCAGGCGCAACTGCGCTCACCCAGCAACTCGTCGGCCAGCGCCACCAGTGCCACATCGCGGATCAGCGGATGGCCGAGCAGCAGGTTCTCGATCTCTTCCACCGGAATCTTTTCGCCGCCCCGGTTGATCACATCCTTGCTGCGCCCCTCGACGATCAAATGCCCTTCGGGCAGGCGCCGTACCAGGTCGCCGCTGCGATAAAAGCCATCGGCGGTAAAGGCGCGCTGGTTGTGCTCGCGAGCGTTGTAGTAACCGCGAATGGTGTAGGGCCCGCGCACCAGCAATTCACCGACGGCGCCGGGAGCCACCGGCACATCGTCGGCATCGACAATACGGATCTCATCCGCAGCGGTCAGCGGCAGGCCCTGGGTGTCGAAGACCAGCGCCTGCGGGTCATCCAGCCTGGTAAAGCACAGCAATCCTTCGGCCATGCCGTACACCTGTTGCAGGCCACAGCCCAGGGTGGGGCGGATGCGTGCGGCGATCTCGGCCTTGAGGCGTGCGCCACCGACTTGCAGCCATTGCAGGCTGCTGAGGTCGTTGTCGGACCATTGCGCCACTTCCAGCCACAGCAACACCAATGGCGGAATCAACGCCGTGTGGGTAATGCGTTCGCGCTCGATCAGTTCGAAGGCGGTGTCGGGGCTTGGTTCCGGCGCCAGTACCAAGGTGGCGCCGACACTGAACACCCCGAGTGCGCCCGGCGAGGCCAGCGGGAAGTTATGTGCCACCGGCAGCGCCGCCAGGTAACGGGTGTGGCGGTCGAAACCGCAGGCTTGCGCCGCCAGCCGGGCATTGCACGCATAGTCGTCATGGGTGCGTGGGATCAGCTTGGGCAGGCCAGTGGTGCCGCCGGACAGCAATAGCACCGCCACATCGCGAGCGTCCGGCGCCGGGAACGGGTGGGGGGTGGCGACGCAGTCGGCCAGGGCCACGAATTCCTCGGCTGCGCCTACCACCCACACCTGTTGCAGGCTCGACACCTGGCTACGCAACGTACGCGCCAGGGGCCGATAATCGAAGCCCAGGTGCTGGTCGATAATCACATAGGCCACCGCTTGGCTAAGGTGCGCCAAGTGGGCCAATTCATGTTCGCGGTGGGCCGGCAACGCAAACACCGGGATCGCTCCAAGGCGCAACAGAGCGAAGGTCAGGCTGAAAAACTCGGCGATATTGGGCAGTTGCACCAGCACTCGCTGGCCGGCGACCAGCCCGCGCGCGGCGAGGCCAGCGGCCAGGCGGTCGGCGTGTTGGTCCAGCTCGGCGTAGCTCCAGCGTCGGTTGCCGTCCACCAGCGCCTCTTGCTGCGGCGTACGCTGGGCTTGCTCACGCAGCAGTTGGCCCAGTGGCACGCCTTGCCAGTAGCCTTGCTCGCGGTAGCGGCGGATAAAATCTTCGGGCCAGTCTGTGAATCCATCAAGCATGGCTATCTCCATGTGCAGTCGGGCAGCTCAGCAATTGCGCACCGTGTAACGTCAATGGTTGCGCCAGGCCGGCGACTTGCACCGCCTGTACGCCGGTAAATTCGGCGGGTTGCAGGTGCAACATCGGGTCTTCGCCCGCGAGCAGGTTGAGGGCGCTGTGATCGGCGGGGCTTACGCCCAGGTGAATGGCCGCCAGCCCCGTGGCGCCGTTGGGATGGATCAGTCGCTGCGGGTGCTGGGAGGGCGAATAGGGCGTGACCAGAAACGGCAGGCGCTCATGCCGTGGGTAAACAAACCGAAAGCGCGTCTGGCTGCCGTCCGCACAGGTGCGTTGCCACTTCACCACACGGCCCATGGCCACGCCGCCGGCCGCCAGGTTTGTCAGACGGGGGGCCAGGGCCAGATCATCGCAGAGCAGCGCCAGGTCGCAAAAACCTTCACCCTGGGCAGCCCAGCGCAACATGCGCCGCCCGGCGCCACGCCCGGCCAGGCAGTCGATGGGCCACTTGAACAACCAGGCATGACGCGGGGTGGTGAGCAGCTCGATGATCGGCCCGTGGCTGAACCAGATATGCGCGTGTTGCGCGCGGGCCTCGGCGGTGGCGTAGATGACCTCGAAACCGGCGGCGCGAAAGTTCGCCACCGCCTGGTGCAGGTCGCGAACCCACAGCAGCACATGGCTGCAGGACGAACGGGATTGGGCAGTGTTCAAAAGGGCAGGGCTCCCACGAGTTGCGCGCTGGGGTCAGCGCCAGGCGGCTGTACGGCGTCGGCGCAGCGATGCAGTTCGGTCATCGGCAGCGCGCGGGGAATCGGCGGTTCAATCAGTTCCGGCATGCCGATCAGGCTGTTCATTTCACGCCAGGCCATCGACACCTCGGTGGCCCACATGCCGCTGCGCAGGCGCTGCGCCGGTTCGGCGATGTCGGCGCACAGCGCATCCAGGGCGAGGCTGACCGCATCGGGCCAGAGCTGGTTGAACACCTGGTGATAGCTGGCGGGTATGTGCGGGTCGAGCACCACCATGCTCGGCCCGGCCAATCGTTCACTGCCTTTGCCTGCCATGATCAGGCGGTCGGTGTCGTCCCGTGGTGCGTGCAGGCGTGGGTTCCACAGCACCGGGCCGTGGGTGTCGCACAGGCTCAGCACGCCGCCTTCACAGCCGACTTCAAGGCGATGCAGCAGGAACGAGTGGTTATCCGGGTCCTGGGGATGTACCTGGTTTTGCACGCGCAGGCTGATCGGCACGCCATTGAAGCTGGCGTTCAACCGCGTGAAGGGTTGCGCACCGACACTGGCGGCCGGCGCCGCAAATACCCAGGGCCGCAAACCACCGGCCAGGCGCCCGAGAATATCCAGCAACGGGTAGGCCACCTGGCTGTTACAGGCCGCGTCGATATAGGCCAGCCCTTGTTGCTCACGCAGGTACGCGGCTACCGCCAGAAAACGCCGGATCGCAAGGATATTCGGGTACAGCGTATTGACCGCATAGGCCGCCTGGCCCTGACGCGCCGCCTGCATGCACGCGGCGATTTCGCGGTGATGCACCGGGTGTTCCTGCAATACGTGAATGCCACGGCGCAAGAACTGCTGGGCCAGTTCGCTGCCCACGCCACCGGTGGCGCCGGAACGCACCACCACGCAGGCAATGTCGACGCTATCGGGCACCTGCTCGACGGCCTCGTACAGCGCCACCCCGTAGTGATCGGCGCAGGCCTTTGAATAGGCATTGCCACGCGACAGGATGCCGACCAATTCATAGCGCTCATGGGCACGAGCCAAGGCTTGCAGGTAGATGCGGCCGAACGCGGTGCCGGCGACGATCACGCGTGGACGAGCGCGGCTCATGACCAGGTCACCGGCAGGCAGTGGGTACCGCGAAAGAACGTCGCCGTTTTCCACTGCACCTGCCCGCAGCGTTGCAGGTTGGGCAGGCGTTCTACCAAGGCTTGCAACGCCTCTTGCAACTCCACCCGCGCCAGCGCCGAGCCGATGCAGTGATGCAGGCCGTGGCCGAAGCCGAAATGGCCGCCGGCATTGCGTTGCAGGTTGAGGGTTTGCGGGTCGGCAAAGCGCGCCGGGTCATGGTTGGCCGCACCGATGGACGCGAAAACGGCTTCGCCCTGGCGAACCAGGGTTTCACCCACCTGGATATCTTCGAGGGCGTAATGCACAAACATCGCCGCCGACGCCAGCGGGATATAGCGCAGCAGTTCTTCCACCGCCTGCGGAATCTGCTCGGGATGGGCCTTGAGTTGTTGCCACTGTTCGGGGTTGTCCAGCAACACCAGAATGAAATTGGGGATCTGCGAAGCACTGCCTTCGTAGCCGGCGACGAGGATGGCGATGCACAACAGCAGCAGTTGGTCTTCGTTCAGGCGCTCGCCTTGGTCATCGGCCTGGGCCAGGGCGGTCATGAAATCGTCCTGAGGCTGACGGCGCCGCTCGGCGACCAGGCCCTTGATGTACTCGGCCAGTTCACCCAAGTGCTGTTGGGTCAACGCGGCGTCTTCGGCGCGGGTCGACAGCAATGAGTCGTTCCATACCTTAAAGCGTTCACGGTCTTGCAGCGGTACGCCCAGCAGCTCGCAAATCAACGCCAGGGGCAACGGTAAGGCATAGTCGCCAACCAAGTCGGCGGGCGGGCCGGCGGCGAGCATACGGTCGATCAACTCATGGGCGTAGGCCCGGGCATGGGGGCGCAGTGCTTCGACGCGCCGCCGGGTAAACGCCTGGGCGGCGCGGGAGCGGATCCGAGTGAGTTGCGGCGGGTCCATCATCACGATGCCGCCGGCAATTCGCGGGAATGCTCGCGGGGCATCGTCGCGGCGAAATGCTTCGCTGCGGCTGAAGCGCCGGTCGCCCAGCACCAGGCGCACATCGTCATAGCGGGTGGCGAGCCAGGCGGGCGCGCCGATGGGCATCTGGATACGCAGCAGGCCCGGTGCTTGCTGGGCATGGCGGTAAGGCTCGGCGAGCTCCAGGTCGGTGAAGGCATTGAAAGGGTAGGCCAGCGGGGTCATGGCAAGTCCTTGGCGGTAGGCAGGTCGGGCAAACGGTCGAGCAGTTCCAGGTGCAGGTCTGGGTGTTCCAGGTGCGCGGCCAGCGCGGCGCGGCTCAAGCGTTGGCAGGGCACTTGGGCGACGAACACACGATGGCCGAGCGACGCCAGCGGGTGGTCGGCGGCGGGCAGGCTGCGATTGCCCTGGAACCCGGCGCGGGCCAGGGCGGTTTGCCATTGGTTGAGGTCGAGGAAGGTACTGCTGCTCAGCGCGCGCTCATCGCTGGCCTGGTTGAGCATGAAAGCCTGGGAGGCCATCACCCAGAACTCCTCCTGGGTCGGCTCGCTGAACACCAGCCAGCCGCCGGGTTTGAGCAAGGCGAGCAGGGTGGCCAGGGAGCGCTCGGTGTCGCGGGCGGCATTCAGCACGCCCCCGGCGACGATCAGGTCCCAACTCTGGGTGCGATAGCCTTGGGCAGGGGCGGGGCGGTCGATATCAAACACCCCGTGGCGCACCCACGGCCAGGCGTGCAGACGCTCGGCGGCCTGCTCGCTGAAGTAGCGCGACACGTCGGTGCACAGATAGTCCACCGTGACCTTGGCCAGGGCCGGCACTACGGCCTGGGTGGTGGAACCGGTGCCGGCACCGACTTCCAGCACCCGCAAGGGCTCGGTGCCGCTCTGGCGCGCAGCCCAGGCGCCAATCCAGTGAGCCACGGCGCGATGCTGGTACTGCGCCGCCAGGCTTTCGCGGTACAACGCCGCCGCACGTTCGGTGCGGCCTTCGGGAAACAGCAGGTGCACCGCCGCGCACTCACCGCGCATCAACGCCGGCAACTGGCGAGCGTTGTCGCGAGCGTAATCGAGGGTGGCGCTGCCGCCGGTGTTGCGCGCCCAGTCCAGGCTCAACTGTGCCCAGATGCCCTCCAGGCTGGCGTCGCTCCAGGTGCTGGCGTCGAGGCTGGGATGCAGGTGGTCGCCTTGGCAGCGCAGCAAATCCTCGGCTTGGAGCACGTCGAGCCAGCGTGCGATGAGCGGGCGGTGGCCGGGGGCGATGCCGGCATTGGCGAGGCTGTGCGCCACATCGTTGAGTGGTGCGGGCAGCAGGTCGCACTGCTCCAGGCCATTGAGCATCGACAGCAAGGCGGCGTGGCTCAAGCGCTGGTTCAACTGTACGGCGTCGGTCAGCTGCGTGACGCTGAACTGCTGATCGACGGCGGCTGCGGTCGCGTCCAACTGATCGTCCACTGTCGCCGGTTCGCACGGCTGGGGCACCGCGAACAGCGTCGTGCCGTGCAGCGCCACCGCATTCACCTGGGGATGTTCCAGTGCCCGCTGGCACCAGCGCTGGTGCTCACGCTTGACGCTGACCAGGTCGCGCCCGTCATCGGTAAAACCCTCTACGTGGCAATCGAGCTGCGCCGCTGCCCGTTCCGCCAACTGCCAGTCGCCCGGTCGGAGGCTGATGAACAACAGTTGTTGCAGATGGCTCAGATCACTCAGGGCCAGGGCGGGAAAGTCCAGCAGACGCTCCAGTTGTTCGGCGCTCATCATTACCACCGCCGGACGCTGGCGTTCGAGCACTGCCAGCAAACGGGCCGGGGCCTGTTGATGCAGGCCCAGGTCGGTAAAGACCGGCAAGCGCCAGGGGTGCTTGCCGGCGGGCAGTTCGATCAGCAAGGTGTCGATATTCATGCTCAAACTCCTCTGGCCTGGAACAAGCGCTGCCCCGCAGCAGCGAGCGGTTCGCCCGCGTCAGGCCACACCTCCAGCAACTCAAAACCTGCAACCTGCAAGGCCTGGCGCCACGCGTCGACGGCCATGAAGGCTTCATCGCCAGCACGCAGCGGCGCATCGGCCGGCGGCGACAGCAACAGGTGCATGAAGGTCAGCATCGCCGGGTTGTCGGCGATGGATTCACTGAACAGCAAGACGCCGCCGTCGCGCAGACTGGTGCGGATCTGGCCGAGGCAGTCGGGCAGGTCGCGGGCGTTGTGCAGCGCGTTGCCGGCAATCACCAGGTCTTGGCTGCGGGGCGCTATGCCCTGGTCGCTGAAGCGGCGATTGAGATCGAGCAGGCCGAACTGCATCCCCGGCTCAAGACGAAACTGACGCTGGGCCGCACTGGTGAACAGCGAGCTGATGTCGGTAAAGCGATAATCCTTCTCGCGTTCTTGCAGCGCCGTCAGCACCGTAGCGGTGGTGCAACCGGCGGCGCCGCCCAGCTCCAGCACCTGCAGCGGCCCGGCAGCGGCGTTGACTTGTCGCGCCCGGGCCCCCAAGGCTTGATTGATCGCCGCAGTGAAGTGGTTGTGCTGGTAGGTGCCCATCACCTTCACCGGGTCCCCGCCAAGCATCAGCAAGTGGGTGAGGGTGAACTGATCGCGCAGCAGGTCGGGCAGGCATTCGATCACTTGGGTATGCAGGCGCGCCATGCTGGCTGGAAAGCCCAATGCGGCATACAGGCGCGGCAGTTCACCCACTTGCGGGTCATCGGGGGGCACTTGCCAACCCAGGCGTTTACCTTCCTCGTGCAGCAGGCCGGCACGGGTCAACGCGGCCAGCCAGCGGCGTACCACCCAGGCATGGCGGGCCGCCGTGCCCAGGGCCTGGTTGATGTGCTCGGCAGTGCGCCACGCCTGCAACGGCAACGCCTGGCTGTGCAGTAACACCTGGGCCATCACGCCCAGGCTCAAGTGTTCCAGCTCGTTCAGGGCGGTGTTCATAGGCAACCTTCTTGGGCGACATGCAGTTGATCGAGCGGGCCGTGCAACAGGTTCAAGCTAAGAATCGCCGAGGTGCACAGCAGGCGCTCCAGGCTGGCGGCGGGCGGCAGGGCCTGGGCCGCTTCATGGCAGCCGGCGCTGATCTCACCCTCCACCACGCTGATCACCGTGATCGCGGCCATGGCTGCGGTGAGCGCCGCATTGCCTGCGCCACTGAGCACCAGGCTGCGGGTCCGGACCTCGCTATCGTGCAGGCCCTCCAGTTGCAGCAGCAGGGTGACGAAGGGCGCCTGGCCGCTGAGATCCAGGCGGCTGGCTTCGCACAAGCGCTGCACCGCTTCTGCCCTTGGCAAGCCGTGAGCCTGGTCAAACGCCTTGAGCACGTAGCCGTCGGTGATCACGTTGAACCACTGGCCGACGTCCAGGTTCAGGTCCATGGCCAGACGTTCACCCTCAAGGTTCAGGTAGGGCAGCAGGTGAACCGAGCCGGGAAAGCACGGCACCGACACCTCGCGCCGGCGCCGCAGTGCGCGGCTGCGACGCCCGTGTTGCCAGGCCGCCAACGGCTCGCTGCTGCCGTCCACCGCACCGTGCAAAAAGTCGTCGGCAGCCACGGCGGTAAAGTGATCGCGCAAGCCGAAATAGCTGGTCAGGCTGCGCACCTGGGTGAATTCCTGCTCGGCCAGCCAGCGCGGCAGCAGGCCGGTGAACCCCGGTTGCAGGCCTGCGCCCAATATCGCGCAGCGGCCACGCCATTGGGCGGGGTCGAGGTGCATATGACCGGCGGCGTCGACGTAATGCGCGTCGGCCTGCAACGCTGCCTGCGCGGCACGGTCCTGCACGCGCCACGAGGGGCCCGCGCAGTTGAGCAGCACAGCGCAACCACGGGCGAAGGTGGCCAAAGCCTCGGCATCGTTGAAGTCCACTTCGGCCCATTGCAAACGGGCTTGGGGCCACTGCTGCTGGAGAACCTGCACGCAGTGCGCGCCCTTGGCGGCATCGCGCCCGCCCAGGCGCAGATCGTTCACTCCCAGCGTCAACAACGCCTGGGCGCTGGCCAGCCCCACGTCGCCACTGGCGCCCAACACCCCGATCAGCATGGCTGCGCCTCGGCTTTCAAGCGCCAGCCGCCGGCGCGCTGGCGGTCATGCCAGAACCCTGCGTAACGACCGTTTTGGGCAAGTAATTGTGCGTGCGTCCCCGATTCCACCAATCGGCCTTCATCCAGCACCAGTATCTGGTCGGCGGCCATGATGGTGGGCAGGCGGTGGGCGATCACCAGTACTGTGGCGTTTTGCATCAGGGCGTGAATCGCCGTCTGCACGAAGGCTTCGTTGTGCGGGTCCAGGGCCGCCGTGGCTTCATCCAGCAGTACGATGGGCGCACGTTTGAGCAGGGCCCGGGCCAGGGATACCCGTTGGCGTTCGCCGCCGGACAGCGCCGCGCCACCTTCGCCTACCGGGGTGTTCCAGCCCTGGGGCAGGCGCGCGACGATTTCATCCACACCGGCCAATCGCGCCGCTTCGGCCACTTGCTCGGCGCTGGCGTCCGGGCTGCCGACGCGGATGTTGGCCTCCAGGCTGTCGTCGAACAGGTAGACGTCCTGCATCACCAGGGACAACTGCGCCATCAGCGCTGCGTTGGACAGCTCGCGTACGTCTACACCGCCAACCCTGACGCTGCCCTCGCTGGCATCGAAAAAGCGCATCAACAAGCGGGTGACAGTGGTTTTGCCCGAGCCCGAGGCGCCGACAATCGCGGTCATCGAATGCGCCGGTGCGCTGAAGGTCAGGTTATGCAGCACCTTTGGTCCGCTGGGGTACCCGAAGCTGACCTTGTCGAAGGCCAGGGTGCCGGGTGCCGTCAGCGGTTGGCTCACCGCGGGTTCCGGCAGCGGCGGCTCGCGCAGGATGCCCACCAGTTGCTCCAGGTCGTTAGCGGCCATGCGTAACAGACCACTGCGCGCCGCCGCTTCGGCCAGCGGCCCGACAAAACGTGCCGCCAGAGCGAGTAAGGCGACCAACTGGATGGCGTCGATTTCGCCATGGGCGGCCAGGGCGACGCCTACGCCCACCAGCAACGCAAACGCCAGTTGTACGGTCAGGCCACCGGCCAGCAACTTGGGAAAGGTCTGCGACAGCATCGAGCCGCCCGCGTGTTTCTGCGCCAGGTTGGCGGCCTGCAACGGCGCGTAGCCGTCCTGGGTGCGACCAAAGGCGCGCAGCACTGGCTGGTAGCGGGCGAATTCGACCACGCGGTTACCGGCCAGAGTCGCGGCGGCTTCCACGCGCGCATCATTGCTGCCGATGGCGGCGGCCGACCAGTGATGGGTGAAGTAGATCAGCGGCGCGCACAATGAGGCGGTCAGGCCCAGGCGCCAGTCGAACACGAACAGGGTCAGCGCCACGGTAGCCGGCACTACCACGCCAGACACCACCGGCCCCAGGTAATGGGCAAACAAGCCGGTGACCATCAGTGTGCCGCTGGTGGCACTGCGCGACAGACGCCCGACCTTCTCGGAGTTGAACCAGCCCAGCGGCAGGCTGACCAGGTGCTGGCCAAGGCGGTCATGCAAGGTGGTCAACACCAGCAGCGCCAGGGCAAAGCCCTTCATGGCCTGCTGGTAATGGGCGATGCAGGTCAGCACCACCATCGCCGCCAGGCCAGCCAGCCAGAGGGACGCGCTGTGCAGGTCACCGGCAAACAGCGCGTGCAGGATCGGCACCAGCAACGCCACGGCCAGCCCTTGCAACACGGCACTGGTCACCAGCCAGGCGAGGTAGCGGTACAGGCGTGCGGCGTGGGCCGGGCCCAATAAAGTCACGAGGCTGCGGATCACAAGGACATCTCCAGGTCGGGGGCGGTGGTTTCGGTGCCGGCGCGCCACAGGCGGGCATAGGTGCCGTTCGCCGCCAGCAATTGCTCGTGAGTACCGTTTTCCAGCACGCGGCCCTGGTCGAGCACCACGATCTGGTCGACGCCGCAGATACTCGCCAGACGGTGGGCAATCACCAGCACCGTGCGGCCGCGGGCCAGGGCAGAGAGGGCATCCTGGATCAGCGCTTCGGATTCGGGGTCGGCGTGGGAGGTGGCTTCATCGAGGATCAGCACCGGCGTATCGGCCAGCAGCGTGCGAGCGATGGACAAGCGCTGGGCTTCACCGCCGGAAAAAATCGCGTCTTCGCCGATCACCGACTGATAGCCGCGGGGCAGGGCGCGGATGCGTTGATGAATCTGCGCGGAGCGTGCCGCTGCCTCGACGTCGGCATCGCTGGCCTCGGGGCGGCCCAGGCGCAGATTGTCGGCGACGGTGCCGTGCACCAGTTGCGCGTCCTGCAACACAAACCCCACGTGTTGATACAGCTGGCGCGGGTCAATCTCGCGCACATCCACACCACCCACGCAGACCCGCCCGGCGTTGACGTCGTGAAAGCGCGGTACCAACTTGGCCAGGGTCGATTTGCCCGCGCCGGAGGCACCCACCAGCGCGGTGACGCTGCCAGCCGGGCAGTGCAGGTCGACGCCATTGAGGATCAGGTGTTCGGGGTCATAGCCGAACTGCACCTGTTCAAAGCGAATATCACTGCCCTGGGGCATCCTGCACACCTTGGGCGTGGGCAGTTCCTCAACCTCAAGCAGCGCCTCGATGCGGTCGGCGGCCGCGAGGGCAGTGCGCTGGGCAGTGAGGCTCTGGTTGATCACCAGCAACGACTGCGGAATCACCACGGCTACCAGGGTTTCGGCGAACAACTCCAGCGCTGTAATCCAACCCTGGGCCAGCAACAGGCTGCCCACCCCCAGGCTCACCAACAGAATTACCGGCACGCTCAGGGCCATCGATGAAAACGCTTCCAGGCGCAGCAGCGGCCGCACCCAGCCAGCGTATTGCGTGCTGAACTGGTCGACCGCCTGCTGATAGCTGCGATGGGCCTGGCCCACCTGGCCGAACGCCTTGACCACGGCAATGCCGTGGACAAACTCGACAATCGCCGCGCTGACCCGGGTCATGCTCTTGTCGAGCAACTGCATCTTGGCGCCGAAGCCGCGCATCATCAGGCTGTAGGCCACCGCGTAGATCGGCAGGGTCAGCACCGCCAGCAGCGCCAGGCGCCAGTTCAATGTGGCCAACCAGATCAGCCCTGCCAGCGGGGTGACTATCGCCGCCGTCACTTCCACTGCGTGATGGGCAACCAGGTGGTGCAGGTCTTCCAGGTCGTCCTGCACCACTTTGCGCACCGCGCCGGAGGTGGTGTCGGTGTACCAGCCCAGCGGCACGCGCCCCAGCTTGCGCACCATGGCTTCGCGCAAGCTCGATTGCAGGCGGTGGTCGGCCAGGTGGGTCAGCCACAGCGCTACGCCGCTGGCCATCCAGCCAAGGCTCAGGGCGACCACTACCAGCGCCGCCCACAGCCACAACGTGTGGCTGTGGGCATTGCCGGCCAGCAGCAAGCGGCCCAGTTCGGTCAGGCCGATAAAGGGCACCAGGTTGACCAGTGCGCCGACGGCGGCGAATACCACACCGAGGCGGATCAGGCGGTTGACCGGGCGTTTGAGGGTATCGAGTGCGGTGCTCATGAGTTTTTCCGAAGGGCCTCAAGCAGGTGCGCGGTGACGGTGTGCACGTGGGGTGGCTCGATGACGCTGAAATGGTTGCCCGGCACGTCGATCAGGTTAAATTGCCCCAGGCACGCGTCCTCCCAGAACGGCGCCGCCAGATGGCCGACGCCGCCGGTGATCCCGAACGATTGCTGCTCCAGGCAGCGCAGGTAGGTCATGTTGCCGAGGAACGGCGGCGGGTCGAACCGCGCCGCCCGCATGCTGTGGCGGCATACTCGGAATAGCGTGGGCACCAGCTCCGGGCCGATGGGCACCCCGGCCTGGCCGGAGGCCAGGCGCGCATACTCGGCCAGGCGCTCTTCCTGGCTGCGCGCCGACTGTTGCTGCACCGCCAATGCCAGCGCGTCCAGGCCCGGGTCGCCGCCCAAGGCAGCCATAGCCCCGGCGGGTACGCGGCGGTTGTCGCGGGCCATCAGCAGGTCGATGGCGCGGTACACGTCGTAGTCTTCGATATGCGCGCCGAACACGGTCTTTACCGGGTCCAGGTTGAGGTTGGGCACGAAGATCGCCTCATAGGCCAGCTCTTCGTCGGTGTCGATAAACATCGGGATACTGTCGATCAGGCTCAGGTCCACCACCTCCATGCCACGTTCCAGCAGGCGCCGGGCGACTTCGGTGGCGAGCAGGCCGCCCAGGCAGTAGCCGATCAACTGGAAGCGCTGATGGCCGTCGGCGATCAAGCGTTCGGCGTAGTCCTGGGCCACGCTTTCAATCAGGCGCTTGGGTTCCAGGGCCAGGTACTGCGCGGTGTCGGCCACCGCAAAACCGATCACCGGGCCGGCCTGCTGAGCGGCGAGTGAACGGCCCAGGTGCTGGAAATAATCCAGGGTGCCGAGGGCCGCGTGGAACATCACCCGCACCGGGCCGACGTCGCCGCCGCCAAAGGGCACCACCAGGGCGTTGCTGTTGGATGAACGCTGGGAATCGCCGGGCTTGACCGCAGACGGTGCGCTTTCTCCATGGCTGAGCAGGCGCGCCAGTGCGCTGACAGTCGGCTCGTTGAGCATCTGCCGCAACAAGGCGTCGTAGCTCAGGCGTTGCGCCTGGGGCAGTTGTTCGCGCAACTGGCCGGCGACCCGGGCGAGGATCAGCGAGTCGGCGCCTTTTTCGTAGAAACTGTCGTCGGCACCGATCTGCGCCAGGCCCAGGGCCTCGGCCCACACTTGGCACAGCTGCGCGGTGAGTGGGTCACTGGGTACCTGCTCGCTGCTGGCGGCTTGGGTATCCACGGCGGGGCGCCAGTTGGCCAGGGTCTTGCGGTCGACCTTGCCGTTGGCGGTCAAGGGCAGGCGGTCGAGTACTTGCACATGCGCTGGCAGCATGTAGTCCGGCAGGCGTTGCGCGAGAGCGCTGCGCAGGCTGTCGACGCTCAGGCGCTGGAACCCGGCCTTGAAGCGTGCGGCGAACACTTGCATACCCAGGGCCGCCAGCGGGTGGTCGGCGTGGGGCAGGGCCGGCAGGCTTTCGCCGCCGAATGCCTGGATACGCTCACGCCAGGTGTCGGCGCTGCACAAGCCACTGCGGCCTTGGTCGTGATCGCTGTCTGACGGCGTCATCATGAAGCCCTGGGTCAGTAGAATCGGCGGCCATTCGCCGGTCGGCTCGCTGAACACCAGCCAGCCACCCGGGCTGAGCAGTTCGGTGATCTGGCCGAGGGCGTTGTCGATGTCCTTGACGCTGTTGAGCATGCCCGCGCACAGCACGATATCCACGCTGTTGCTGGCCAGGCCCTGGGGGCGGATGGGCTGATCGATGTCCAGCACGCCATAACGCACCCAGGCGTGGTCGGCAAAGCGTTGCCTGGCCGCCGGCAGGAAAAACGCGGTCATGTCGGTGAACAGGTAATCCACTTCGAGCCCATCGAGCAGGCTGATCACCGGCGCACTGGTAGCGCCGGTGCCCGCGCCGATTTCGAGGATGCGCAGCGGGCCGTCGCCTTCGTGGTGGGTAGCAAGGCGGTTGATCAGCGCAGCGATGCTGTGGTTGTTGTAGCGCGACACGGCATCCCCGCCATACAGCTGCAATGCCAGGTCTTGCTCGCCCTGAGGGAACAACAGGTCGAACGGGTTGACCTCGCCGCGCAGCAGTTTTTGCAGTTGCCCGACGTGGTTGAGCTGGTAGTCGAGCAGCGTCTGGCTGCACAGCCCGGATGCGACCGCCTGTTCCACCCGGCCCCAGGCCAGCGCCGGGTTTGGCGCGCTGTCGAGCAGGCGATAGCGGGACTGTTCACGGTGCAACAGGCCCGCGTCACACAAGGCCGCGAGCCAGCGCCGCACCAGCCAGTGATGGCGGGGCTGCGCTTGCAGGGCCTGCAGGATGGTGGGTGCATCCGGCTCGGGCCACGCGCCGCTGAATAGATTGGCCTTGAGCATCACGTCCAGCATCGAACTCAACGCTGCGCCACTGAGGTCCGCCTGATAGTCGCGTACCTGTTGGGGGTCAAAGCTGCCGACCTGGCTGTCGGCGTAGCGCTGCACCGCCGTCAGCAACGGCGCACCGGATAGCGGTTCGGGTTCGGCCCGCGCAGGCGTGACGAAGGCCAGCAGTTCGTCGCTGAACAGGCTGACCGCGCTGTCCACGCCCGGGGTGGAGAGCAGTGCGGCGTCGATTTCGCCCAGTTCCACCCGATGTCCACGGATCTTGACCTGGCCGTCGTTACGGCCGAGGAACTCCAGTTCACCCCCCGGCAGATAGCGGCCACGGTCACCGGTGCGGTACAGGCGCTGACCGTCGAGCGGGTGTGCAAAGAAGCGTGCCTCAGTCAACGCCGGGTCGCCCAGGTAACCTTGGGCCAGGCCGACGCCGGTGATGTACAGGTCACCCGGCACCCAGGTCGGCACGTCGCGCCATTGGTTGTCCAGCACGCGAAAGCCCTGGTTGGCCAGCGGCAAGCCGTAGGGAATGCTGCGCCATGCGGGGTCAATTGCGCCGATGGGGTGCAGGTTGGACCAGATCGAAGCCTCGGTGGCGCCGCCCAGGGCCACCAGGGCCAGGCCCGGCAACAGCGCGTGCAGTTGCGGCGCCAGGTTCAGCGCGATCCAGTCACCCGACAACAACGCCAGGCGCAGACTGTCCAGGGGGCGCGGCTCGGCTTGCAGGTAGTGGGCCAGCATCTGCAATTGCGCCGGTACCGAGTTCCACAGCGTCACCTGATGGCGCTGCACCAGCTCGGCCCAGTGCGACGGGTCGGCGCCGCGTGCCGGGTCGGGCAGCACCAGGGTGCCGCCCACCGCGAGGGGGCCGAACAGGTCATACACCGACAAATCGAAACTCAGTTGCGCCAGGCCCAGCACGCGGTCGGCGGCGTTGACCGCAAAGCGCCGGTTGATGTCCTGCACGGTATTGAGCGCAGCGCGATGGCTGATCATCACGCCCTTGGGTTCACCGGTGGAGCCTGAGGTGTAGATCACATAAGCGAGATCGTCGGGGCTGCCGTGCGGTGCCGGGAAGTCCGAAGTGGTCGGCGCCAGTTGATCCACGGCATGCCAGTGCAAGCCCTCCGGCAATGGCGTGTGGGGCAGGGCCTGGGACTGGCCGAGCACGTGGCGCACCTTGGCGCTGTGCAGCACGCGGTCGCGGCGGGCGGCCGGGGCATGGCTGTCCAGAGGCAGGTAGGCGGCGCCGGCCAGCAGTACGCCGTAGGCCGCCACCACTTGGTCACGGCCCTTGGGCATCAGGATCGCCACCGGTTCCTGGGCGCGGCAACCGGCGGCGCTGAGGGCAGCAGCGACTGCCAAGGCACGCTCCATCAGGGCGGCGTAGGTCAGGCTGCCGTGGGCATCGATCACTGCCAGGGCCTGCGGCTGTTCCCAGGCCATGCTCAGCAGGCTGTCATGCAGGCGGCCGGTGGGCAGCGGCGCGGCGGTGGCATTGGCGGCCAGGCGCTCACGTTGTTGCCAGGCCGGCAACGGCACTTGCATGGGGTGGTCCCAGGCGGCCGGGTCGAGGGCCAGTAACTGCAACTCGGCGACGAATGCCTGCTGCATGTCTTCGATCAGGCCGTCGGGGAACACGCCTTGGCGCACATCCCAGTGGATGTGCAAACCCTGCGCGTCGTCCATCACCTGGCAGTCGAGGGTCACCTGCGGAGTTTGGGTGATGCCGTGGCCGACCTGTCGCTGGCTGGCGGGAGGTGGTTCGATCGCCAGGCCGATAGCACTGGTGAACACCACCGGCATGGACGCCGCTTCACGCCCGCGCCGGCGACCGATTTCGCGCATCACCTGGATGCCGGAAAACAGCCGGTGCTCCAGGTCGGCAAACAGTTGATTGCCCAGTTGGCGTGCTTGGCTGGTGAAATCCTGGCCCTGGGGATCATTGACCTGCAACAGGCTGACCGAGGTGAAATCCCCAACCAGTTGACCCACTTGCGGATGCAGCGGCAAGCGGTTGAGCAGTGTCAGGTTGAGGCTGAAGGTGGGTTGCTGGCTCCAGCGTTGCAAGGTGCCGACGTAGGCGCTGAGCACCACGATGGACGGGGTGAGGCCGAGGGCGCCGGCGGCGCTTTTCAAGGCTGCCCATGGTTGCGCGTCGAGTTGCGCGCAGTGGCGCTGGAAGCGTGGCACGCTGGTGTCTTCGCCGCTCAGGGGCGCCGGCAGTTGCGGGGCGGGGGGCAGTTCATCGATACGCGCCATCCAGTAGTCACGGTCGCGTTGGTGGCGGCTGCCTTCGAGCAGGCCCCGTTCGGCCAGCAGGTAGTCGCGAAAGGTGATGTCCAGGCTGGGCAAGCTGGCCTGGGGGTCGTGCAGTAGCTGTTCCAGTTCATTGAACAGCAGTTGCGCGCTGGCCCAGTCGGCAATCAATGAGTCCATGGAGAAGTGCAGGGTGTCGCCGCTGTCACTGCGGCTCAGGCGCAATTCGAACAACGGCCAGATATCGGTAGGGTAGAGCTTCTGCTCCATGGCCTCACGTATCTGCTGCACGGCGTGCTGGTGCTGTTCACGAGTGGCGCCGCGCAGGTCGGCGACTTCCACCGGGTAATGGGCGACTTCGGCCAGCACGCGCTGGGAGCCTTCGCTGGCGATCACCGCGCGCAGCATGTCGTGCCGGGCAATCAGGCGGTTCCAGGCGTGTTCGACCTGCTGCAGGTCGAGGCTCGGCCAGCTCAGTTCGAGGTAACCGTGGCAGGCCACGTTGCCGTAGCCGAATGATGACTGGCGGCCGAGCAGGTAGGCGTTCTGCACATCGGTGAGCGGGAACGGCGCGTGGCGCTGTGCCGGGTCGGCCATTACCTGGGGCCGCTCCTGGGTTTGCAGCAGGTGCAGGATCTGCTGCTTGTGCTCGCGCAGTTGCGCCAGGCGCTCGGCGTCGAGCAGGCCCTGGGGCGCGCGGAATTTGAGTTGACCATCCTGGGGCCAGAGTTCGACGCCCAGGGACTTGAGTTCGCTTAACAGTTTGGCGGCGGGCATGGGGGCAGCTCCTGGGATAAGGGCAGGTTGCGCGGGCATCAGATGACGCCCTCTTCAACGGTGTGCGGGGTGGGTTGGCGCTCTACCGCGTGGGCCACTTCCATCAGGCTGGCGGCGCCGAACAACTGGCCCATGGGCAACTCCAGGCCAACACGGCTGCGCAGCATTTCGAGAAACCGCGTGGCCAGCAGGCTGTCGCCGCCCAGGCGGAAAAAATTGTCGTGGCGCGACACGCTGGGCACGTTGAGCAATTGCTGCCACAGCTCGGCGACCAGTTGCTCTGCGGCGCTCAGCGGGGCTTCATCCACGGCGCAGTGGGACCGGGCAGCCGCCGCCAATGGCGCAAGCAAGGCACGGCGATCTACCTTGCCATTGCTGCTCAGGGGAAGGCGTTCCAGCACCAGGATCTGTTCCGGGCGCATATAGGCGGGCAGGCATTGCACCAGGTGCTTGGCCAGCACCTCGGCGCAGGTGCTGGCGGTGACAGCAGCCAGCAGGCGCTGATCCTCGACCAGCACCACGGCACGGTTCACGCTGGGATGACGGGCCAGCGCGGCTTCGATTTCCCCCAGCTCGATACGATGGCCGTGAATCTTCACCTGGGTGTCGGCACGCCCGAGAAACTCCAGCAACCCACCCGGGTGGTAGCGGCCCAGGTCGCCGGTGCGGTACCAACCCTCGACAAAGCGCTCGGCATTCAATTGCGGCGCATGGCGATAGCCGCGTGCGACGCCGGCGCCGCCAATCCACAACTCGCCCGTGACCCAGTCCGGGCAGTCGCGGCCAAGGGCGTCGACCACGCGGTAAGCCTGGTTCGCCAGCGGCACGCCGTAGGGGATCGAGCGCCAGCCCGGCAACAGTTGCCGTACCTCGTAATGGTTGGACCAGATCGCCGCTTCGGTGGCGCCGCCCAGGGCGATAAAGCGGCAATCCTGGGCTTGTTGGCGCAGGCGTTGCGGCAGGTCGAGGCCGATCCAGTCGCCCGACAGCAGGGCCACCTTCAGCGCCAGGGGTTGGCGCTCAAGGGCGTTGGCTTCCAGCAGCATGTCGAGCAGCGCCGGTACGCTGTTCCACAGGCTCACGCGGTGGTGTCGCAGGGCCTTGAGCCAGGCGCGGGCGTCGCGGCGCTGGTCTTCGTCGATCAACACCAGGGCGGCGCCCACCGAGAGCAGGCCGAACACGTCATACACCGACAGGTCGAAGTCCAGCGCCGATAGCGCCAGGCCGCGGTCCGACGCGTCGATGCCGTAGCAGCGGTTGATCTCGGCCACGGTGTTCATGGCGGCGCGGTGGGTGATTTCCACGCCCTTGGGCTGGCCGGTGGAGCCGGAGGTGTAAATCACGTAGGCCAGTTGGTTGGCGCTCACGGGTAACGGCGCGTGCAGCGGTTCAGCGCTTTGCGCCTGGGTCGGCTTGAGATGTTTGACGCCCGGCAGTTGCGGGTCGTGCTCGGCAAGGATCAGGCTGACGCCGGCCTGTTGCAGGATGCGCTGGCAACGCTGCAACGGCTGGTCGACACCCACTGGCAGGTAGGCGGCGCCGGCGGCCAGCACGCCCAATACACTCGCGATCTGTTGCGGGCCCTTGGCCAGGGACACCGCCACCAGGTCACCGGCTGTCACCCCTGCGTCTATCAGGCTACGGGCGATGCGCAACGCCCGTTCGGCCAGTTCGCCGTAGCTCAGGCTGTCATGCTCACCCCACAACAGCGCAGGGCGATGCGGGGCGTGGTGCGCATGCTGGAAAAAGCCCTGATGCAAGGTCGGATCACCCGGCACGCCGGGGCCGGGTGCATTCAGCTGGGCGCGCAGTTGCGCCTGGGCCAGGGGCAGCAAGTCTGGCGGCGCGTCGTCCCAGGCGTGTTCGGCCAGCCAGTGGAGGCTGCGCAGGTAGGCGTCGAACATGGCTTCGACCAGCCCTTCGGGGAACAGGCCGACCACGCGGTCCCAGTTCAGGGCGATGCCGCCGTCGGCTTCCACCACCTGATGATCGAGCCATACCTGTGGGGTTTGGGTCAGGCCGAATACCTGCCGGGCGAACGGCCCGTCTACCGGTGCGGCGGTGCCATCCGGCACCCCCAGGGCACTGGTGAAGACCACCGGCATGTTGACCTGCTGTTCGCCGCGTTGCCGCGCCAGTTGACGCAGCAAGTTCACCGAACCGATGCAGCGGTGTTCCAGCGCATCGCCGAGTTGCTGCTGGGTGCGCCGTGCGCGGTCGATCCAGCGTTCGCCGACCTTGGGCGCATAGCCGAGCAGGGTCAGGGAGGTGAAATCGCCCATGACCTGATCGATCTGCGGATGCACCGGCCGGCGGTCAAACAGGGTCAGGTTGAGACTCAGGTCGGGGCGCGCACTCCAGCGCCCGAGGGTTTCGGCAAACGCGCAGAGCAGTACCGCCGAAGCAGTCAGGCCGTGTTGCTGGGCCTTGGCCAGGATCGCTTGCCAGGCATCGGCCTTGACCTGCCCTTGCAGGCGCTCGAAGCGCGGTTGGCCCAGGTTGGCGGGGTCGGTTGCCAGGGGCAGTTGCGGGTGCGGCGGCAACGTGGGCAGGCGTTCCTGCCAGAACTGTTGCGCGGCGTGCAATTCGTCAGGTTCCACACGGGATTGCACTTGATAGTCGCGAAATGAAAGCTGCAGCGGTGCCAGGGCCAGCGTCGGCTCGCGGTACAGCGCGTCGAGTTCGGCATAGAAACGCAGGATGCTCAGGGCATCAAGAATCAGGTTGTCCAGGCTGATCGCCAGCCGCGTGTGCCGGCCCTGGGTCACCGCCTGCACATCGAACAGCGGCCATTGGGCGGGATCGAACACGCGGTGGGCACAGTGTTCGCGCAGGTCTTCAAGGCAGGCGTAGCGCTGGCCGATCACGAAGGTGGGCACCTGGGGGAGGATGCGTGCCTGGCCTGTGTGGTCGAACACCGTGCGCAGCGTTTCGTGGCGTTCGATCAGGCGTGCCAATGCGTGTTGCAGGCGTGGCAGGTCGAGGTCTTCGACGTCGTATTCGCGGTAGAAGTGGCAGCTCACGCCGCCCAATACCAGGCTGGGGTCGCGGCCCAGCCAGTAGGCTTGCTGCACCTCGGTCATGGGGAAGGGCGCGTGACGTTGGTCGAGGTCCGGTACCACGGTGCGTTGTGTTTCGGCCTGGGCCTGTTGATGCAGGCCTGTGCAGAACTGCGCCAGCACCGGCTTGGCAAACACCTGGGCGATCCGTGCGCCCCCCAGCCCTTGTTCGGCCAGCAGGCGCACCAGGCGCGTGGCGCTCAGGGAGTCACCACCGAGGGCAAAGAAGTTGTGCTCACGGCAGACCTCGCCACAGCCGAGCAATTGCTGCCAGGCGCGGGCCACCTGTTGTTCGATGGCTCCGCAGGGCGGCGACAGCTGGGCAGGGACGGCGCTGCCGTGGTCGGCCAGCCAGCCGTTGAGTGCGTTGCGATCCACCTTGCCATTGCTTGTCAGGGGCCACTGCGCGCAGCCGAGGATCAGGCTGGGAATCATATAGGCCGGCAGGCGCTCGGCCAGGTCCGGCAGCTCCAGCACTGTGGGCTGCTCCGGGCCATTTGCAAGGCGCACCACCGCTGCCAGGTGCTGGCCGACCAGCAGCGCCACCGCCTGTTCGACGCCGGGGCACGCCAGCAGCGCCTGTTCTACTTCACCGGCTTCGATGCGGTAGCCATGCAATTTGAGTTGGAAGTCAGTGCGCCCCAGAAACTCGACCGTGCCGTCGGGGTGGTAGCGCGCACTGTCGCCGGTGCGGTACCAACGCAGGCCCTGGTGCTGCACAAATCGTTCGGCGCTGCGTACCGGGTCGCCACGGTAACCCTCGGCCACCCCGGCGCCACCGATCCACAGTTCACCGGCCACCCAATCCGGGCAGTCATGGCCATGCCGGTCGACGATGCGCAGGCTGACGTTATCCAGCGGCTTGCCGTAGGGCAGGCAATGCCAGTGCAGTGCCTGGCCGGGGGCGACTTCGAACAGCGTCGAGTGAATCGCCGCTTCCGTTGCGCCGCCCAGGGCCATGAAGCGGCAACCGGGCGCCTGGGCCCACAGACGTGGCGCCAACTGCGGCGCGACCTTGTCACCACCGAGCAATACAGCGCGCAGGGGCAGTGGGGCGTCGGCGCAACTCAGCAACATGTCGAGTAGCGCCGGCACGCAATTGAGCACAGTGGCGCGGTGCTGCACGGCCAGTTCACGCCAGCGTGGGGCGTCGCGTTGCAATTGGGGCTCGATGAGGATCACCGCCCCGCCGTTGGCCAGCGCGGCAAACAGGTCAAACACCGACAGGTCGAATTCCAGCGCGGAGAGCGCCAGGATTCGGTCTTCGCCATTGAGCTGCAAACGCCGTTGCAGGTCTTCCAGGGTGTTGGCGGCGGCCAGGTGGCTGACCTCTACGCCCTTGGGCTCACCAGTGGAACCGGAGGTATATAGAACATAGGCCAGGTCGCTGATCGCACCGGGGCGCGGCGCTTGCAACGTGGTGTCGGCGTGCGGCAAGCGGGTGAGCAGCAAGCGTGCGCCGGACGACTGGCAGATCTTGCGGCAACGCGCCTCGGGCTGGTCGGCGCCGATGGGCAGGTAGGTGGCGCTGCACGCCAGGATGCCCAGCACGGCGATCACCTGCTCGGGGCCTTTGGGCAGTTGCAACGCCACGATGTCACCGCGCTGCACGCCCTGGCCTTCGAGGTAGGCCGCTACGGCGAGGGCTCGCTCGGCCAGCTCGCCGTAGCTGATGATGTGGTTGCCGTGCAGCAGTGCGGGCCGGGCGGGCGTCAACTGCGCCAGGGTGAAAAAACCTTCGTGCAGGCGTGTCACCGGTAATGCTGTGCGCTGGCCTTGGGTGGCGCGGCGTACGTCAAGCTGGCTGGCGGGAACCAGCGCCGGCACCGTCTGATCCCAGGCCGCAGCATCATGGCACAGGCGCTGCAACAGGCCGGTATAGGCATCGAACAGGCCATCGAGCACCCCCTCGGCGAACAACCCTTCGCGGGCGTCGAGGTTGACCAGAATGCCGCCGTCCAGCTCGGTGACCTGGGCGTCCAGCCACACCTGCGGGCCCTGGGAAATGATCCAGGCCGGCTGGCCGAAACTCTCCTGCACGCCCTCGGCGAACAGTTCCCCCAGGCCCAGCGCGCTGGTGTACACCACCGGCGCCAGCACTTGCTCGCCGCGATGGCGGGACAGTTCACGCAACACCTCAAGGCCGGAAAACGCACTGTGTGCGGCATCGCCATGAAAGCGTCGTTGCAGCGCTGTGGCTCGGGCGGCGAAGGTGCCGGTCATGCGGCCGTCCCAGGCCAGCAGGATCGAGGAGGTGAAGTCGCCGACCAGGTGCTCGACATCGGTATGCAAAGGCATGCGGTTGAACAACGGCAGGTTGAGCAGCAGCTCAGGCGTCTCGCACCAGGCGCCAAGGGCTTCGCAAAACACCGCGGCCAGGGCCATGGCCGGGGTCAGGGCGTGCTCGCGGGCGTGGCGTTCGAACGCCTGGCGTTGGGACGCCGACAACCAGTGGTGACGGCGGCGCACCTGGCGCTCATCGCCCTGGCTCTTGATGGGCAAGCGTGGGGCGCCGGGCAAGGCGTCCAGGCGCTGCAACCAGTAGTCGCGGGCGTGTCGATGGCGCTCGCGGTGCTCGGGGCTGGCGTGCTCCAGGCGCAGGTCGGCCAGGTAACGCGGGAAGCTGTAATCCAGCGCGGGCAGCGGCTGTAGGCGGTACAACTGCACCAGGTCGCCGAGCAGGGTACGCAGGCTCAAGGCGTCGGCGGCGAGCATGTCGAGGTTCAGGTGCAGGCGCGTGCCCTGGGGCAGCAGTGATAACTGGATGTCCAGCACCTGGCCGTGTTCCACGGCCAACTGGCGATGGGAAAGTTCGGCGCGCAAGGCGTGCAGATGGTGTTGCCGCTGTGCGGCATCGGCCTGGCGCAGGTCATGCACTTTGAGTCCCGGCCATGGACTGCGGGGCAGGATCTGCTGGCGGCCATCGTCGAGGAACTGCGCCCGCAACATGGGGTGGCGGGCCAACAAGGCGTGCACGGCGGCTTCCAGGCGGGCCGGGTCAACGTCGTGACCGTCGAATTCGTTATAGAAGTGTGCAGCCACACCGCCCAGTGCCTGGCCAGGGGCACGGCCGATCCAGTACGCATGTTGCATGGGGGCCAGTTCGAAGGGCTGGCCATCGTCGGCGCTGTGATTGACGGGCGCGGCAGGAGCCGGCGCGGTGTCGAGCAGGGCCAGCCAGGCGCACAGGCGCGGGTCGGCCACCAGCTCGGCGAAACGTGCGGCCAGACCCTGACGCCGCCATTGGCCTGCCAGGCGGATCAGGGTGACCGAATCCAGGCCCCATTCGATCAGGTTGGCCTCCAGAGGGATCTGCTCGGCAGGCTGTCCCAGGGCTTCGGACAGGGAACGGCGCAGCAGGGTTAGGGTTGAGGTGCTGGGAGTGGCCATGGCTCAACGTCTTCTCATCGCTAGGGCCCGGACCGGCGTTGGCCCAGGCGCTGAGGGGCAGGTAATTGCGTGGAAGGAGATGCTAGTCATTCTCATTGTCTCGACTACCCGGATCGAATCGTTTTTGCCCCGTATCCGTTTCCCTCGCGCGGTTTCGGGCGTGTGAGGGGTGGGGCATAACGCCGATCAGCGTGCGGGATACGGTTGGAAAATGACTTGAATCGGGTAGAGCCGCGCCGCCGCCCTTGACTACCGTCGCTCGCCGCCCTTTTGCAGGGCTTGTCCTTGAGGGAGTTGTGGATGTCAGTCGATTCGGGTTTGCAGGTGCGCGGTTTGTGCAAGCGCTACAACAATGGCGTTGAGGCGCTGCGCGGTGTTGACCTGAATGTGGGGCCGGGCATGTACGGTTTGCTCGGCCCCAATGGCGCGGGCAAAAGCAGCCTGATGCGCACCCTGGCGACCTTGCAGCAGCCGGACGCCGGCAGCATCCACCTGGATGGTGTGGATGTGTTGGCCGATGCCGAGCATTTGCGTCGTCGCCTGGGTTACTTGCCACAGCAGCTGGGGGCGTATCCGGGGGTGAGTGCGCGGGATGTGCTTGATCGGTTTGCCTGGCTCAAGGGGCGTACCGACACTCGCCAGCGCCGCGAGGAAGTCGAGGGCTTGCTGGCCAAGGTCAACCTGCAGGAAGCCGCGCACCGGGCGCTGGCCACGTATTCGGGCGGCATGTTGCGTCGCTTCGGCATCGCCATGGCCCTGATCGGCTCGCCGCGCTTGCTGATCGTCGATGAGCCGACCGCCGGGCTCGACCCGGCCGAGCGCAACCGTTTTCACCGAGTGTTGGCGGATGTGGCGGCCGAGTCCATCGTGTTGCTCTCGACCCATATCGTTGAAGACGTCGAGAACCTGTGCAGCCGTCTGGCGGTGCTGGCCGCTGGGCAGATTATTGTCGAAGGGCGCCCGGCGGATTTGCTCGAGGCTGAGCAGGGCCGTTTATGGGAGGCGTCGTTCGGTCGTGGTGAGCCGCTGCCCGACGCCTTGCATGTGGCGGCGAGCCCCGACGGCAGCCGCGTGATCGTGCACGGCGAACGTCCGGCTGATCCGCGCTTCAGGCTCCACGCGCCGCGCCTGGAAGACATCTATTACCTGGCGCTGGCCCAGGCTGGCGAGGCAGTTGCGGCATGAATACCTTTGCTCTTCTGATGCGCGAGGCCTGGGTGCAAGTGCGCGCCGGGCTGCGCAGCGGCATTCCACTTCTGGTCTTCCTGGGCCTCACCGGCTATTTGCTGATGTCCCTGACCAATGCCGACTATGTGCAGAAAATGGGCGCCAGCGACATCGCACGCAATGCGCCGAGCCTGATCTACCTGATGTCGTGCGGTTGCATGTTTTTCCTGTTTTTCGCCTGGGCCTGGGTGTTCGCCCAACCGGCACTGCGCGACCGCGAGGCGCAATTGGAAGAGGTGCTGCTGGCCTTGCCGCTGTCGCTGCCGGCGCTGCTGTGGGGGCGCTTTATCGGCGCGGCGCTGGTGGGTGGCTTGCTCGCCAGTTCGCTGATCGTGGGCTTTCTGGTCAGCCCGGTACTGGGCTGGCTCGGCTGGGTGCCGGCCGAGAGTATCGGTGCACCGATGTGGTCGGCGCTGGGGTTTGCCTGGGTTGCGTTGCTGTTGCCGGTCAGCACCGGGGTTGGGGCCTTGTATTACCTGCTGGCCTTGCGCAGTCGTGGCCTGGCGGCACCGTTTGGGTTGGCGACGGTGTTGATGCTGCTGTGGATGTTTGCCGTGGTGGTGCTCAAGGGGGGGCATATAAACCCGCTGTTGGCTGCCAGCCTGGACCCGTCGCTGTTCACCTTTGCCCAGGCCCAGGTCGAGACCTGGAGCGCCGCGCAGAAATCCCAATCGCTATTGGCCTTGACCCCGGGGTTCTGGCTTAACCGGCTGTTGTGGTGCGTTGTGCCGCTGCTGTTATTGGCCGCTGTATTGGCGCGCACCACGCGCCAGGGCTTGATGGGCAAACGCAGCGGGGCAGTGCTGGCGGAGCCGCCGATGTTACTGACAGGCGCAGTGACCTTGCCTGGCCCGCTGACCCATAGCCAATGGTCGCGCGCCCTGGGGCATGAGGCACGTTGGCAGGTACGCCAGCTGTTTGCCCGGCGCCTCTGGTGGGTGGCGCTCGGCTTGCTGTTGGTGATGGGCGTGCTCAGTGGCTTTGTCCACGGCGTGTGGCATGCGCGAGGGCCGATGGTGCCCCGGGCGGACCTGACCCTGCCGTTGTTGTCGAGTGCGTTGTTCCTGGTGATCGCCTTTATCGTTGCGGCGCTGGTTGGGCTGGTGTGCCGGCGCGATGACGTCGAAGGGTTTGGCGCTATGTTGCAGGCAACTGCGGCCCCGGCGTGGTTGCGATTGCTGGGGCGGGTGGCTTGTGTGCTGCTGGCGACCTTGACGCTTGCGCTGGTGCCGGGCCTGGCCAGCTTGCTGATCAGTGCGATTGCCGCGCCCGACAGCCTGGCGCCGGGCTTTGTGCTGGTGTATCAGGCGTTGGTGTTCGCGCCTCCATTGGTGGAGCTGGCGATGCTCACAGTGCTGGTGCATGCGCTGATCCGCCGATCCGGGCTGGCGTATGCCGCCTCGATGCTGCTGACGTTTTTCCTGGTACTCAACCATGAGTTGGGCCTGGTCACCTATCCGGCCTATGCCATGGCGATTCCTGCGCATGTGAGCGTGTCGCTGCTGACCGGCTGGGCGCCGTGGCTGGCGTTTCTGACGACCTTGGCCGGTTGGAAACTGGCCGGTTGCCTGGTCATGCTCGCGATCGCGGCACTGGCCTTGCCCCGTGGGCCGGAGCGTCGTCGATTGAGCGACGTGCGCCGCGGTTTGCTCGGCTTGCCCGGTGTGTTGCTGGCTCTGGGTGCTGTCGGCTTGCTTGGCAGCGGCGTGTTGTTGCAGCGGCATTTGGTGGAGCAGGGCGATTACCAGTCTGTCGCCGAGCAACGCGCCGAACGCGCCGACTGGGAACGGCGCTGGCTGCCCGGGGCGAGTGCCTGGCAGGTGGCGGGCGGGCAGTTGCAGGTGCAGGTCGATTCGGCCGCCCGGCAGGTGGTGGGCCAGTGGACGTTGGATGGGGTGCTCACTACCGGCCTCGATGCCGAGTTACCACCGGGTATGCAGGTGACCGCGGTCAGCGTGATGGGGCGCCCCGTTGTGTTTGAACACGCCACCGAGCACCTGCGGGTGCCGTTGGAGGGGTGCGCAGCGAGCGGTTGTCAGGTGGTGTTGAACTGGACGGTGAGTGCTGACGGCTGGCCTGCCGAGGGTGAAGCATTCTGGCTTGGGCCTCAGGGTGTGTGGCTGCAAGCGCACCATGTGGTGCCACGCTTGGGCCTGGACAGCGAGCGGTTGTTGCGTGCACCGGCCCAGCGCAGCGAAGCCGGGTTGCCGACAGCGGTGCCCCGGTTGCCGACGGGCGCTGCGGTGGCGGTGGATGCCGTTGCACCGGCCGGGCACTGGCAATGGCAGCTTGAGGTCGATGGCCAGGCCATTACCGGCAGCAGTGAGGGGCCGCTGGACTTTGCCTATGCCACGTCGGCTCAGAAGGATATCAGCCGCGAGAACACCGCCCGTGAAGTGCAGGAGGACCTGGACGCGATGAGCGCCTGTGTGGCGCGGCGTCTGGGCAGCCGTCCCAGCGTCGAACAACTGAGTCAGTGGCCTGTCGGCATGGGTGCCAGCCGTCTGAGTCATGGCCATTTACTGCTTGGCCAGTCACCCAATTGGGACGTGGCGCCGACAGGCGTTGGGCGCTGGACGCGCCGTGCCCATATCGCCGAACTGCTTGCCCGCCAATCGCTGGTCGAGGCGAGCAACCTGCGCCAAACCCCCGGCTACCTGTGGCTCAGCCAGGGTGTGGCAGGTGCGCTGGGCCTGCTGTGTGTGGAGGACATCGACGGTGCTGATGCCCGTGCAGCGCTGGTCAAGCTGATGGCCGACGACCTGACCCGTGCCCTGGGCAATGACGGTGAGCCCGTCGGCACCCTGGCCGATGCCCGCGAACAGGGGTGGGCCGCCAGTTATGCCGCACTGGTCAGCCTTGACTGGGTCGCCGGGCAAACTCCCGAACAGCTCACGGCGCTGACCGCCGATGTCCGTAACGGCCAGGGATGGCCAACCGCGATCCAGGGCCTGCTGGGCGCGCCCTCCGATCCTGTGATTGCCGCCGCGCTCAAGCGCTGGGGGCCTGTGCAATGAAGTTGAATCATCCCTGTCTTTTGGAGCTTTGCCATGTCATCTGAACTGTCTATCCAGCCGCTGCGTCGTCCTTTCGGTTGGCGCGCCAACGTATTGACCCAAGCCATGGCGCTGACCTTGTCCAGCCAGATGTGCACGGCCTATGCCGCTGACTATCAACCCGCCGCCAGTAGCGAGACCATCGAGTTGGCGCCGGTGACGGTCAGTGCGCGGTTGACCCAGGAAAGTGCCAAGGACATTCCATTCGGTCTCTCGGTGCTTGATGGGAAAACGCTTGAGACCCGGCGGTTACGCACCCTGGAAGATGCCTTGCGCACCACGCCTGGGGTGGATGTGAACTCCTGGGGCGGCGCCAACGACGCCAACGTGCGCATCCGCGGGGTCGGCTCGCTGAACCAGATGAGCATGGATGACGGCTCGGTGGTGCTGAACGTGGACGGCGTGCCGATGTCGGTGCGCAACGCGGCAATGGCCACCCTCGACGTGCAGCAAGTGGAAGTTCTCAAAGGCCCGCAAGGCACGTTGTTCGGACGTAACAGCGAGGCCGGCGCGATTAACGTCACCACCCGCAAACCCACCCGTGAGCTGGAAGGCTATGTGCGCGGCGAAGTGGGCAACCAGGGCCAGTTCATGACCGAGGGCGCAGTGGGCGGGCCGCTGACCGAGTCCCTGGCCGGGCGACTTGCCGTGCGGCGCAGCGGCTTTGATAACTGGGTCGATGACCAGCAGGATGGCGACCCCCTGACCAAGCCCCGCGACCTGGCATTGCGCGGCAGCCTGTTGTGGGACAACGATGAAGGGACCACCGGCCTGCTGACCGTCGAACGCCAGCGCGCCGATCATTATGCCGGCTCGGAGATCCTGCGCCCGTTCGGCAATCGCCCGAGTCTCGATTACACCCCGGGTACGTTCAATGGCAACAAGAAGACCAACGAGCGTTATTCCTTCGAGCTCAACCATGACCTGGCCCAGGCCCGGATCACCTCGATCAGCGCCTACACCAGCACCGACTTCAATGCGGTCAAGGGTTATGATCGCAACATCACCCAGGCGCTGTATGGTCAACCGTTTGAATACCTGATCGAAGACTCGGCCCACGAGCGGGTCTGGAGCCAGGACCTGCGGCTGGGTTCGCTGGCGGATGCCGAGGTGTTCTGGGTGACCGGGGTGAACCTGTCGCGCTCCGAGCGCAGCTTTGACTCCAACAACTTCACCAACGGCGCGAAGCAGTTGCGCGACTTCACCACCAACAGTTATGCCGCCTACGGCGAAGTCACCTTCCCGATTGCCGAAGACTGGAAACTCACCACCGGCCTGCGCCATACCTGGGACCGCAAGACCTACGGCGCCGACTACAGCGGTGGCGGCAAGCTGGTCAGCGACAGCCGACGCTTGCAGGACGACTACAACACCGGGCGCGTGGCCCTGAGCTACGCTTGGACGCCGCAGACCAATGTGTATGCGGTGTTGTCGCGGGGCTATAAGTCGGCCGGGTTCAACGACTACGCCACCTCGATCAAGGACAGCGAACCCTACAAGGCGGCCAAGGTGAACTCCGCCGAGGTCGGCTTCAAGCATGAAAGCGAAGGCGGTGCACTGAGCCTGGAAGGCGCGTTGTTCATTACGCGTGTGCAGGATGATCACTTGCTGGGTTATGACTTCACATCCCTGGCAGTCAGCGCAGTGAATGCTGATACCCGCAGCAAAGGCGCCGAGTTGTCGAGCACCTGGCATGTCACCGATGCACTGACCTTGGGCAGTGCCATCAGCTACACCAATGCGGTAGTGACCTCGGACGCACCGGGTGTGTCCGGTGGTGATGTGGCCAAGGGCAGCCGCGTGCCGGATGTGCCGTTATGGAGTGGAAACTTCAGTGTGGCCTGGAAGAAGCCTTTGGGTGAACTGCTGGGCTTGCCCGCGCCGCGCTTGAACACCTTGCTCAACTACCGCGTACAGAAAAACCGCCCGGCTGATCCGCAGAACCACTATGACCTCAAGGGTTACGCCAAGTTGGACTTGCACCTTGGGCTGGAGAGTGGGGGGTCGGAGGTTTATTTGTGGGGCGATAATTTGCTGGATGCGCGGTATGACCTGTATGGCGCGTACTCCACCGACACGGTGCTGACCGGGATGCCGGGGCGCGGGCGTTCGGCGGGGGTGGGGTATAGCTATCAGTTCTGAGGCAGCCACTGGGTGCAGTGTGGGAGGGGCTTGCTCCCGATGGCGACCTGACAGTTGACCAGGATGTTGGATCAGACCGAGTACATATCCATTATTTAGGTAACGGCCACTATTGGTTCCGCTTTTACAGCGGGTCACTTTGAAAAGCGCAAAGTAACCAAACGCTCTTGCCCCACCACTCGGCACCTCGCTTAGGCTCGGTGTGCCCGTA
>NZ_SPKN01000017.1:0-12452 GCF_023127765.1 Pseudomonas sp. W15Feb34
ACCTTGGCCCGCGTCTGAGCTTTGCAGTACTCGATCTTGCGTTTGGCCTTGTACAGCAGACTGCGTTTATTCAACTTGGAATAGGTGCTGCGGCGAGCCGCGATTTGCCAGATCACTTTACGATTTTCATGCTCTTTACGTTGCTCGACACCGGTGTATCCAGCATCCGCATACACCGCGTTTTCTTCGCCATGCAGCAGCTCGGCGACCTGCGTGACATCGGCCACGGTGCCATGGACGTGATGAACCAATCCGATTCTGCATCGGCGCCAATATGGTTCGATCAGCTTTAAAAAAGCGCTCCAGGGCACGACCTGATCCATCTCGGCGAGGAAGCGTTCACGACGTGTCTGCTTGCGCTTGCCTGCGTATTCAAAGTCGGAAAAGCTCATCTGGCTCATGGGTAGCTTGGATCAGGGGACGGGCATATTTCAGCACATCTACGGACGTGTTCGGAGAATTTTTAGGTACTTACTAAGTATCAAATTGGTGCTGAATAATAGCTCGGAAATTTCCGATACGTATGGATTGAAAAGTATGTCAGGCATTGTATGAGTCAGCATGAAGTCGATAGGGAGCGTTGGCGTAAGTATCCGCTAATGGCACTGAATGAAATAGCAGAGTGGTCAGCGAGCACTCGCGTGTTCACCACGTCAAATACCCAAAAAAAGCTCGGAGAAGGTGGGATTATCCTCTGGGAAATTTCCTACATAAGGGGTTACGGTTTTAACGTGTAATTACCTCGCAAGCCTAATTGTGCTTGTTGTCATTACCTCGGTGTCTTCGAATTTCCAGTCTTGGGGATAAGGCTGTGGATGTATTTCGACTCACGTTTGTTGGGCTGATGGCAGGTCTTTGCTGAAAAATCATTTAAGGAAAAATAAATTGAAAATTAAAAACGCTTCGGTATTTGGTGCTTTGATAATTGCTGCAAGTTCTGTGTTTGTAGCGTCCACTGCAAGCGCGGCAGACGGCCTTATTAGCTTCGAAGGTGAAATCACCGATCAAACATGCAGAATCAATGGTGGTACTGGCCAGAACTTCACTGTCACTTTGCCAAAGGTTTCCAGCTCTGCTCTGGTAAACCCAGGTACTTGGGCTGGACGCACGGCGTTCAATATTCAACTGACAGATTGCAACCCACTAGTCGGCCCAGTGGCTGTCTATTTTGAGCCCGGTGCTGAAACCGATATCGCTACTGGTCGGTTGAATGTGGACCGTGGCACTGGTTTGGCGACCAATGTTCAGGTGGCTTTGTTGAACTCGGATACTACCGATATCCGTGTGGGTTCTGCTCAGCACAACTCGAAGTCGTCGAACCTGGTCGCCGGTGCGGCGACGTTGAGCTACTACGCCCAATACTATTCATTGGGTAACGCCACTGCGGGTAATGTTAGATCCCGCGTGAACTACACAATCGTTTATCAGTAATGCAATTAAGGTGCGATAGCTGCCGGCTATCGTGCCTTTCTTTTGTTTTTATTTAACCCCTTTTATTTTTGAGCGTTGCCGATGAACAAATACTTCTCTGCATGTGCCTGGAGCCTTTCATTACTCTTGTGTTTGGACGGCCCGGCTAAGGCTGATGTCGTCATTACGGGCACGCGTGTTGTTTATCCAGCGAACGCGCGCGATGTGTCTATTAAAATGACGAATGGAGGAACCAAACCGGCACTTGTCCAGGCCTGGGTTGACCGTGGTGACCCGAGCCAGTTACCGGAAGATAGCGATGCGCCATTTGTGCTGACGCCCCCGGTTTCACGGGTGGACGCAAACAGAGGGCAGACGCTGCGTTTGATGTTTACAGGTGCCGAGTTACCGCAGGACAAAGAGTCGTTGTTTTGGCTGAACGTTCTGGAAGTGCCGCCAGCGACAACGGTAGATGCGGCTGAAAATGAGCTTCAGTTGGCATTTCGATCGCGGATTAAGATTTTTTATCGTCCAGCAAACTTACCCGGCCTGTCGATTGAGGCTGCGGAGCAATTGCACTGGCGTGTCGTGCCGGCGGCTGGCGGTTGGGCTTTGGAATGCAGCAATCCTACGCCTTATTACATTTCTCTTGTCAGTGTCGGTATGACCGTGGCTGGCCGCACACATAATTCCAAAGAAGGCGGAATGGTCAGTCCTGGAGGTAAAGCGAGCTTTCCTCTTACGGACCTGAGCGGTAAACCAGGCGCAGATGTCCAAGTGGACTTTACGGCCATCAATGATTACGGCGGGGTTGAGGCCCATAAGAAAAAACTTGAGCAATAAACCAGCTGGTGGCTCGTAAGTGAAGGATTCACGATGTTATGAATATGATAAAGGTTGTGGGTCAGACATATAGTTGTTTGCGGTTAGTGAGTGGTGTTTTAAGGTCAGCCAGTTTTCGGTTGTCAAAGGTGACGGTAGTGACCTGCACCCTATGTTCATGGGGAGGGAGCGCCATGGCTGAGCTGTCGAGTGAGCCAGTGTCGGATGTAAACTTCAATAGTAAGTTTTTTTTCGGCAAGGAACCCGTGGATGTCTCTCGCTTTGCCAACGGCAACCCTGTAACGGCAGGAACCTACAGTGTTGATATGTATGTAAATGGTCTCTGGATCGGACGCGAAAGTGTGCTGTTTAAAACATTATCGAGTAAGAGAAATGCTGAGCCCTGTTTCAGCGCTGAGCAGCTTGATCGCATGACGATAGACACAAGCAAGTTGCAGTTGGGCGATCGTGCCAGTGGCGAATGTCAGGTTATTGATCAGTGGGTGCCCAGCGCATTAGCCGACTTCGACTCGTCCGAATTGCGCCTGGATTTGAGCGTGCCGCAAGTTGCGATGCGGCGTTCCGCGCGGGGTTATGTCGACCCCAAGTATTGGGATCGAGGGATTACCGCTGGGATTTTAGGTTACGACTTCAATACCTATGAGATGCGCAGTGACGACTTGGACACGACCTCATCCTATCTGGGACTCAATGCGGGTTTAAATATCGGAGATTGGCAATTGCGTCATGTCTCGTCAGTGACGTGGCAGACAGGTCTAAGTCGTCAATGGCAAAGAGTCGCAACGTATGCACAGCGTAATATCGCCCCGTGGACCAGTAGGTTAACGGTGGGAGAAGCTAACACCAGTGGCGAACTGTTTGACAGCGTGGGGTTTCGTGGCATTCAACTGGCCACTGATGATCGTATGCTACCAGACTCACTGCGCGGTTATGCCCCAGTGGTGCGAGGTGTAGCCAGCACTAACGCATTGGTGGAGATCCGCCAGAACGGTAATTTGATTTATCACGCGCCAGTGGCCCCCGGGCCATTCGAGTTCAATGACCTTTATTCGACAGGTTATGGTGGCGACCTGAATGTCTCGATCATTGAGGCCGACGGGCGTGTGCACGGCTTTAGTGTGCCTTATGCGTCAGTCGCGCAATCACTGCGTGCGGGACACTCTCGTTATAGTGTCACGCTTGGTCATGTTCATGAGCGTTTTTTAGACGATGAGCCTTACTTGTTCCAGGCTACGTTACAGCGAGGGCTCACTAATCTGTTTACTGGCTACACAGGTGTGGTTGCCAGCGATGGCTATGGTGCCGCGCAACTGGGCGGGGCATTCAATACCGGTTTTGGCGCATTTTCGCTGGACCTGACCCATGCAAGTACAGATATACCGGGTGAAAGTACCGAGAGTGGGCAAAGCTTAAAGCTCGGTTACAGTAAGTTGCTCAGTGAATCCGGCACCAATTTATCGGTAGCGGCGTATCGTTATTCAACGTCCGGTTATCTGAGTTTGCGTGACGCCTTGAGCCAACGTGAGTTCGCTAAAAATCGTCGACTCGACTTCGATGACATTGTACCTGCACGCGATTCACTCGACGGCCCTCTTGATCTGCGTCTTACTCAGCAAGCGCGGGATTTTGCCCAAAACCAAGCCTTGCGTCGTCAACGCAACAGTTTTCAGTTGACCATTACGCAGCCCTTGGGCGATTCATTTGGGTCGGTGTCTGCCACAGGTTTCAAGCGTAATTATTGGGCCGGTGGTGGCGACGACACGCAGTATCAAATTGCCTACAACAACCACTGGGGCAGTATGGGTTATTCGTTGTCCGTCATGCGGACACGGGATGTGGTCGGCCGCTCGAACAAGGAATATTACTTGAGTATTTCCTTGCCACTGGGTTCTGGGCGACATTCGCCTTCGTTCAGAAGCATGGTCACGCGTAATGACGAAGGCTATACCAACACTCAAGTGGGATTGAGCGGGACCGCAGGCCGCGATAGCAATTTTGACTATGGGGTGACGGCCGCTCGCGATACGCGTGATGAGATGGGCACCAGCGGTTCGGCTAACGTGCAATATCGTAGTCCGGTCACAACGCTGAAGGGGTCTTACGGGCACAGCAGCAGCTATAAGCAAGCATCCGTTGGGATGAGTGGAGCGCTGGTGGCACACAGTGAAGGGGTCACGTTTTCGCCTCAGATGGGCGAGACAATGGCACTTGTCGAAGCCGATGCTGCCAAGGGGGCGCGGGTCGTCAACTCTTCAGGTGTCCGAGTGGATGGGCAGGGGTACGCCGCGATTCCATACCTGACGCCTTATAGCTCGAACATTGTTGAACTGGACCCACAAGGCTTGCCGAGCAGTGTTGAGCTGCAAAGCAGCAGCCAACAGGTCGCACCGTTCGCAGGGGCGGTGGTAAAGGTCAAGTTCGCGACTGTCAAAGGCCGAGCTGTATTGATCCATGCACTTGGCCCTCAAGGGGACACATTGCCATTCGCGGCCGATGTCCTCGATGCCCAGGGGCAAAGTGTCGGCATGGTGAGCCAGGCCAGCCGCCTTTACGTACGAGGTATTCCCGATAGTGGGGCGCTGACCGTGAGGTGGGGTGAAAAGCCTGAGCAGCGTTGCTTAGTGAATTATCAATTGCCGCCCGTGACGCAAGAGCAAAAGACCAGTGCGCAACTACAAACGGTAAACGCGCAATGTGTGGCTATTCAGGGCGCTGTCAATTAACGAGTTAATACTCAGGCCGTGACCGCTGTTACCGCGTGATGGCATGTTATTGAACTGACGAGTGTCTACGAATCAAGAGCAGGGACCGCTGAAAAGAGTTGCAATGGCAAATTTTATTTGCCTGTAACACGTATGCGACAGATGTCGTTATTTTGAAAAACTGGAGGAGTAATTCCATGCAAGAGCTAAATGTCCAAGAAGTTGAAGCCGTTTCGGGTGCCGGTATTTTTGGTGCTCTTCAGGGGCTGATCTACGGCATGGAGTCGGGGACTATTGAAGGCGCACAAATTGGCCGCGGTGAAATCGGCTCTGCTGTCGCTTCGGTTACCGTTGGTATTGGCGCCGGTGTAAAAGGTTTTTTTGACGGCCTGTTTGGTGGTTGGTGGTAATACCCGGAAGGTTTCAGGGTTATTGGGTTGATATGAATTTTAACGGAGTGAATGTAATGCAAGATCTTAACTGCAAAGAAATCGACGCCGTTTCGGGAGCCGGGCTTGTTGACGCGTTGACCGGTTTTGGTAATGGCCTTTATGAGGGAACTAAAACCGGCGCTCAAATTGGTACGGGTAGTCTGGGGCTTGGGTCTGCCGTGGCTTCGGTCACTGTGGGTGTGACCTCTGCTCTGAGAGGTCTGTGGGACGGCCTTTGGAAACCTTGGTTCTAATGCCTAGGTGCGCAGGCGCTCAGGCGCCTGCGCATTTGAAACGGTGGAACACAAAAGGTTGTTCTCTCATTTTTTTACGCAGCAGATGACCATTGAAATGAACAAAAAAAACAGTTCGGGAAAAAAAACGGAGGGCGGCAGACCCAAAGATGAATTCAGGTCTGTTTTTTTGAGGCTGGCTCTATTTGTCATGTGTTCGGCAGGTTTGATACCGAAAGCCTTTAGTGCCTGTGCAACGACGCCTGTTATCCCTGCTGCGCAAACATTTTCGTTGGACGGCGGTATTCCTGTCTCGCCCAATGCCAGTGTTGGGTCTGTGGTTTATACGAAAACAGTGGTGTTTGCGTCGAATACGTCGACGCCTTATCTTACATGTTCCGACAATGAGGCGAGATCAAGGTATTGGTTTTTCAATAACGCTGCTTACGGCACCTATACCCCTGAAATACTAATGACTGCCGTCCCGGGATTGGGCTTGCGGATAAAAGGGCCGGACGGGCGTTATATTAGAGAGCCTCGCGAGAGCCAATCGTTGCCATCAGGTCCGCTGTCGCTGACTTATGCCGGTGAAAACACGCTGACCATTGAACTTGTGAAGATGAGTCCGACGTTAGGTGCCTTTAGTTTAAGAGCCATATTGGTTTCAAACATTGGCTACTATGTTGTAGCAGGGGGGCGCGAGCACCAAATCTGGAATGTTTACTGGAGTGGTGAGCTGCAGTCCTCAGCCGCGACCTGTAGTACCAGTGATATCAATGTGAGTTTGGGAAGGCATGCCTCTTCAATATTCACCAATGTGGGCGACAAATCCCCTGCAGTTCCCTTTGTTGTTAATGTCAAGTGTATAAACCGTACCCCTAATGTAGGCATACGACTTGATCCCGTGTTCACAGCATTGAATGCCGATAACGGCATTATTTCTCTTGATCCCAGTTCGGGTGCAAAAGGGCTCGGCATGCAGATCATGACGCAAACCGGCACGCCCGTGAATTTGAACCTGCCGATTAAAAACAGCGTCGCACCGGCGAATGACTTTGCCTTTGCACTTCAAGCCGCTTTTATCAAAACAGCCCCCATCGTGAGTGCTGGCATCGGTAAATCCTCCGTCATGGTCACTATCACTTACCAGTGATTTGTGGCTAACCGTTGCGTAAACGATTGAAGAAAAAATGACTCTCGAAAAGCCGTTATTCCGCCCCAAAGCGGTCGAGGCGCAAAAACTGCAGTGGCTGGGTGAGATCGTGATGATCCGCCCGACTTCCTTCACTGTGCTCACCTGGATGGCCGTGGCCATCGCGCTGGTGGTGATCGGCTTCCTTTTTCTGGGCAGTTACACCAAGCGCAGCACAGTGCCCGGCCAACTGGTTCCGGCCAGCGGGCAGGTGAAAGTGTATGTCCCTCAACCTGGCATCGTGCTTGAAAAGTTCGTGCATGAAGGCCAGATGGTTCAACGTGGTCAGCGGCTGCTGAGCCTCAGCAGTGAACGCTACGGAAGTGATGCCGGGCCTGTGCAGGCGGGTATCAGCCAGCAATTGCGTCAGCGCAGAGACTCGCTGGGCGATCAACTGGGCAAGCTGCGTGACTTGCAGGCTGGCGAGCGTGACAGCCTGACCAGCAAAGTTGCCAGCCTGCAGCGTGAGCTGGCGACGCTGGTAGAGCAGGCAGACAGCCAGCGTCGTTTAGTCGCGTTGGCCAGTGATGCTGCCGGGCGTTACCAAGGCTTGATGGACAAAGGCTACATCTCCATGGACCAACTCCAACAACGCCAAGGCGATCTTTTAGGTCAGCGCCAGAGTCTGCAAGGGTTGGAGCGCGAGCGTACGTCATTGCAACAACGGTTGTCTGAAAGTCGAACCGAGTTGGCCGGCTTGCAGAACCGCCAGGCCAATCAGCTTGCTGAGGTGCAACGCCAGCATTCGATGGTGGAGCAAGAACTGGCGGAAAGTGAAGCCAAACGTAATCTGTTGGTGACTGCACCTGAGGCCGGAGTTGCCACCGCGGTGCTGGCTGAAGTAGGGCAAACCGTTGATAGCTCACGCCCACTGTTGAGCATCGTACCGGCTGATACGCCGTTGCAGGCGGAGCTTTACGCACCGAGTAAATCCATCGGTTTCATTAAACCGGGGGACTCGGTGCTGATTCGTTATCAGGCCTATCCCTATCAGAAATTTGGTCAGTACCGCGGTCGCGTCCAGTCCATCTCCCGTACCAGTATTGCCTCCACGGAACTGGCGAGCATGGCGGGGAGCGTGCCTGGCCTGGCTCGGGATGGCGAGCAGTTCTACCGCTTGCGCATTCAGCTGGACGTGCAGACAGCACTGGCCTACGGCGAACCGCGGCCATTGCAGAGCGGCATGCTGCTGGAAGCCGATGTCCTCCAAGACACTCGGTTTTTATACGAGTGGGTGCTTGAACCGTTGTACAGCTTGACCGGCAAACTCTAGGAATACACTTCATGGCTTTTCTTGACACACTCGCGTTGCGCTTTGGGCGCCGCTTGCCGTTGGTATTGCAAACCGAAGCCACCGAATGTGGCCTGGCCTGTTTGGCGATGGTCGCAGGGTTTCATGGCTATCACAGCGATCTGATTGACCTGCGTCGGCGCTTCAATGTTTCGCTCAAGGGTATGTCATTGCGTCAGTTGATCCAGGCGGCTCATCAACTGCAATTGGGTACGCGTGCATTGAAGCTGGAGCTGGATAATCTGAGCGAGCTGAAACTGCCGTGTGTCCTGCACTGGAATTTCAGCCATTTTGTGGTGTTGCAGGCTGTCGATGCGCGGGGTGTGACACTGCACGACCCGGCCATGGGCATACGCCGGTTGAGCCTGGATGAAGTCTCAAAGTGCTTTACCGGTGTCGCCCTCGAGTTGTGGCCCGACAGCGGCTTCGAGAAGCAGGAAAACCCGCCGCGAATCCATCTATGGCGGATGATGGGCAAGGTTTCCGGGCTATATCGCTCGCTGGCTCAGGTGCTGCTGCTGGCGGTGGTGCTGGAGGTGTTTTCGCTGATCAGCCCGTTCTTCCTGCAATGGACGTTGGACCATGTCATTGTCAGTGACGATCGTGACTTGCTGAGTACCCTGGCTCTGGGCTTCGGTCTGTTGTTGCTGATGCAGCAAGCCGTCAGCGGGGTGCGTGCCTGGGTCATGATCCATATGGGGACGTTACTCAGTGTGCAATGGCAGGCGAACGTGTTCACGCACCTGCTGCGCCTGCCTACCCAGTATTTTGAGAAGCGTCATCTGGGTGATGTGGTCTCGCGCTTTGGTGCGGTGAACAACATCCAGCAAACGCTGACGACCGCCTTTCTCTCGGCGGTGCTGGACGGTTTGATGGCCATCGCCACCCTGGGGATGATGCTGCTTTACAGCCCGCGCCTTGCGGCGATCGCCATTGTGGTCATGAGTTTATACGCGCTGGGTCGCTGGATCTGGTATCGGCCGTTGCGCAATGCTACGGAAGAAGAAATTGTCCACGCTGCACGTCAACAGAGCCACTTTCTTGAGACCGCACGCGGCATCCGCTCGTTGAAGCTGTTCCAGCGTCAGGATGAACGGCGTTCGGTGTGGCTTGGCTTGCTGGTGTCGCAAATAAACGCCGGGCTGCGTACGCAAAAGTTGCAGCTTTTTTACCAGCAACTCAATGGTTTGCTATTCGGCGTCGAGAATCTGCTGGTGATCTGGCTTGGCGCAACCATGGTGATGGATGGCGAGTTCTCCGTCGGTGTGTTGATCGCCTTTACGGCCTACAAGACGCAATTCGATACCCGTGTGGCCAACCTGATCGACAAGTTTTTCGAATTGCGCATGCTGCAACTGCAGGGCGAGCGCCTGGCCGATATTGTGCTCCACCCGCCGGAAGACAGCCTGAGCAATATCGATGCGCAAAGCCTTCGTGATCGTGAGGCAAGTATTGAGGTCGCAGGGCTGCGCTATCGCTATTCGGATCAGGACCCATGGGTACTCGACGGCCTGGATTTGCGGGTGAACGCCGGAGAATCGGTCGCTATCATCGGCCCTTCGGGATGCGGCAAGAGCACGCTGTTTAACGTTCTGTTGGGCATTCTCCCGCCGCAGGAGGGGCATATCCGCGTCGCGGGCCTGGACCTGTCGCAGTTAGGCCTGGAGGGCTTGCGCGAACTGGTGGGCACGGTCCTGCAGGATGACGTGTTGTTTGCCGGTTCACTGGCGGAAAATATCAGTTTTTTTGACTCGCATATGGACCTGTCCTGGGTGCAGGAGTGTGCACAGATGGCAGCCATACACGATGACATCATCAGTATGCCCATGGGCTATAGCACCTTGGTCGGTGACATGGGCACGGTGCTTTCCGGCGGGCAGAAACAACGGGTGATGCTGGCACGAGCATTTTATAAAAGGCCGCGTATTCTGCTGCTCGATGAGGCTACCAGCCACCTTGACGTACAGTGTGAGCAGCGGGTTAACGCCGCTATTCAAACGCTGCGCATCACTCGCATTATGATTGCCCACCGTCCGGAAACCATCGCTTCGGCGGACCGGGTAATCGTCATGGGGCAGGGGAGGGTAGTTCAGGACGCAGGGCATGAGCGCCGACATCCAGTCATTGATGCAGCTCCTGGAGCGCCACTCTGATGCGCAGGTTCTCGGGGCTGTTATTGGGGGTCATTGGCGTTCTGCCCTGTGCCAATGCCTATGAGCCGGATGTGTTTGGTACGACACGTGAGATGCCGACTCAGGCGGCCTATGACAACAGTCGGGGTAACCTTGCGTGCAGTTTTGGGACCGTCCTCGGGGAGTTGACGTTGGAGGAGGTGATTGAACGCATCCTTTGTGGTGACCCACAGACCCGTCTTGCCTGGGCGAACGCTAAGGCCCAGGCCGCCCAGGTCGGGGTTAGCCGTTCGGCATACTTACCACGCCTTGATGGGCGGATCGAGAAAAGCCGCGGCTATATGGACAGGGATAATCAGGATTTCCCACAGCAATCGGCTGACGGCTCCCGTCGAGGACACAGCGGGGCTTTGGAACTGAGTTGGGTGCTGTTCGACTTCGGTCGCCGCAGTGCGGCGTTGCGTAATGCACAGGAACTCCTGCTGGCCGCCAATGCCAGTCAGGATGCGACGTTGCAGAACACCTTCACCCTGGCTGCTCAAGCCTATTACAGCGCGTTAGCCGCACGACGCAGCTTGGTTGCTGCGCGCCAGGTCGCGGAACTGGCGGCACAAAACCTGGAAGCGGCCGACGCTAAATATAAGGCGGGCGCGGCTGCGCTTTCCGATCGTTTACAGGCACAGACGGCATTTTCCCAGGCGAGTTTGAACCAGGTTCGTAGGGAAGGCGCCTTGCGCAACGCACTGGGGGGTATTTCCGTGCGCATGGGCTTGCCTCCAGACACGCCCTTGCGCTTGGCCAGTGAGCTTGAAGTCAGACCCGATACAGGGTTTGTAAAAGCCATTGACGAGTTGCTGGCTCAGGCCCGACGCGAACATCCCTCGATGCTCGCTGCCCAGGCGCGCTTGCGGGCGGCGCAGGCATCCGTAGATGAAAGTCGTGCAGCCGGACGCCCCAGCGTGGCGCTGACGGCCAACCTGTCGCGTAGCTATAGCGATCAGGTGCAGGATTTTGGCGGGGATACCCGCGTGTTCGACCGCAGCATTGGATTGCAATTGCGTATTCCTCTATTCGAGGGGTTTGGGCGCAACTATCAGACTCGCGCAGCCCTTGCCCGTCAGGAAGCGAGTGAGGCGGAACTGGCCAGTATCGAACAACGGGTATCACTGGAGACTTGGGACAACTATCAGTCGCTGAGTATCGAGACCCAAAGCTTGGCGCGTACCAGTGAACTGGTAGAGCAAGCGCGTCAGAGCCTGGATGTGGTGCAGGGGCGTTATCGGTCGGGGATCGGTAGCATGATCGAGTTACTTAATGCCCTGACTGCCTATGCTAGTGCCGAAGAGCAACATATTCAGGCGCTTGCCGATTGGCAGACGTCACGCCTAAGACTTGCTGCGAGCCTCGGGCGGCTTGGCTTTTGGGCACTGCAGTAACGTATTCGGGATTTGTTGAGCATTACATCAGTGACAAGATGCTGCGGTCGCCGGCAGCACTGTGACTCGGTCGGGTCGTGCACCGCAGCAAGCTGGTAGATCAACACACCCAAGGCGGAGCAGGCGCTGCAGGTGTTTCAACAAACGGGGGACGCGGTGATTCATGTACGCCTGGGTTTCGTATTGCCGAGGATCATGGACTTACCGGCATGCATTCCACCCACCACTTCCAGCGCCAGGCGCTCGGTGTCCTTGCGGCGCAGATTTTCCATGTGGGAATCCCGCTTTGACCAATTTGTCCGGCGCCTCAACGCCTTCCAGATTAGCCTTGGGCTTTGGCCCCCAGCGGCGGTGTGGGGGGCAGCGCCATGGAGAGCACTACTATGGCCGTCATATTGGCATTGACTGCTGGGTCTATCACTCCCTTGGCCAGAGTGGCGCCAAAGAGAACGAAGGCAAACTCACCACCCTGGGCCATCAGCACCGCGCGGTCCAGGGCATCGGCGTGGGTGCTTTTCATCAGCCAGGCCAGGCTGTAAATGCATAGTGCCTTGACCACCATCAGTGCCATCACGCCGGCCAGGATCTGCGGCAAATTGTGCGCAACCACCGTCAGGCCCAGCGACATCCCCACACCCAGGAAGAAGAGGCCGAGCAGCAACCCACGGAAAGGCTCTAGATCTGCCTCGAGTGGGTGGCGGAAGGTCGACTCCGACAGTAAAACCCCTGCTAGGGATGCTCCGATCAACTTGCCGTATGCCGGCGGCCAGTCGCAATTTTCC
>NZ_SPKN01000018.1:0-49187 GCF_023127765.1 Pseudomonas sp. W15Feb34
GTTTGCGCGAGCAGGTCAGCGTCGGTGAAACCGTGGTGGTCGCCCAGGAGGGCCCGACCGGCAAGCAGTTGGTGGCCTATGTCGTACCGCTGGACTCAACACTTCTGGACGACGCAGTCGCTCAATCAAACGGCCGCGAAACCTTGCGTCGCGCGTTGAAGTCCCGCTTGCCGGACTACATGGTGCCGACGCACTTGATGTTCCTCGAACGTATGCCGCTGACCCCTAACGGCAAGCTCGATCGCAAGGGCTTGCCGCTGCCGGATGTGAGCCAGATGCAGCAGGTGTATGTGGCACCTCAGAGCGAGTTGGAGCAGAAGATCGCCACCATCTGGGCCGACGTGCTGCGTCTGCCGCAAGTCGGCTTGCATGACAACTTCTTCGAACTGGGTGGCGACTCGATCATTTCGATCCAGGTGGTCAGCCGGGCTCGCCAGGCCGGGGTGCGCTTCACGCCCAAGGATCTGTTCCAGCATCAGACTGTGCAAAGCCTGGCGACCGTCGCCCGGGAAGGCGAGGGCACGGTGCAACTGGACCAGTCGGCCCTGACCGGCGAGTTGCTGCTGCTGCCAGTGCAACAAGGCTTCTTTGCCGATGACATTCCCCAGCGTCACCACTGGAACCAGTCTGTGGTGCTGCAACCGCACCAGCCGTTGCAGGCGCCGCTGCTGGTGGCGGCACTGCAGGCGTTGATCGTGCATCACGATGCCTTGCGCAGCACTTTCGTCGAGGGGCTGCAAGGCTGGAGCGCAGCTTACCGCGGCCCCGATCAGCACCAGGCTGAACAGGTGCTGTGGCAAACCACCTTGAACAGCGTCGAGGAGCTGGACGCCCTGGGTGAAGAAGCCCAACGCAGCCTCGACCTGGCTGTCGGACCGTTAGTGCGTGCTGTGTTGGCGCAGTTGGCCGATGGCTCCCAGCGTTTGTTGCTGGTGATCCATCACTTGGTGGTGGACGGTGTGTCGTGGCGCATCCTGCTTGAAGACCTGCAGAGCGCTTACCAGCAACTGGCGCAGGGCGCTCCTGTGGCGTTGCCGGCCAAGACCAGCGCCACCCGCGCCTGGGCCGCACGCTTGCAGATCTATGCCCGTAGCGCTGCGCTGCAACACCAACTGGCCTGGTGGCAGACGCAATTGCAAGGCAGCCCGGTCGGCTTGCCCGGCGCTGATCCACTGGCAAGCTTGAGCAATCAGCTGGCGCTGAGCGTGAGCACGCAGTTGGACGGCACGTATACGCGACGCTTGCTGCAAGACGCGCCGAGTGCCTACCGCACCCAGATCAACGACCTGCTGCTCACCGCCCTGGCGCGGGTGATCACACGCTGGAGCGGCGAGGCCTCGATGTTGATACGGCTGGAAGGCCACGGTCGTGAAGACCTGTTCGATGAGATCGACCTGACCCGCACGGTCGGTTGGTTTACCAGCCTTTACCCATTGCAATTGGTTCCGGCTGACTCCCTGGGTGCTTCCCTGAAACACATCAAGGAGCAATTGCGCGCCGTGCCCGACAAGGGCCTGGGGTTTGGCGCATTGCGATACCTGGGCGATACCGAGGCGCAACTGACGCTGGCGGCCTTGCCACGCCCACGTATTACCTTCAACTACCTGGGGCAGTTTGACGCCAGTTTTGACAATGGCGAACAGCCAGGGCTGTTCACACCGACCGGTGATGCCAGCGGTGCCGAGCAAAGCCAGCAGGCGCCTTTGGGCAACTGGCTGGAGATCAATGGCCAAGTCTTTGGCGGCGAGCTGAAATTGAACTGGAGCTTCAGCCAGGCGATGTTCGATAAGGCGACGGTGCAATGCCTGGCCGATGAATATGCAACTGAACTCAAGGCGCTGATCGACCACTGCTGTGAGTCGACGCACCAGGGCGTGACGCCGTCGGACTTCCCCCTGGCGCGGTTGTCCCAGGCACAGTTGGATGGCCTGGCGCTGAACGTGGCCGAGGTCGAAGACCTGTACCCGTTGTCACCGATGCAGCAAGGCATGTTGTTCCAATCGCTGTACGGCGAAGGCTCGGGTGACTACATCAACCAGATGCGCATTGATGTGCAGGGCCTGGACGCAGCGCGCTTCCACCAGGCATGGCAGGTGGCGGTGGAGCGTCATGAGATCCTGCGCAGCGGTGTTGTCTGGCAGGCGGAGCTTGAGCAGCCTTTGCAGGTGGTCTACAAGCAGGCGCACCTGCCGTTTGTGCAGTTGGATTGGCAAACGCGTGCAGACTGCAACCAGGCCCTTGATGACTTGGCCGAGTCGGCACGGGCCGAGGGCTTTGTGCTGGAGCAGGCGCCGTTGCTGAGCTTGACGGTGGTGCGCACGGGGGTATCGAGCTACCACCTGATCTACACCAATCACCATATCCTGATGGATGGCTGGAGTGGTTCGCAGCTGTTCGGTGAGGTGCTGCAACAGTATGCGGGCGAGGCGCTGCCCGCGCCGACCGGGCGTTATCGTGACTATATCGCCTGGCTGCAGGCGCAGGATAAAGCTGCCAGTCAAGCGTTCTGGAAAGACCAACTGGCCAGCCTGCAAGAGCCTACGCGTCTGTCCCGTTCCGCACAGTCTGAGGCGGACGCGGTCCTGGCGGTCAATGGCGAACATCGCTTGAGCCTGGATGCCGCGCAAACCGAACAGCTTAGAACCTTTGCCCAGCGCCACAAGGTGACCCTCAATACCCTGGTGCAAGGCGCCTGGTTGTTGCTGTTGCATCACCACACCGGGCAAGCCACCGTAGCCTTCGGCGCCACGGTGGCAGGGCGTCCGGCGCAACTTCGCGGGATTGAACAGCAGGTCGGATTGTTCATCAACACGCTGCCCGTAGTGGCGACGCCGGATGCCCAGGTGTCGGTCAGCCACTGGTTGCAGCAGCTCCAGCAGCAGAACGTTGGCTTGCGTGAGCAAGAACACACGCCGCTGTTCGAGATCCAGCGTTGGGCCGGGCTGGGCGGTGAAGCCCTGTTCGACAGTATCCTGGTGTTTGAAAATTATCCGGTGTCCGAGGCGCTGGAGCAGGGTGCACCGTCGGGGTTGCGGTTTGGTGCAGTGCACAGCCTGGAGCAGACCCACTATCCATTGACCGTGTTGTTGGCCCTCGGCGAGACACTGGGCCTGGAATTCAATTACGCCCGCCAGGCCTTCAGCACCGCGCATATCCAGCGCTTGGCCGAGCACTTCCAGCAGTTGCTGCTGGCCCTGGCCACCGATGGCAGTCAACGTCTTGGCGCGTTGCCGTCACTGGCGCAGGCCGAGCGTCAGTTGGTGGTGCAGGATTGGAATGCCACGGCGGTGGACTACCCGCTCGATCAAGCAGTACACCGCTTGATCGAGGCTCAGGTATTGCGCACGCCGGATGCGCAGGCGTTGGTGTTTGACGGGCAAACCCTGAGTTACAGCGCGTTGAACGCCCGGGCCAACCGGCTGGCGCACCGCTTGATGGCGGCCGGAGTCGGCCCGGATGTGCTGGTGGGCCTGGCGCTGGAGCGCTCGGTGGAAATGGTGGTCGGCCTGTTGGCGGTGCTCAAGGCCGGTGGCGCCTATGTGCCGCTGGACCCGGAATACCCCGGTGACCGTCTGGCCTACATGCTGCAAGACAGTGGCGTGCAACTGCTGTTGACCCAGGCCCACCTGCTGGCGCAGCTGCCGGTTCCAGCGGGTGTGAACACTCTGGTGCTGGAGCAGGGCGATGCGTGGTTGGAGGCGTTCGGCAGCCACAACCCGGATATTACCGTGCATGGCGAAAACCTCGCCTACGTGATCTACACCTCTGGATCCACCGGCCAACCCAAGGGCGCCGGCAACCGCCATAACGCACTGACCAACCGCCTGTGCTGGATGCAGCAGGCCTATGGTCTGGACGCCCGCGACAGCGTATTGCAGAAAACCCCATTCAGCTTTGACGTGTCGGTATGGGAATTCTTCTGGCCGTTGATGACCGGCGCCCGCCTGGTGGTGGCGGCGCCGGGGGATCATCGTGACCCTGCCAGGCTGGTGAGCCTGATCAACTCGCAGCAGATCACCACGCTGCATTTCGTGCCGTCCATGCTGCAAGCGTTCTTGCAAGACGCGGCAGTTGCTTCGTGCCAGAGCATGCAACGCATCGTCTGCAGCGGTGAGGCATTGCCCGCGGACGCCCAGCAACAGGTGTTCGCCAAGTTACCCCACGCCGGGTTGTACAACCTGTACGGTCCCACCGAAGCGGCTATCGACGTGACCCACTGGACTTGTGTCGAGGAAGGCCGCGATGCCGTGCCGATTGGCCGACCGATTGCCAACCTGGGTTGCTACGTGTTGGATGACAATCTGGAGCCTGCACCGGTGGGCGTGTTGGGTGAATTGTACTTGGGAGGTATTGGCTTGGCGCGGGGTTACCATCGCCGTGCGGCACTCACCGCTGAGCGTTTTGTGACTGACCCGTTCGGTAGCGGCACACGTCTGTATCGCACCGGTGACCTGGCGCGTTATCGCGACGATGGCGTGATCGAATATGCCGGGCGCATGGACCATCAGGTCAAACTGCGTGGCCTGCGTATCGAGTTGGGAGAAATCGAAGCGCGCCTGCTGGAGCTCGACAGTGTCCGCGAAGCCGCAGTGCTGGCGGTGGACGGCACGCACCTGGTGGGTTACCTGGTGCTGCAGCAGCCGCTTGAGGATTGGAAGGCGGCGGTGGTTGCGTACCTGGCCGCGCAGTTGCCGGACTACATGGTCCCGGCGCAGTGGGTGGTGCTGACGCAGATGCCGCTGAGCCCGAACGGCAAGTTGGACCGTAAGGCACTGCCCAAGCCTGAGGCTCAGAGCGCTGAGCAACACCAGGCACCTGTCACCGAGATCGAGCAGCAGATCGCGGCGATCTGGCGCGAGGTTCTGGAAGTGGAGCGTGTGGGGCTTCGCGACAATTTCTTCGAACTCGGCGGCCATTCGCTGCGGGTGCTGATGCTCAAGGAGCGGATTCGCAAGGTCAGCGGCGTGAACCTGTCCGTCAGCCAATTGATGCTTAACCCCACCGTGGCGGGGCAGGTCAAGTGTTTGCAGGGCGATAGCCGAGCGTCGTTGATCGTCAAGCTTAACCAGCAGACGCAAGGCACGCCGTTGTTCATGTTCCACCCAAGCTTCGGCTCGGTGCATTGCTACACCGCGATTGCTCTGGCCCTGCGTGAGCAGCGCCCGGTGTACGGGGTAATGTGTCGCGCATTGGCTGAAGACGGCGCCGCGGTGCCGCATTGGCAGGTGATGGTCGAGGATTACACCGCGCAATTGTTGGCGGCCCAACCCCATGGCGCGTTCCGCCTGGCCGGCTGGTCGTTGGGCGGTAATCTGGCCATGGAAGTGGCCTACGGCCTGGAGCAAGCCGGCCGCGAGGTTGAGTTTGTAGGCTGGATCGACGCTGCGCCGCCGCAGTGGGTCAAACCCTACTGGGATGCTGTGGAGGTCGAGGACGACCTCGAAGTCTCAGCCAATGAGCGCCGTGCCGCCTTGTTGGGGGTGATGTTCCCCGAATTTGCCGAGTCCATCCAGGGTGCCTGGCAGCAATGCCGGCGGGATACCGAGGATGAAGCGCAGCAATGGCTGGGATTCGTGAGCTGGGCTGAACAGACCTTGGGCGAAGCATTTACTGCCGTCAAAGAGGAACTGCTGCGTGGCAATGAGGCGCAGATATCCTGGGACGTTGACCGGGCACTGAGTGAGCGCTTGCTGCAGGCGGACTTCAAGCCAATCAAGGCTCCCATCAGTTGCTGGTGGGCAGCCAAGAGCCGGGCAGGGCGATTCAAGGACGTGATTGAGCAGCAAATGGCGACGGTGATCAGCCAGGGGCGTATCGAGCGCTCGGTGATGATTGAGACTGATCATGACGGCATCATCGACAGCGCGGTGTTCATCAGCAGTTTGGTGGATGCGATGAGGTAAGCCGCCGCTTTACGAGAAGCCCGGATCCTGTATCCGGGTTTTTTGTGGGTGAGCGGCATAGTCTTTTTGGCTGATGCCGATCAATGAAGCAGCCACAGACTATTTTCGTACGACAAAAAACGCCCGGTGAGCGTTCAACTCTCACCGGGCGTGCGGTCGATCAAGGGGTGCGATCAGAAGTCCCAGCGGGTGCTGACCATCACGTTGCGTGGTTCGCCGTAGGCGGCTGAGTCATAGAAGCCCACGTTGCTGTAGTAGGACTTGTCGAAAATGTTATTGAAGTTAACGGTGGCCGAGAGGTTCTTGGTGACTTGGTAGCGAGTCATCAAGTCCACCAGCCAGTAGGATTCCTGAGTGATGTCCTGGTTGGTTTTGGTCACGCCGTTCCAGATTGAATTCCAGCCCTTGGTCTGCCAGCGCAGGCCACCACCGATGGTGAACTGGTCCAGGCTGCCCTTGAGTTTGTAGGTGGTGTTCAGGTTGACCTGGTGCTCGGGTTCGAAAGTGGAGATTTTCTTGTCTTTGTTATCGCGCACGATCTTATGGGTGTAGCCGCCCTGGACTTGCCAGCCTGGGCTCAACTCACCGGAGATCTCCGCTTCGTAGCCTTTGGTGACTGCCTTGGACCCCTTGAATGCATACTGAAATCCGTCTGGGGCTGGGGTCTGGTTGTTGTAGGCATCGTCCGGGATAGCCCGATTGGTCTCGTGAACTTCAAAATACGCAATGCTGGTGTTCAGGCGACCCTCAAAGAATTCGCCCTTCAGCCCCAGCTCGTAGTTTTGCCCTTCATCCGGTTCCAGCAGCGTTTTGTTCCGATCTTTATAGGTGCTTTCCTGAGGTTGGAAAATATCGGTGTAGCTGGCGTACACCGAGAAGTTGTCGTTGAGGTCGTAGATTACACCGGCATAAGGAATGAATCGGCCGGTTTCCTTGTAGGACGGGTTGTTGCCGGTGACGTGATAATTGGCCACGCGCCCACCCAGGATCACGTTCAGGTCGTCTATCACGTTAAAGCGTGCGGTCAGGTAGTAGCCGGTCTGGCGAATGGTGTCATCGATGTGCTGTTGGGCCGGGCCGTAGATCGGTTTGGCGATATGGCCGTTCCAGTTATAGAAATCGACCTTGTTGCCTCCTGGCCATTCCGGCGACCAGTAGCCCTTGCCTTGCCAGCGCGAGGTGCCGATGGACCCCCCCACCACCAGTTCATGTTCGCGACCAAACAGGCTGAACGGCCCGGTGGCGTAGAGATCGGCCGACGTGCTCTTGGTTTCGCCGGTGTATTTCTGCCCGTTGATCTCGGCGGTGCCATCGGCTTTCGGCTGGATGAACTGAATCGAAGCCAGGTCCGCATGGTAGCCGTTGATCTTGTGGTCGAGCTGGAACTTGGTCACCCAGCCGTCACCCAGGTCATGCTCGAGCATGGCGAACGCGGTACGGGTGTTCTGCTCCCAGGAACTCCAGGTGGTGCCGTTGTTGTACGAGCGCGGCATCTTGTTGATGCTGCCGTTGGAGTTGACCAGTGGGAAGGACCCGGACCAGCTCGACCCCTGCGGAATGTTGTCCTGGTAATCGAAGCCCACCGTCAGCATGGTGTCCGGGGAGAGGTCGAATTCGGTGATGCCGTAGTAGGTTTCGGTCTTGCGCGAGTAGTGGTCCATGAAGGACTTTTTGTCTTGATACGCCGCCACGGCACGCCCACGGACATTGCCGCTGTCGGTCAACGGGCCGCTCACATCCACTTCGCTGCGGTAGTTGTCCCAGGAACCCGCGCCCAGTTGGACGTGGCCCTTGAATTCCGAGGTTGGCTTCTTGCGGACCAGGTTGATGGTCGCGCCCAGGGAGCCGGCACCGTTGAGCAGGCCTGTTGAGCCCTTGAGGACCTCGACACGGTCGTAGATCGCCATGTCGCTCAGGGTGTTGCCTGCGGAGTAACCGACGTTACGCACGGTGGACGGAATACCGTCGTACTGGAAGCTGTTGACCGAGAAGCCACGGGAATAGTAGTTGGTACGGTCGGAGTCATAGGCTGAAACCGTGATACCCGGCGTGTGGCGCATCACATCATCAACGTTGTTGAGGCCAAAGTCTTCGATGTGCTGGCGCGTGATCACCGTGATCGACTGTGGGGTTTGCCGTGGCGTCAGGGTCAGGCGGGTAGCCGTGGCAACGGTGCCCGGCGTGTAGGAACCGGAGTCTTCGGTGATATTGCCCAGGTAGTTGGCTGTCACCTGGGTCGGGCTCAGTTCCATTGAACCGCCGCTGCTGGCGGCGGCAACGGTCAAGGTATTGCCATTGAGGCTATAGGTGGTCTGGCTGCCAGCCAGCAACGCGTCAATGGCCTGCTGCGGCTGCATCTTGCCCTTGACGGCGCGGCTGTTCTTGCCCTGTACATCGCCTGGGCTGTACAGCACTTGCACATTGGTCTGGCGGCCAAATTCCTGCAGTGCGCTCCCCAGCGACTGTGCAGGAATATTCAGCTCGATCTCCTGGGCTTGCACATAACCTGCAATTGGCATCGACACAGCCAGCGCCAGGGTACTCGGCAAGAGGTTGATGTTCAGGGCCCGGCGCATGGATAGCGCTTTGCTCAGGGGGCTGAGACCGAGTCGTGCTGGCATGGATGCTTTCTCTTCTGTGTTTTAAGTGGGCAATTATAAGTGTTTATTGAGGCTGGTTCTCATTACCACTAGTGAGACGTTCCTACTTCGCAAAACCGGAAAAAATATTCCGATGCATCATGCAGGCTCCATTTCATGCAACACCTGGCCGGCGCGCAGGCGCACCAATTGGTCGGCAATGTCGAAATAACGGTCGTCATGGCTGATCACGATGATGGTCTTGCCCAGGCGTTTGAGGTCCGGCAGTAGCTCGGTGTAGAAGATGCGGCGAAAGGCCGGGTCCTGGTCGGCAGCCCATTCGTCGAACACCAGTACCGGGCGCTCCTCCAGCCAGGCATTGACCAGGGCCAGACGTTTGCGCTGGCCGGTGGACAGGTCGGTGGTGCTGAACACGCCATCCTTGACGCTGACCTTGTGCGCGATTTCCAGGCGTTCCAGGTATTTGGTCGCGCTGTCCAGGGACTGGGCGGCGCTGCCTTGTACCAAATCGTCGAACAGGTAGTAGTCAGAAAACACCGTAGTGAACAACTGCCGATAATCGTCGCGTTCAGGGTCGGTCACCGCTGTGCCGTTGAGCACAATCTCGCCGGCCTGAGGCGGATACAGGCCCAGCAGCAGTTTGATCAAGGTGGTCTTGCCGCTACCGTTTTCGCCGACGATAAATACGATATCGCCTTGCTTGATGCTGAGGTTGATCGGCCCCAGATGGAACGGCTGGCTGCCTTCTACCGCTGGTGGGCTGTAGCTGACGCCACGCAGTTCAAGGCTGTTGACCAGCGGCTTTGGCGCTTCACTGTCGTCCATCAACAAGTGGGGCTCGGGCGAAGAAAAACGCTCCGACAGTTCGCTGATGCGCCCAAAGGCAATCTTGGCCTTGCCCACAACCGGCAAGTAACCCAGCAGGTGCTCCAGTGGACCCTTCATGTACAACAGCACCAGCACGAAACCAGTAATCACCGTAGGGTCAGGGTTGGGGTTGTACGCCTGCATCGCCAAAGCCAGGCCGATGACCACGAAGAACAGCATCGAGCCGAAGGTCTTGGCCAGAATATAAATATTGACCGAGCGCACCTGGATGTCGCTGATGCGGTCAGCGGTTTCCTGGATGCGATGGGTGTTCATGCGAAACCGCCGCGGGCGGTGCATGCGCAATTCCTTCGCGCCGGAGGCAATCGCATTGTAATAGCGCTGCAATTCATCCTCGTGGCTGCGGGCCAGGTCGAAGCCCTGGATGCCTTTGCCGCCGGCAATGAACTGCACGGCGCTACCGACAATGATCGCGACCACCATCATCAGAAACATCGGCACCGACAGGTAAGCCAGGTAACCGAGGCAGCCCAGGGTAACGGTAGCGGCGATGGCCAGGGGTGTGAAGGCAAAGGAAAAATCGCTGATGGTGTCCACGTCGTGGGTCAGCACTGGGATCAGGCGGTGGGAGCGATACTGCTCGATCTGCCCGATCGGAGCTGACAGCACCTTTTCACCCAGATCCTTGCGCAGGGCGGCAATGATCCGTTGCCCGACATAGTTGGTGCCGATGTCGGAAATGATCGAACTGATAAGCGCCACCACGCACAAGGCGGCAAAGGTCAGGACCACGCCCTGTGTCATGCCGCCCTCGGAATGCAGAGCATTGTTGATGGTTGCCAGCAGCAGGGTGATGGCCAGGCCGCCGACCATGCCGAGGGCGACGGAGACCGTCACAATGGTGCGAAAGGGCCGGAGCAATGCGAGCAAACCTTTGAAGGCGCCGCGCTTGGGGTCGGTCATAAATACTTCCCGGGAAATGAAAAAGAGGGGGCTGGGCACACAGACCCTTACCCATGACAAACGAAGCATCGGCGTGACTATTTAGCTCGGTGCGCCAGGCGGTGGCAGTGAGCGATAAATTGCCTGGGGCCTGGTTCGTTCTTGTTGTGTAGGCGCACGCGTATCGACGCTGTGCGTGGCCCTTTCAGCGAGAGCGAAACAAATGACGAAAAAGAACCTGGTGTATGTCTGGTCCCTGAGAAATGCCGCTGCCGACAAGGCCGGGCAGCCGGTGGCCTACAAGGACCACGAGCGCTACATGAAGTCGGTGCTGGAGTTTCTGGTGGGCTCGCTCAACGACACGCCGCTGGGCGAGGTCTACAACCTGGTGGGCGTGGTGTATGACGACGATGAGCAAAACCCGCGCGACCAGCAGTTGGTAGCGGACTATGGCTTCGCCTACAAGCCGGGCCGCCAGTGGTTGTACCCGGCGGATTTGCGCGTGCAGGGCAAGTTGGTCAATGACCTGCTGCTGAGCGTGCCATCCACCTATCGCCGGCTGCCACGGGGCAGCGCCGAACATATCGCCGGCAAGCAGGATTTCGAGCGGCGCCTGCATGACACCCTGGTGGAGTTGAAGGCCGACATCGTGGTGCTTGACGGTTTGCTGGTGATTCTTGATGAGTTGGTGCGTCCGGGGGCGCCGTTTGCCCGTCGCATCATGAATATCCACCCGGGCATCACCCGCATCGAATCGCCTTACGAGCGCCGTGGGGCCTATGCCACCTGGAATGCGTTGTACGGTGCGCGTGGGCAAGTGGTTGTAGATTGGGCGACCAGGCGGACGCAGCCGTGCGAGCCGCTGTACCTGACCGGTGCATCGTTCCATTACGTGGATAACGGTATCGACTCCGGCGAAGTGTTCCACGACGTGCTCAAGACAGAGATTTCGCCCGAGGACACCATCCTCGAACTGCGCTGGAACAACTTCAATAACAGCCTGTTCCCGGCGCTGCACGAAGGCTTGGAGCTGTTGGCCAAACAAGGCTGAGCACAATCTTGCTGGTGCATGGGATCTAAATGTGAGAGGGGGCTTGCTCCCGATGAGGGCATGTCAGTCAATGCATGGGTGGCTGACACACCGCTATCGGGAGCAAGCCCCCTCCCACAATTTAGAGCTCGCGCACTACCCGAAAGCCAATCCAATCCCCGCGTGTCTGCGGATAGATGTTGTTGCGATTGCCCGAACGTGAAAACACCGGCGCCTCGCCCCAGTCATTGCCGCGAATCTGGTAAGCCTCACAGTTCGGCTCCACCCACGCACTGCCATCAGTCGGTGCGCCGATGTAGTTCGGGTGCTCGCAATCGGCTACCCGCTCATACACATTGCCGTGCATGTCATACATCCCGAACGCATTCGGCGGGTAGCTGCCGACCGGCGACGAATAGCTATAGCCGTCCGCCGGGCCGTAGGTGTTGGCGTGCCTGGCGATGCTGTAGCCCTTGCCCTCGTCGAACGGGAAGGGGAACGGTCCGGTGGTACCGGCGCGCGCGGCGTATTCACGCTGGGCCTCGCTGACCATGTGGTACGTGTGCCCAGTCTTCTTCGACAACCAACTCACGTATTGCTTGATGTCGTCCATGTCCATGCACACTGCCGGCTGGCGTGGGCCCTGGGGGTAGCGTGGCTTGCTGGCGATACATTCGCGGCCGGGGCGGTCGTCGCCGTTGGCGATCTTCACGCCGGTCTGGCGCACGTAACTGTCCCATTCGCCGGCGGTGATGTGGAAACGGCTCATGGCGAACGGCTTGGCAAAGGTCACTTCATGCATCGGGCCTTCATCGGGCTCGCGCCCCACTTCATCTTCCGGGGTGCCCATGGTGAAGGTGCCGGCGGGCAGCACCACCATCTCGGGGCAGTCCTTGCAGTCCTTGAAAGCCTTGCCCGGCTGCGGGGCGGCAGCATGGGCCAGGTTGGGCAGCAGGGCGCCACACAGGGCGGTGAGCGCCAGGGCGGTCAGGGGTTTGAGTCGGGATGGAGTCATGTGGGCATCTCGTTCAAAGGGAAAAAGGTCATAACCGCTGGCTCAGCAAGGTCATGAAGCGCTGGATCTCGGCCGAATTGTTGAGCAGGCCGGGCGAGGTGCGAATCACCGGGCCGACGTCACGGTCTACCGCGTCCACCACCACGCGGTTTTTCATCAGGTGGGCCGCGACTGCATCGCTGTCCTGGCCCTTGACCCGAAAGAAGGTGAAGCCCGCCGACAGCTCGGGGCTGCGTGGTGTGACCAGTTCGATCTGCGAGTGAGCCAGCAACTGGTCTTTCAGTTCGGTATTGAGCGCATGGATGCGTGCCTGTACCGGCGCCTTGCCCAACTGCAGGTGCAACTTGAAGGCTTCGTCGGCGGCCCAGCGATGTTCGAAGGCGTGGTAGCCGCCGGGTGTCATGGTCGTGGCGAAGTCCTTGTCTTCCGAGAAGGTCGGTATCATCGGTGTGACGTATTTGTTTTCGGTCTCGCGGGCGCACACCAGGCCGGTGCCGCGCGGGCCGAACATCCACTTGTGGGTGCCTGATATAAAGAAGTCGCAGTGCATGTCCGGGAAGTCGAGGTTCTCGACGCCGAAGCCGTGCACGCCGTCGACCACATAGAGAATGCGGTCCGGCTCGTCGCGGTTGCGGTTGTGTTCGTCCACCAGCTTGCCGATCTCGCCGATGGGCAATTTCACGCCGCTGCCCGACTGCACCCACGTCATGCCCAATACGCGAGTGTTGGGGCGGATATTGCGCTGGATATTGCTCAGCACCTCATCGACCGATACCTGATTGGCGTTTTCGAACAGGCGTATTTTACGAACCTGGGTCTGCTCCTTGCGCACTCTGAAATCCAGGCTGAACTCGGTGGCATAGTGCTCGTGCACGGTGGTGAGGATTTCCTGGTCGGCGCGCACCTTGATCCCGCCGTAAATCATCGCCAGCCCTTCGGACGTGCTACCGGTGAGGGCGATCTGTGCAGGTTTGGCCTTCAAATAGCGGCCGGCCCACTCGCGTACCTGGCCTTCGCGCTTCCAGGTCTCCTCCAGGTCCCAGTCCATGGCCAGCCCGGGGTTGCGATCGATCTGCTGGCGGTAGCGTTCAATGGCTTCGCGCACCGGCTTGGGGTGCGAAGCCACCAGGAAGTTGGAAAAGTGCAGGTAGTCCGGGTCCTGGTTGAACAGCTGTTTGAGTCCCGTCCATGGGTTGTTTGCAGTGGCTGCCAGTGCCTCGGGCAGCAGTGCGGCGCCCAGTGGCAGGCTCGCGGCAAAGACGCCGGCCTGCTTGAGAAATGTACGGCGGTCGGTCATGGACTTACTTCGTGCTGGTTAGCGATTGGCCAATGGTTTGGCGGCTTTTTGTACCTGGTCCCAAACCCGCAGGAAGTTGCCGCCCCACAGTTTGGCAATATCGGCTTCGGAGTAGCCGCGCTGGATCAATTCGGCGGTGACGTTGCGTACTTCGCCAACGTTCTCCCAGCCCTGCAAACCGCCGCCGTCGTTGAAGTCCGAGGCGATGCCGACGTGATCGATGCCGATCTTGCGCACGGTGTAGTCGATGGCGTCTCCCAGGTCCTTGAGGGTGGCCTTGGGTTCTTCTTCAAGGATGGCGTAGAGCGCGCCGGCATACTCGCCGAAGCGTTGCTCGGGCCAGGCGGCAATGATTGCATCGCCGGGCATCAAGGCCATGGCCAGGTTGGGCAGTGGTGGCAGGTCGAAGCGTGCGCGCAGGGTGTTGAGCTTGTCCTGGGTCGGCTGGCTCAAGGGGCGCAGGTACGCGGGGAAGCCCACCACCTGCACCACGCCGCCGCTGTTCTTGATCAGTTGCAGTTCTTTGTCGCTGAGGTTGCGCGGGATATCCACCGACGCCCGAGGCGCCGAGTGGGATGCCACTATCGGCGTGCGGCTCAACTGCGCGACTTGTTCCAGGGCCTTGGTCGACATCTGCGACACATCGATGATCACGCCCAGGTCATTCAGGCGATGCACCGCCTGCCGGCCGATCGGCGACAGGCCTTCAAGGGCGTCGGGCGAGTCATTGAAAAACGGCAGCGGGCGCGAAGAGTCGGACCAGGCGTTGTTGCCGATGTAGCTGAACCCGAACATGCGCATGCCGCGTGCAGCCCACAGGTCCAGCTGGTTGAGGTCGTTGCCCAGCGGGTAGGCGTTGAGCATGCTGATAAAGATCGCGAACTTGCCTTCGCCGTGCAGGCGCCGCATATCGTCCGGGGTGTAGGCGATGCCCACCTGGTTGGGAAAGTCGCGCACCATGCCGGAGATGATCTTGTAGCGCACCTCCTGCTCGTGGCGGGCCTCTTCGACAAAACCGTCGGTGGGCTTGTGCGGGGCGTTGTCGCCGTTCCAGATCTCCGGCCAGCCGAAGATCGTCAGTGCGGCACCCGACAATCGGCCCCGCGCCGCCTTGGCCAGGTCGAACTGGCCGCTGCCATCCTTGTCGGCTTCATTGCCTGCCGTACCGAAATCCAGGGGCAGGGTGATGTGGCTGTCGAACGACAACAGGCGATCCTGCATTTCATTGGCCTGCTTGATCACCTCCAGCGGGTATCCGGCGTTGCCCTTGAACCATTGGTCCCAGACCAGAAAGCCGGCCCCGGCGCCGATAGCCAGGGCCAACGGCAGGCCGATATACAACGCCTTTTTCGAACGTGATTTTGTCATTGCCATCTCAGTCAGTTGCGGCCTTTGCTATCAGGGAAGAACGAGCGCTGGCGGGGGAAATTTAGGCAGCACTGGCGCGACGGTAAATTTCAGCGGGCTGCAAACGTTCTAGCTCTGATCAAGCCGTTTCCTAAGGTAGCCAATGACAATCTCTCGACGTGGGTTCATCGCAGGCCTGGCGCTGACCGGCGCGGCCGTGCCGGCGGCCTTTTATGCCCATCGCGAGCTGACGCGGGAAGAAGAATTCCCCATCACCCCCGGCGAAGCCACGGTGGACCTGGCCGACACCCAGGGCCAGCACCTGGCGAACACCCTGCGTGGCGTCTGGAGCCTGCGCCTGGCAGGGCGCGATGCCGGCCTTGCGGGTTTGCCGTTGCACGGCCTGGAGCTGCTGCTCGACATCGCCCCTCGTGGCCGTGGGCTGCGGGGTTACCTGGATACCGCCGAAAACCTGCGTGCCGACGGCGAGCCACGCTATCGAGTCTTGGGCGACCTGCTGACGGGCGAGAGCGCCGTGCTCTATTGGCGGTTGATCGACCGCGACTCAGTCGGCGGTGTGCCGGCCTATGAGTTCAAGATGACCCTGGATGAAGTCTGGGCTGCCTTCGGCAATGCCGGCAGCGCCACGCTCAGCGGGCAAATCCTCGACCTCGATCGCCCCCTGGCGTTGATCGAGCGCGACAATCGTTTCATCGCGCAAAAACAGCTGTTCCCCGAGGCTCGACAACGCATCGGTCTGAATCCCACGTTGCTGGCCTGGCTGGTTTCTCCCGAACATCGCCTGTTTCACCAACTGTGGCACGCCACGCGTGACCAGTGGCACAAGCTCTCCGAAGAAAAACGCGAGGCCCTGCGTGGCATCGGCTGGCAACCGGGGCCCCGTGGCCAGGAGCGCGATGCCCGCGGCAAACGCAAGGATCGCAATGGCTCGGGCATCGACTTCTTCTTCATGCACCGGCATATGCTCGGTACTGCGCGCTCCATGCAAGACCTGCCGTCGTGGCCGCAATTCCCCGCGCCGCAACCGGCGCTGGAGCGTGATCGCCTGGGCTTTGTGCGCTACTTCGACAACCACGACGGCTTCGCGCTGCCGCCCTGTTGGTCGGCGCCGGACGACGCCGACTACACCCAGTGGGTCAGTGATATCAAGGCGGCCGAGACCTACCACAGCAACTTCCAGGTCTGGGAATCCCAATACCGCGACCCGCGCTACCTGGCCAAGTTGACACTGGGCCAGTTGGGCTCGGAGATGGAGCTGGGCCTGCACGACTGGCTGCACATGCGCTGGGCCTCGGTGCCCCGCGACCCGTCCAACGGCGCACCTGTGCCGTTCGCCCGTGACCCAGCAGACTTCTCGGCACGCTGGTATGCGCCTGAGAATGACTTCCTTGGCGATCCGTTTTCATCCCACGTCAATCCGGTGTTCTGGCACTTCCACGGCTGGATCGATGACCGCATCGAAGACTGGTTCCGCGCCCACGAGCGCTTCAATCCGGGCGAAGTGCGTCGCCTTGAAGTCAACGGTGTGGCCTGGTTTGCGCCGGGCCGTTGGGTTGAAGTGGGCGACCCCTGGCTGGGCCCGGACACCCACGGTTGCAGCACCACGCCGGGCTTGCAGCAGGGTCGCTCGATGGAAATGGACCCGGAAATCATGAAACTGGCCCTGCGTATTACCTTCGGCGCCGATGAGGACCTGCTCAAGGGGTTGTTCAAACGCGTACCGCGGCGGCCTTGGTATGCGCGGCATTTGAAGGTCAAGCGCGAGACATGACTGCGCGGTAGACCTTGACACCTTCAGGTCCGTACGCAACGATCAACTCAATTTTAATAAATTGAGTTTCGGCCATGGCTAAGATCCAGAAACCGGTTGATTTCGAGGTGTTATTAAAACGCCACGGCCTGGAAATTTTCGAGCTGGCTCGCACTTTCAAGGCGATCGACGACAAAGGTAGGTATTTGCACTGGGATGAGTTTCGCCGTTATCCCGCACCGGGCCTCAACAAAGAGGCCGCGTGGGCCGCTATCAAAATGTCCCGTGCGTGTGCGAGCAAAACCTTGGAGCTGCGCAGTGAATGCGGCAGGCCTTTTTTCCTGTACACCACTGATTTTTGCGACGCGGTGATTCATGCCGTGGAGTCAGTCACGTCCAGGCTAGGAGGGGCGACTGCTTCCTCTCCTCAATACCGCGACAACACTCAGTATCTGGTCGATTCATTGATGATGGAGGAGGCAATCTCCAGTGCCCAGTTGGAAGGCGCTGCTACCACTCGCAAGATCGCCAAGGACATGTTGGCCAAGGAGCGCACGCCGCAGAATGACGATGAGCGGATGATCCTGAACAACTATCATCTGATGAAGCGGGCCAAATACAGCAAGGATGCAAACCTCTCTATCGCGCTGATCTGTGAGTTTCACGGCATCGCTACGGCGGGGATTGAAGAGGACGACGTTCATCCTGGGCAGCTTAGAATCGCTGACGATATTTTTGTGGGCGGGGCTGCGGGAGAAGTCGTTCACCAACCTCCTCAGGCAGCGCTGCTGCCGGACAGGCTCGAAGCGCTTTGCCGGTTTGCAAATGACCGACATGACGGCCAAGCCGGCAGGCATTTTATCCATCCCGTGGTGAAGGCGATCATCCTGCACTTCATGCTCGGTTATGAGCACCCATTCAGGGACGGCAACGGGCGCACTGCGCGGTGTTTATTTTACTGGTTCATGCTCAAAAGCGGTTACTGGCCCTTTGAGTACATCTCCATCAGCACACTGCTCAAGGAGGCACCCATGCAATATGGGCGCTCATATGTTCATACGGAAACCGACGCTTTTGATTTGACCTATTTCGTCATTTATCAATTAAGGGTTATCGAGCGCGCCATTAACGAATTCATGGCGTACTTTGAAAGCAAACGTAAAGAAGCCGTGGAACTGATGGGCTGGCTGGGTACGCTTGGATTGCAGGCTGAGCTGAATTACCGACAAGGGCATTTCTTGAAAAAAGTGCTCCACCACCCTGGGCGCATCTTTACGCCCAAGGAACTCACGCACGACTATGACATTTCGGAAAACACCGCACGCAAGGACCTGGAGAGGCTGGCCGGCATGAAGGTGCTGTTCAAAGTGCAGGAAGGCAAGAGTTTCTTGTACGTTGCCAGAGAGGATGGTCAAGCCAACTTGAAGAAGCTGAAGCCGAAAAGCTAGGGTTTTTCAATCTTGCTCCTCTGCCCGCAGTTGCGCACTCATCTGATCGCAACTGCGCGCCCAGTCGCTGAGCCATTGGGGCATAGGCGGCGAAGTCTCTTCCAGACCCAGTTCGCGCACGAAATCCGACGGCGGCACGTTGCCCTTGGCGCCGCGGAACACTCCACGGATCACCACCACGCCAATCACTCGGCCATGGCTGACGAAGCGGTGCTCCATCAGGCTCCACTTGTGGTCCCAGCCGAGCATTCGGGTGTGCACTTCAAATACCTCAAACAGCTTCAACTCGCGGCGAAACTTGCCCCAGGTATCGCCTACGATCGGCACTGCCTTGTGGCGCAGCGCCACACGAAAGGCACCCGTGCGCAACACAAAATCCATGCGCGCCACATCTGCCAGGGTGAAATAACGACCATTTGTGACATGCCGGTTCAGATCCAGGTCCAACGGCCAAACCCTCATGCGCACCACCGTAGTGGCCAGGCCATGTACCGGTTTGCGCCAGGGGCGACGCAATAGCATGTGCAGTAATCGAAACCAGAGATTCATGAAAAGACGCCAGACAGTTGAACAATGACCGCACTGTAAAGGCGAGGAATCGGATAAGGTAGGTGCGCAAATGACTTATTTCATGCGAAAAGCGCAAACTGGTTTTTAAATGCACATTACCTTGCTTCTGGCTGACCGATGTTCCGCTGCCAATGCCACCCTCGCCATGGAAGTACTCAGTGCGGCCAACCTTTTTGCGGATAGCCCGTGCTTTGAGGTGGTGCTGGCCTCCCTGGATGGGCAGGCGGTGGTGACATGGGGCGGCCAGCGCCTGGAGGTGGATTGCAGCGTGGCGCAGGTGGCCCGGACCGACCTGGTATTGATCCCAGGCTTTCTGTTTACCCTCAAGGAAGTCTTGCCGACGTTTGCCGCTTACGGCCCTTGGTTGCGTGAGCAGCATGGTCGTGGCGCAGTGCTGGCCTCGATGTGCACGGCCGCGTTTCTCTTGGCCGAAACGGGCCTGTTGCAGGGCTTGCGCGCCACCACCCATTGGGCGTTTACCGAGTTCTTCCGTCGTCGCTATGCCCAGGTCTGTCTGGATGAGGGGCAGATCCTCTGCGAAGAAAACCGCTTGATTACCTGCGGTGGCGCCACGGCGGCGATGGATTTGATGCTGCACCTGATCCGCCGCTTCGGTTCTGCGGAACTGGCTTATACCTGCGGCAAATATTTGCTGATCGATACCGGGCGCACCGAACAGTCGGTGTATGCCATGTGGTCGTTGCCCAAAAGCCACGGGGATAGCGAGATTCTGCGCGTACAGCACTGGTTGGAGCAGCACTTTACCGAGTCATTGGTGATCGACGAGGTGGCCCGGCGCTTCGGCTTTGGCGTGCGTAATTTCAAGCGCCGCTTCAAGGACGCCACCGGTCATACGCCAATCGGCTACCTGCAAACCCTGCGTCTGGAACGGGCCAAGCAGATGCTTGAGTCAACGCGCATGACGCTCGACAGCATTACCTATGCCGTTGGCTATGAAGACAGCAATTCGTTTCGGCGCCTGTTTCAGCAGCGGGTGGGTATGTTGCCGGCGGCGTATCGCAAGAAATTCCTGATCGTCCAGGGCTGACTCAAATGTGGAAGGGGCGCTGCGACGATTCGACTTCCCCCGGAGGCGACCTGACAGCCGAGCAAATCGCAGACGAAAAAACCGGCTGATCAGGCCGGTTTGGGGTATCCCGCAAACAGCGCGGGGTTATACGTGGGAGCTCAGCAGACGCTCGGCACCACCTTCGGCCAGACCACGTTCCTGCAAGCGGTCAGCACCACCTTCGGCCAGGCCACGTTCCTGCAAGCGGTCAGCACCACCTTCGGCCAGGCCACGTTCCTGCAAGCGGTCAGCACCGCCTTCGGCCAGACCACGTTCCTGCAAGCGATCCGCGCCGCCTTCGGCAACACGGGTTTCTATCAGCCGGTCGGCACCGCCTTCAGCGACTACCGGGTGGGCAAAAGCGTTTGCAGCGAGTACCGAGAAAGCGAGGCTAAGCAGGATTTGGCGTTTCATGATGGTGTGCTCCGAGTGCTTTAGTTGGGTGCCGTTTGGCATGGGTTTGATGTTACGCGCTGCATGTTTTAAGAGAACTTCATTGCGCTGATGGTGACTATCGATGCCAGCGATGGTCCCGCTTACGGGGCCATCACCGTGACCGTCATGGCATCTGCGGCAGTTCGTTGGGGCGCAGGTCAAACACCAGCACTTCGGCGTCCTCGCCATGGCTCAGGCGGATCTGGCGCTCGTCCCGCACTCGCACACCGTCGCCTTCCTGCAAGCGCTGACCATTGAGTTCAACGCTGCCGCGTGCCACATGGACGTAGGCGTAGCGATCCGGTGCCAGCTCCAGGCGGGTACTTTCGTGAGCGTCGAACAGCCCGGCATACACCCGCGCGTCCTGGCGCACTTTCAGCGAGCCGTTGGCGCCGTCCGGCGAGATGATCAACTGCAAGCGCCCACGTTTTTGCGCTTCACTGAAGTGCTCCTGCTGATAGCGTGGCTTGGCGCCGGCTTCGTTGGGCACGATCCAGATTTGCAGGAAATGCACACCAAGGCGCTGGCTGTGGTTGAACTCGCTGTGGGCCACGCCGCTGCCGGCGCTCATCAGTTGCACATCGCCGGGGCGAATCACCGAACCAGTGCCCAGGGTGTCCTTGTGTTCCAGTGCGCCTTCAAGCACATAGGAGAAGATCTCCATGTCGCGGTGGGGGTGCTGGCCGAAGCCTTTACCCGCGGCGACACGGTCATCATTGATCACCAGCAAGTCGGAAAATCCCTGCTCCTTGGGGTTCCAGTAGTTGGCGAAAGAGAAGGTGTGGAACGACTTCAACCAACCGTGATTGGCGGCGCCGCGTTCGGAAGCTTTGCGAAGGGTCAGCATGGTCCAGTCCTCAAGTGAGCGCAGGCTGCGAGATGCAGGGCGCTTGCGTTGAGAAGAAGGTTAATGGTTAACGAGTGATTGATTAAGAAGATCAAAATAGAATGACTGTCAACCTCAAGTTGACAGTAAAAGTCGTGCCATAATGCCCGTCGCACTTCTTCTCGATGGACATTTCCCGCTTATGAAAACCGTGGCCATGGCGCTGTTTCCGGACTTCCTGCTGCTCGACATGGCCGGGCCGCTTGAAGTGTTTTCGATTGCCAACCGCTACCTGCCGGCGGCCGATCACTACCAGATCCTGACCATTGGCACGGAGCCTGGTCCGTTGCGGGCATCCAATGGTGTGGTGGTCCAGACCGATCTACTGTTGGAACAGGCCCAGGCGGCTTATGACCTGCTGCTGGTGCCGGGTGGCCCAGGTGCCTATAACGAGTGCCATCCCGCGTTGCTGCCTTGGCTGAAGGCCGCCGCGCCGCGTGCCCGGCGCTTCGGCTCGATCTGCACCGGGGCCTTTGTGCTCGGACATGCAGGTTTGCTCGACGCGCACCGCGTGACCACCCACTGGCACTACACCGAGCGCTTGATCAAGGCTTTTCCCAAGGCCATCGTCGAGACCGACCGCATCTACTTGCAGGACGGGCGCCTGATTACCTCCGGCGGCGTCACTGCGGGTATCGACCTGGCCCTGTCGGTGGTTGCCCAGGACCATGGCAAGCAAGTGGCGGTGGATGTGGCCAAAGTCTTGCTGGTGGTGATGAAGCGCCAGGGTGGCCAGGCCCAGTTCAGCCCCATGACGGCTGCGGTAGCGCCCCAGGAAACCGCGATCACCCGCGTGCAGAACCACGTGCTGGCGAATCTTGATCAGCCGTTTACCATCGAGTCCATGGCCGAACTGGCCGGCATGAGTGCACGCCATTTTGCGCGACTGTTCGCCAAGGACGTGCAGATGACGCCCATGGCGTTCTTGCAGGGCGCACGCATCGACCGTGCCCGGCAACTGCTGGAAACCACCGACCTGCCGCTCAAGACCGTGGCGTTCCACGCAGGCTTTGGCAGCGTGCGGCATATGCGCTTTCTGTTCAGTGAAAAACTGGGCCTGAACCCGACCCAATACCGACAACAGTTCAGTTAACGACACAATGTCCGTCTGAGGCACTCGATTGTCCGTATCGCTCCCCGTGCCAGCATTGTCCTGTCATCGCTAGCTGGCAAGATAGGGCCGAGCCCATGGAAAAGGATGCGCAGGCACTCAAGCACGGGTGTTTCAGCGCAGTTACGGACATGCAAGATTCTGCGACGCTGAGCTTCGGCCCCTACACCTTTCATCGGCAACAGCGCCTGGTCAGCAAGTCTGGCTGGCCGGTGCCGTTGGGCGGGCGTGCGTTGGATATTCTTACGGTACTGCTGGAAGCGCCGGGGCAGTTCATCAGCAAGGCCACCTTGATCGAACGGGTCTGGCCCAACAGCGTCGTCGAAGACAATAACCTGCGCGTGCATATTGCCGCGTTGCGCCGGGCGCTGGACGGACGACGCCTGATCCTCAATCACCCCCAGCGTGGTTATTGCTTCATTGGCCCCGTGCAAGCCACTGTGCCGACGCTGCCGGCCGCGCATAACCTGGCTGCCCGGCTCAGCCCGGTGTTCGGTCGCGAAGAGCTGGTGAGCCTGCTGGCGCGGCGCTTGTCCGGGCAACGCTTGCTGACCCTCACCGGTGTGGCCGGCGTCGGCAAAAGTACGCTGGCCCTGGTCCTGGCCGAACGCGTGTTGTCGCGCTATCGCGACGGGGTGTGGTGGCTCGACCTGACCCAGATGCAAACCCTTGGCGAACTGCTTGCCAGCGTTGCCACGGTCATGCAGTTCAAGCCCACTGACAGCCTCGATGAGGTGTCTCGCCAGTTGGCCTCGCGCCAACTGCTACTGGTGCTCGACGGTGCCGACCTGTTGCTCGGCGCCTGTCGAAAGCTGGTGCGCACACTGCGCGAAAGAGCGCCCGAGGTGAGTATCCTGATCAGCAGCCGCGAACCCTTGCTGGCGCCCGGCGAGTGGGTGTTGCGTGTACCTGCGCTGGCACTGCCTTCACTGTCGGTGTGCCGCAGTATCGAGCAGGCCATGGCGTGGCCCGCAGTGCAGCTGTTTGTCGCCCGCGCCCGCGCCAGCCAGCAGGATTTTGTATTGCGGCCGCAGGACCTGGCGCCGTTGCGCGATATTTGTCGACGCCTGGACGGTATCCCATTGGCCCTCGAACTGGCGGCCGCCCAGGTCGATGCGCTGGGCATCGGCGCAGTGCAGCAGCAGTTGCGCAGCGGCCTGCAGGGGCTGACGCGCGGTCGCCGCACAGCGGTAGAGCACCATCGCTCAATCACCGCTGCCCTGGATTGGAGCTACGAGCGTCTGAGCCTGCCGCAGTGCTGGCTGTTCTTGCAGTTGGGCTTGTTCAAGATGGCGGTGAGCTTGCCCACGTTGAGTGAGATGGTACGCGGTACCGAGCTTGAGCACGCCGACCTGTCCTATCTGTTGGCGCGTCTGGTCAATACCTCGCTGCTGGTCATCGAGCCTGGGCTTGGCCCGCGGCGCTACCGGTTGCTCAACTGCGTGCGCAGCTATGCTTTGGCGCAATTGCGTGATCCGGACCAGGTGCAGCGGTTGCAGCAAGGTTATGGAGACAGCCTGGATGTGTGTTCAGGCCGGCCGTTTGTCTTGCAACTGGTCGAGCAGGCCGCGCACGCGCATTAAGTCCTGGGTGGCGAAGCCTTCGGTAAATTGCGCGTGGATCGGGCTCAGCAGGTTCCTGGCAGCCAGGCTGCGCCCTTGCTGTTGCCACAGTTGCGCCAGGGAGTGCGCACATCGCAGCTCCCAGGCGAGCGCGCCTTGCTGGCGCGCCAGGCCAAGGGCCTGGAGCAAGAGGGCTTCAGCGACGCGCATATCACCTTGACGCGCCAACTGTTCGGCGCGCACCCGCAGGATTTCCGCGGCGCACCAGCCGGCAGCGCCACTGTGTGCCCTTTCGATGGCGGCCGCGTCGGCTTCACGGGAGCCGAGTGTGATCAAGGTATCCTCGATCAGTCCCAGACCCTGCAAATGGTTGTCACCCAGGATGCCGGCGTAATGCCCGGCCCAGGTCTGGAACAGTTGCACTGAATGCTTGTGGGATTGCTCCAGCAGCAGCGTTTGCAACGCGTGTGCGTCGTCTTCGGCGCCGTTGTAGCGGGCGATTACCACGCTGGCCAACGCCAGGGTGTAGCAAATCGATGTGCCGTGATTGATCTGCAGCGCCAGCTCCAGCGCCTGGCTGGCGGTGCGCCAGGCGCGCTCGGGAAAGCCTTGCAGCCACAGAATTCTCGCCAAGATGGTCAGGGACGCGACGTTTTGGTCGTACTGCACGCCCACGCCATGGGCGAAGCGGTTCACGTGGCCACTGTGGGTCATGCGCTGCAGCACCTGCTCGGCATGGTGACGAGCAAGCGGCTGATTGCCCATGTAGTGCTGGCCCAGCGCGCGCAAGCGTTGGACGCTGAGGCCCAGCAGCGGTTCGGTGCGCGGGTCGAGGCGCTCGAACTGTACGCTTTGCTCCAGCGCCTCGGCATAGCGTCCGGCACACAGGTTCACGGCCATATGGCCTGAGACCGCACGCAACTGGCCGGCCAGGTCCTGATTCATTTCGGCCAGGCGTGCGGCACCCACGAAGGCTGCGACGGTCTGGGGCGCGGGGCCCAAGGCATGGTACGAAAGACTGCCCAAAGCCAACTGCAATTGCAGGGTCAATTGGGTGCAAGGGGTCTTGACCTGATCAATCAGCGCCAGCGCCTTGTGCACATAACCGCCATGCTCGCGCAGTAACGACAGCTCCTGCCACAGCGGCATCGCACTGACCGTCAGGCGAATGGCCAACAGGTGCTCGTTTTCCTCGGTAAAGCCCCAGTCGAGTGCGGCGCGCACGTCCTCGCGCAGCGGTGCGTAACGGTCGAGCCAGGGCTGCGTGGCGATCAGTTCCCAGTCGCCTTGCGCCTGTTCCATCAGCGCCAGGCACCTGGCGGCGTGGCGTTCGCGAGTGGCGTGCAGCTCGCCGGCCTGGCTGAGCTTTTCCAGGGCATAGGTGCGGGTAATATCCAGCAGGCGATAAACCATCTCGTCATCGCTGGCTTCCACGTTCAACAGCGACTTGGCCACCAGTTGCGTGATGGAGCCCAGCACCTGGGCCGGGGCAATGTTTTCCCCGGCGATCACCGCCGCCGCGCTGACCAGGCTGAAACCACCGCGAAACACCGCGAGCCGGCGCAGGCAGATTTTTTCGCATTCGGTGAGCAGGTCAAAACTCCAGTCGAGCGTAGCTCGCAGGGTTTGCTGGCGGGGCAGGGCACTGCGTCGCCCGCGGGTCAGCAGACGGAAGTTGTCCTCCATCTGCACCAGCAGCCCCTGCAAGCCAAAGCGTTCGATCTGCGCGGCGACCAGTTCGATCGCCAGGGGAATGCCGTCCAGGCGCTGACAAATATCGATTGCCAACGGCAGTTCGGCTTCGCTGAGGGCAAAGCTGTCCTGATGAGACATCGCCCGCTCGATCAGCAACTGCATGGCCGGGTAACCCAGGGCCTGGGCACGGTTGCCGGTGGCGGGCGGGCAGGCCAGCGGTTCGAGGCGTTGTACATGTTCACCCTCGGCGCGCAGGGCTTCGCGGCTGGTGCTGAGAATGTGCAGGTGCGGCGCATGGCGCAACAGGGTTTCGCTGATCAGGGCAATGTCGTCGAGCAGGTGTTCGCAATTATCGATCACCAGCAGCATCTGGCGCGCCTGCAGGCTGCGGGCGAAGCTGACCAGTGGCGCATTTTCGCCGGGAGTGAGGCCGAGCAGGGCGGCGAGATTGGGCAGGATCATCGATGCGGCGCTCAGCGGTGCCAGGTCCAGCAGATGAATCCCATCGCGGTAATGCCCGATCAGCAATTCGGCGACACGCAGGGCCACGGTGGTCTTGCCGATGCCACCGGCGCCGGTCAGGGTGATGAAGCGTTGCTGCGGCAGTTGCTGCACCAGCGCGTCGATCAGGGCCTGGCGGCCGATCATTCGCGTGCGTCGCAGCGGCAGGTTATGGCGCGGGCGCTGGGGGGCGCCGTCAGTGGGTAGCGTCATCGGTTCGATGCTCAGTGGCGCAACAAAGCTGTAGCCGCGCTGGGCGACTGTGACGATATAGCGCTGCCCGGCCTGGCCGTCACCCAGCGCCTTGCGCAACGCCGCCATGTGTACCCGCAGGTTGCCGTCTTCCACCACGCTTGTGGGCCAGACCCGCGCGATCAGCTCCTGCTTGCTCACCACATTGCCGGCTTGCTCCAGCAGGATCAGCAGGATATCCACCGCCCGCCGCCCCAGGCGCAACGGGCGACCGGCCTCCAGCACCAGGCGCTGGCGCGGGTGGATGCAGTAGGGGCCGAAGTGCACGGCCTGGTCGCTCAGGTCTGTCATGGTTGCCCAGGTTATGGAGTAGGGGTTGGGCCAGCATATTCCAGCTGCGTCACGACCACTAGGCGGCGATCACGGCAGGCTTGGAGCGCGAGTGGTGATTTCGCCAGGTCATCGGGTTCACGCCTTCGCTACGCGTGAACATATGGCAGAAGTGCGCCTGGTCGCAGAATCCGCATTCCAGGCTGATTTGCGTGAGGCTCAAGGACGAACCGGTGATCAATTCCTTGGCCCGCAGAATCCGCTGCTGGCGAATCCATTCCTGGGGCGACACCCCGGTGGTGCATTTGAAGGCGCGGGAGAAATGGCTGCGCGACAAGGCGCAGGCCTGGGCCAGGTCGGCGATGGCCAGGCTTTCGCCGAGATTGGCGAGGATCAATTGCTTGGCGATGCGCTCGCGCCGGGGGCACAGGCCACCGGTGGCGGACAAACGAGGGGCATATTGCTCAAGTCGGGCCATGACAAATATCCGCAGTCGATGGGAGCGTTCCCGTGAATGGATGCAGTGTAGACGCGGCTTATCTTGTTGCCGGGCCGCCTGGCTGACGAGTTAATCGTTGTTAATTTCGCCAGGTGCCGTCGCATAAAAGACAGCACGGCTATGCAATCGCAGGCGTGCGGGGCATGCTTTGCTTGCCCTCTGCAAATTGTCTGGATACCGCCATGAACCGCAACGACCTGCGTCGCGTCGATATGAACCTGCTGGTGATTTTCGAGGCCCTGATGTTCGAAAAAAACCTGACCCGGGTTGCCGAGAAGCTCTTCATGGGCCAACCGGCGGTCAGCGCGGCGCTGGGCCGTCTGCGCGATTTGTTCGACGACCCGTTGTTGCTGCGCAACGGTCGCGGCATGGAGCCCACGCCACGTGCGGTGGCAATACTCAAGGAGCTGCAACCGGCCATGGACACCATCTCCGGCGCCGTCAGCCGCGCCAAGGATTTCGACCCTTCCACCAGTTGCGCGGTGTTTCGCATTGGCCTGTCTGATGACGCCGAGTTCGGGCTGTTTCCCGCGTTGCTCAGCCAATTGCGCGAGGAGGCCCCGGGCATCATCGTGGTGGTGCGCCGGGCCAATTACCTGTTGATGTCATCGCTGCTGGCCAGCGGCGAAATTTCGGTCGGGGTGAGCTACACCACCGAACTGCCGGCCAATGCCAAACGTAAGAAACTGCGGGATATTCCCTGCAAGGTGTTGCGCGGGGATGACGGTGAGGCGCCGCTGAGTCTGGATGACTACTGCGCCAGGCCCCATGCAATGGTGTCGTTTTCAGGGGACTTGAGCGGCAATATCGATTTGGACCTGGCGCGCATCGGTCGCTCGCGGCGGGTGGTGCTGGCGGTGCCGCAGTTCAGCGGGTTGCGCGCGTTGCTGGCGGGTACACAGATCATCGCGACCGTGCCGGACTACGCAGCGTGCGCGTTGACCGAAGGCACCCGCTTGCGGGCCGAGGATCCGCCGTTTGCGATTGATGCGGCGGAGCTGTCGATGGTCTGGAGCGGGGTGCATGACAATGACCCGGCGGAGCGCTGGCTACGCGGGCGGATTGCCGAGCATATGGCGGCGAGCTGACTGCCAAGTGACTGTCGGTGATCTCCTCCCACAGAAACCCAGACAGCACATACATCCAATTCCCAGTACCCCCGGCCCGGCAAACTCCTCCCATTGCTCAATCCTGCGGGGGAGTCACCCAATCATGGACCCAACACCTAAAACCAGCTCTGACGAAGTCGTCACGCTGGTCGTCAAGCACCGGGTCAAGCCCGGCCGTGAAACAGAGTACGAAGCCTGGCTACGCCGCATCGTGCGTATCGCTGGCGAACGCCCCGGCCACCTGGGCGTCGACGTGGTGCGCAGCCAGCAAAACGGCACGGCCCTGTTCACCTGCGTATTGCGCTATAGCTCCACCGATGCCCTGGAACTGTGGCTCGACTCCCCACAACGCCAGGCCCTGATCGACGAAGCCGCGCCGATGCTGGCTGACGGCGATCAGACTGAAATCGGCGGCGCCAATGAGTTCTGGTTCGCCCCTCAGGCCGACGGCGCCGCCAAGCCGCCGCGCTGGAAGCAGGCGGTGGTCAGCCTGCTTGTGATCCTGCCGCAAACCTTGCTGCTGCCCTTTATCTGGGGGCCGATCCTGCGGCTGCATCCGTTTTTGTCCAACTACGTGGTCTCGACCTTTTTGGTCACCCTCACCATCGTGCTGTTGGTGGTGTACCTGCTGATGCCGGCAGCCACCCGCTTGTTCGCTCCCTGGCTTGAAGCCTCTGTAAAGGAAACCCTATGAACGCCGATCTGATTCTGTTCAATGGCCAGTTCCACACCGTGGACCGGGAAAACCCACGCGCCAGCGCCGTCGCCATTCGCGACGGGCGCTTCGTCGCTGTCGGTACTGACGGCGAGGCCATGGCCCTGCGCGGCAACGGCACCCAGGTGATCGACCTCAAGGGCCGCACCGTCATCCCCGGCCTCAACGACTCGCACCTGCACCTGATCCGCGGCGGGCTGAACTACAACCTTGAACTGCGCTGGGAGGGTGTGCCGTCCCTGGCCGATGCCTTGCGCATGCTCAAGGACCAGGCCGACCGCACGCCCACACCGCAATGGGTACGCGTGGTCGGCGGCTGGAACGAATTCCAGTTCGCCGAAAAACGCATGCCCACCCTGGAAGAACTCAACCAGGCCGCGCCGGATACGCCGGTGTTCGTGCTGCACCTGTACGACCGCGCCTTGCTCAACCGTGCGGCGCTGCGCGTGGCCGGCTACACCAAGGATACGCCGAACCCACCGGGCGGCGAGATCGTACGTGACAGCAACGGCAACCCCACCGGGATGCTGGTGGCGCGGCCCAACGCGATGATTTTGTATTCGACCTTGGCCAAAGGCCCGAAACTGCCGCTGGAATACCAGGTCAACTCCACCCGCCAATTCATGCGCGAACTCAATCGCCTGGGCCTGACCAGCGCTATCGATGCCGGCGGTGGTTTCCAGAACTACCCGGACGATTACGCGGTGATCGAGCAACTGGCCAAGGACCAGCAGTTGACGGTGCGCATCGCCTACAACCTGTTCACCCAAAAGCCCAAGGAAGAACTCAGCGACTTCAAGAACTGGACCGGCAGCGTCACCCTGCATCAGGGTGACGACTACCTGCGCCACAACGGTGCCGGGGAGATGCTGGTGTTCTCCGCTGCGGACTTCGAAGACTTCCTCGAACCACGTCCGGACCTGCCGCTGACCATGGAACAGGAGTTGGAACCGGTGGTGCGCCACCTGGTGGAACAGCGCTGGCCGTTCCGCCTGCACGCCACTTACGACGAATCCATCTCGCGTATGCTCGACGTGTTCGAGAAGGTCAACCGTGACATTCCGTTCAATGGCCTGCCGTGGTTCTTCGACCATGCCGAAACCATCACCCCGAAAAACATCGAACGGGTGCGCGCCCTCGGCGGTGGTATTGCGATCCAGGATCGCATGGCGTTCCAGGGTGAGTACTTTGTCGAGCGCTATGGCGCCAAGGCCGCCGAAGCCACGCCACCGATCAAACGCATGTTGGCCGAAGGCGTGCCGGTAGGGGCGGGCACCGATGCCACGCGGGTCTCCAGCTATAACCCCTGGACCTCGTTGTACTGGATGGTCAGCGGCCGCACGGTCGGCGGTCTGGAGCTGCACGCCGAGGGCTTGCCGCGCCTTACCGCGCTGGAATTGTTTACCCACGGCAGCGCCTGGTTCTCGTCCGAGCAGGGCAAGAAAGGCCAGATCAAGGTCGGCCAGTTGGCGGACGTGGCCGCGTTGTCGGCGGACTTCTTCAGTGTCGATGAAGAAGCCATCAAGTGGATCGAGTCGGTACTCACCGTGGTCGGCGGCAAGGTCGTCTACGGCGCTGGCGACTTCGAAGATTACGCCCCGCCGCGCGTGCCGGTGCTGCCGGACTGGTCGCCGGTGGCCAAGGTGCCAGGGCACTGGCGCCCGACTTCGCCGATGCAGGCGCAGGTACATCAGTGCAGCGGCCCGTGCGGCGTACACGCCCACAGCCATGAAAAAGCCCGTCTTTCCAGCGTGCCGGTCAGCGACTTCCAGGGTTTCTGGGGCGCGTTCGGCTGCTCGTGCTTTGCCTTTTAATCAGCAAATCGAAGGAGTTAACCCATGACTTACAAGCGCTTGAACAAAGATGACGCCGTTGTACTGCTGGTCGATCACCAAACCGGTCTGATCTCCCTGGTGCAGGATTTTTCCCCCAACGAGTTCAAGAACAACGTGTTGGCCCTGGCCGACGTAGCCAAGTTCTTCAACCTGCCGACCATCCTGACCACCAGCTTTGAAAGCGGCCCCAACGGCCCACTGGTTCCGGAACTCAAGGCACTGTTCCCGGACGCGCCGTACATCGCTCGCCCTGGCCAGATCAACGCCTGGGACAATGAAGAGTTCGTCAAGGCCGTCAAGGCCACCGGCCGTAAGCAGATCATCATTGCTGGTGTGGTGACGGATGTGTGCGTTGCCTTCCCGACCCTGTGCGCCCTGGCCGAAGGCTTCGAGGTGTTTGTGGTCACTGACGCCTCCGGCACCTTCAACGAGACCGTGCAACAAGCTGCCTGGGCACGTATGACCGCCGCGGGTGCGCAACTGGTGAACTGGTTCTCGGTGGCCTGCGAGCTGCAAGTGGACTGGCGCAACGACATGGAAGGCCTGGCCAACCTGCTGTCGCCGCGCATCCCCAACTACCGCAACCTGATGAACAGCTACTCGGCGTTTACTGCCAAATAACCGGTTCTCGAAACTTGTAGGTAATCCCTGTGGGAGGGGGCTTGCTCCCGATAGCGGTGAGTCAGATATGGATTAATTGACTGACCCACCGCTATCGGGAGCAAGCCCCCTCCCACATCAGGTTTGTGGTGTGCCTCTTAACCCGCTATAAAACAGCCCATCGTCCACCGAGTAGCGACAATGAACCCCTTCGAAGACATGCGCCTGTTCTGTCAGGTCATGGAGTCCGGCAGTTTCACCGCCGCCGCCGAGCAACTGGGCCTGTCCAAGCAATTTGTCAGCCGCCGCCTGATCCAGCTGGAAGAACGCCTGGGCGTGCGCCTGCTCAATCGCTCCACGCGGCGCCTGGATGTCACGCCACTGGGCCAGAGTTACTACGAATCCGCCTTGCGCCTGCTCAGTGATGTCGAGCAGGTGGAGCAGGGCATTGCCGGGCAGAACAGCGAACCGCGCGGCACGATTCGCCTCAGTGCGCCGCTTTCGTTTGCCATGGCGCACTTGGGTTGCCTGCTGCCGCTGTTCCTGCAGCGCTATCCCGACGTGTCGGTGGAGGTTGATCTCAGCGACCGCCCGGTAGACCTGATCGGCGAAGGCTACGACTTGGTGCTGCGGATCGGCACCCTGGAAGACTCCACCTTGATCGCCCGCCGTATCGCCAGCATCCCGAGGGTGTATTGCGCCAGCCCCGATTACCTGGCTTTGCGCGGCACGCCGCAAAAACCTGACGACCTTGCCGACCACGACTGCCTGCCTTACGGTCACGGCCGCCAGGTGCAATGGCGTTTCAAGGGCAAGCTGCAAGCGCTGAATGTGAGCGGGCGCATGCGGGTCAACAACGGCGATTTGCTGCGTGACACCGCCATTGCCGGGCTGGGGGTTACCTACCTGCCGACGTTCATAGTCGGCGAGGCATTGAAGGATGGTCGCCTGGTCAGCGTATTGAACGAGTTCGCGCCCGAAGCCCTGACGTTGTCGGCGGTGTACCCCCAGCACCGGCAGAGTTCACGGCCGGTACAGGCGTTGGTCGAGTTCCTGCGTGAACGCCTGGCTGGCGGCTGCTGATAAGTGTGGGAGCAGGCAAGCCAGCTCCTGTAATTTGAATAGCGTCAGGCGTTTGCAACGTTGGTTAATTCAAGGCCCGCCACATACCGCTCCAGATTCGCCAGGAACGTATCCGCAATCTCCTCCTTGCTGTTGGTAGAGATCGCCGACGTATGCGGCGACAACCGCACCCTGGGATGGGTATACAGCGGATGCCCGTCCGGCAACGGCTCCGGCTCGGTCACGTCGAGCGATGCCAGCCCGATCTGCCCGTTATCCAGCGCCTCCAGCAGCGCCTCCTGATCCAGCAAGCCACCGCGTGCGATGTTGATCAGGTGCAGCCCCGGCTTGGCGCTGCCCAGTACGTCACGGTTGATAACGTGCCGCGTTGCCTCGGTCAGTGGTGCCGCCACCACCAGGTGGTCGGCGCGGGCGAACAGGTCGTGGATGTCAGTGGCGGCCTCCACGCCGGCGCTGAACGGAGCCTGGCTCTGACGCAGCGCGATCACCTTGAGGCCAAGGCCCAGGGCTTTTTGCGCCAGGCTTTCGCCAATCGCCCCAAAGCCCAAGATACCCAGGGTGGTACCTTTGAGCGGGCGCAGGGCGGTGAAATTCCACTGCGAGTCTTTCACCCAGATGTCCGGCAGGTGTTTGGCGGCGGCAAAGATTGCTGCCAGGGCGAATTCGGCCAGGTTGTCGGCCGCGCTGCCCCTGGACGTGCTCACAGGCGGGCCGTTGAACAGCCACTGCGGGTAGAAGTCGATGCCCGATGACACCAGGTGCACCCATTGCGCGCCGTAGGGCCAGCCCGGTGGGGGCGTGTCGGGGGCGATATAGCCGCGCACATTGATCGGGCGCAACAGCAGGATATTGGCCTGGGGTGGCAGGTCGTTCGGCGCACCCACCGGCACACCGATCACCTGAGCTTGGGGGTGCAGCGGCGCCAGTCGTTCGCGAATGACCTGGTTGAAGTCTTCGTCCAACTGGCTGGCAATTATCACGTGGCTCATGGGCGCTCCTTCTGGTGTTGGGTAAACACGGCTCTGCCGACACCTTGCAGCACGGCGTCGTTTTGTGGGGTATGCACGCGGCTGCACAGCACATCGCGGTAATGCCGTTGCAGTGGGCTATGGCGTGACAAGCCTGGGTTGCCCGAGGCTTCGATGGCCAGCTCGACGGCGCGGATCGCGTTACCGGTCACCAGGTATTTCAATTGTGCGGCGTTGGCGGTCGGCGTGTGGCCTTGAGCGGCAGCCTCAAGCAGGCTGCGATTGGCGAACAGCAAGGTGTCGATATGGCCGACGGTTTCCTGAAAGCGCGGCAAAGTGGACAGCGCAGCACCCAGGTTGGATGGCTTGCGCTCTTGCAGCCAATTCACCAACCAGTCCCGCGCCGCCTGGGCCACCGCGTCGTAAACCGACGACAGCAGCACCGACATCCACAGCAAGCCTTCGCCATCCAGCTCCGGCTGCGGCGCGCTAAAGGGGCTGACGCTGACGGCGTGGTCCAGTGGCACCAGTACGTTGTCGAGCACCACCTCGTGGCTGCAAGTGGCGCGCATACCCAGGTGATCCCAGGTGTCGATGATGCTCACGCCGGGGCTGTCCTTGGCCACCAGCCAGGCGCCCACCAGCGGGTCTGCGTCGTCGCTGCGCGCCCATACGCTGAACCAGCTCAAACCATGGCTGCCGGTGGAGTAGAGTTTGCGCCCGCTGATACGCCAGCCGTCAACGGTGCGCACGGCGGTGGTGGCGGGTAAACCGCCACGGGCCGGTGTGCCCAGGTCCGGCTCGACGCGCAGGGCATTGATCAGCGCACCGTTGCGCACCGCGTCCTCGGCGACGCGTACGCGCAGGTGCCGGGGCCAGGTTTTGCTGTCTTGCAGGCGGGCGTGTTGCAGGTACTGCATCACCAGGATCAGCGCCGTGGAGGGCTCGCCCTTGGCGACGGCGCTGATGGCCTTGCGCGCCTGTGCCAGGCTGGCACCGCCGCCGCCGAGGGCGCTGGGGACGGTGAGGGCGACCAGGCCGTGTTGGTGCAACAGGTTGAAGTTGGCGTGGGGGAAGGCGCCGCTTTTGTCATAGGCATGAGCGGTCCCGGCCAGTTCGGCGCTGAGGCGGGTGAGCGTGGTGTCGAAATCGACGACGTCTACAGCGCGTAGAGACGAGTGAGTCATCAGCATGTACTCGGTCAAGTGTGGGAGGGTGTCTAGCCTTGAGCGGGGCTCGCACTGCATCCCTCTTTAGCGCGAGGCCTGGTCGAGGGTGGCACGCTTGGCGTTAAAGCTTGGGTCGAAGCCTTGGGAGACATCGATGCGATTGGGCAGCAGCCCCTCTTTTACATACGTGTCGGCGGTGGCTTGCAGGCCGCTGATCACCGCGTCGTCAATCGCGACCGGCGACAGGTGAGTGTCCTTGGCCACTTCGATATGCACGGCCAGCGGCAAGCCGGTGATCCTGGCCTGGGCGGCGGCATACTCATCGGGGTGGGCGTTGGCCCAAGCGTAGGCGCGGTCAACCCGTGCGACAAAGTCGTCCAGTTGCGCGCGCTTGTCGGCAATGGCCTGGCCGGTCGCAGCGAAGTACAGGTGATTGCTCAGCACGTGTTTACCGCTGACCAGCACGCGAGCGTTGCTCTGTGAGGTGACCACGGTGGTGTACGGGTCCCAGGTGGCCCAGGCGTCTGCAGTGCCGTTGTCCAGCACCAGCCGCGATTCGGCAGGCAGCAGGAATATGAACTGCACATCCTGAGTGCTCAGGCCCGCATCGTTCAGGGCCCTGATCGCCAGGTAATGCCCGATGGAGCCGCGCCCGGTGACGATTTTTTTGCCTTTGAGATCGGCCGCGGTCTTGATCGGCGAGTCCTTGGGCACCAGCAGCGCGGTGGTGTTACGCGCTTGTGCATGGATGATGCTGATCACTTTGAGCGATGCGCCGGCGCCCAGGGCGAACACATAAGGAGCGTCACCGAGGGCGCCGACATCAACGGCGCCGGCATTCAGCGCTTCGCCCAAGGGCGAGGCCGAGGGGAATTCCGACCACTTGATTTCGTAGGGCACGTTGCGGGTTTCGCCAGAGGCTTCCAGCAGCGCCTTGATCGTGGATTTCTGGTTGGCCACGCGCAGCGGTTGCAGGTCGGCAGCCTGTACGCTGGACAGCAGGCCGAGGGCCAGGGCGGCGCCCAGTAGCAGGTGTTTGAAAGGGATGGCGTACAGCATGGGACACACTCCAGGCGTTGGATAAGGGGGATACCTCCACCTGGAGAAGGGGTCGGATAGGCGAAAACGATGCAGCAGCAGGTCAGATCACGTAGAAACCATGGGTGCCGTCGCGGGCCAGTTGCTCGACCAGGCCGAACTCCCAATCCAGGTAAGCCTGCATGGCTTCCCGTGGGTTGTCGGTGCCTTCGTAGGGGCGACGGTAGCGGTCGATACGCGGTGAGGCGAGGTGGGTTTCGCCTTCCTCCAGGGGCAGTTGCGCGGCGATCCAGGCGGCAGTGCCGTCCTGCAACACGAACACCTGCTGGCCGGTCAGCGCTTGCACCTCGGCCACCGCCAGGCGTGCCAATTGGCTGCTGCCGCAGGTCAATACGTAGCGCTGGGCACGCGGCACCTTGGCCAGGGCCTGGGGCAGTTGCGCACGCAGCACCCACCAGGCACCGGGGATATGGCGTTTGACGTAATTGGCGCTCGCGGTGAAGTCCAGCACCACGGTGTCACCATGGCCCAGCCAGTCGGCGAGGGTGTGCGGGCTGATCAGTTCGGCCTGGGGTGGCGCAGGCACTGGCGCGACCCACCCGCCGCGTTCGCTGAAGTGCTCGGCTTGCAGATCATCCAGCACGTGCACTTGCCAACCCAACTGAGCCAGCCAGGAGGCGGACATATTGGCACGCACGCCGTCATCATCGACCAGCACCAGGCGCGCACCGCGGACGCTGGCGACATGATCGGTCTCCTGCACCAGTTGCCCGCCGGGTGTGGCGCGTGCCCCGGGCAGGTGCCCGGCTTCGAATTCTTCCGGGGTGCGCACATCGAACAGGTAGGTGGTGCGCGTCGTGTCCTGCTGCCAGTGGTGTAGATCGTCAAGGGTGGCGCGGCCGACACGGGCCTTGTCGGCAACGCGGCGTGCAGCCTCGGCGGCGGGTTGGCGATGTTCCTCTGGCGTTGGCGCGAAGCGGCGGGCTTGGCTGTGGGCAAGTGTTTGCCCGGCCAGGGTCCAGCCGATGGTGCCGTTGCGTAGCGCCGCGACCGGGTTGGGAAGGCCGGCATTGATCAACGACTGGGTACCAATAATGCTGCGGGTGCGCCCGGCGCAGTTGACGATAATGCGCGTGGCCGGGTCTGGCGCCAGTTCGCGGGCGCGCAAGACCAGCTCGGCACCCGGCACGCTGATACCGGTTGGAATACTCATGGTCTGGTATTCGTCGAAACGGCGGGCATCGAGCACCACCACATCGGCCTGGCTGTCGAGCAGGGCCTGGACTTCTTCGGCGGCCAGGGATGGCGTGTGGCGCTGGCTTTCCACCAGCTCGCCAAAGGCTTTGCTCGGCACGTTGACGTCGATAAACAGCTCGCCACCCGCGCGGCGCCACCCGTCCAGTCCCCCCTCAAGCAGGCTGACCTGGGTGTAGCCCAGCTCAAGTAGACGTTCGGCAGCGCGGCTGGCCAGCCCTTCACCGTTGTCATACAGGGTGACCTGGGTATCGCGGCGTGGAATGCGTGCGTACACCTCCAGTTCCAGCTTGGACAGCGGGATATTGGCGGCGAACAACGGGTGGGACTCGGCAAACGGCGCCTCTTCACGCACGTCGATCAACGCCAGCTCCTCACGGTCCAGCAGGGCCTGACGAATCTGGGCAAAGCTGCGGGTCGATACGGTGGTCATAGGGCAGGGCTCTTTTCTTTGGACAGGTCCCAGATGTTCGGGAGCGTGGCGTTGGAATAACCGGAGATAAACAATTTTTCGCTGCCGTCGGGCTGGTACACAGCACGGCGTACCGCACCGATATTAGCGCCGTATACATGGATGCTGATGGACACCTGATCGCGGTGGGCATTGCTGACCTGATGGATATCGCCGATCTTGGGCGATACCGCCTCGACCTGGCCCGGCAGCAGCTGGACGGGTGAGCCTTGCGCCACCAGGCTGCCGTCGGGCGCACGAGCAAAGCCCTGGGAAAACTCAGCGCCCCGCAATATGCCGATCAGCCCCCACACCCGATGGTCATGAATCGGCGTGCTTTGCCCTGGCCCCCACACAAAACTGACCAGGCTGAAACGCTGGCGCGAATCGGCATGCAGCAAAAATTGCTGATAGCGCTCGGGATCGGGCTGGGCGAACTCGTCGGGGAGCCAGTCATCATGGCTGACCAGTTGCGCCAGCAGCTTGCCGCCGCGGTGCAGCAGGTCGCCTTCACGTGGGTTGGCGTCGATCAATTCCGCCAGGGCGCCTATGAAGGCTCTGAGTCTCTCGGGGTGTCGGGCCTGGGGCATGACCATTCCATCGTGTTGTTGTGATGGGTTTATATAAGCATAATGTTTATAGTTAATATGCTATTTTTTAATGATTAGCTTATAGCCACAGGTAATTTAGAACCGCCGTGAATAGCGTTAGACGTTATCGATCCCAAGGTGGGCTATCCAGAGCGGTGTGCGACAACTATGCTTCACGCACATCTTAATGACTGATCTCTATGTGCGGCCCAAATGAAAATTGACGATATCGATGCCTTTGTCGAAGTGATTCGTTGCCAGTCCATCAGCCATGCCGCCGAGTCGTTGCAACTGACCCAGCCGGCTATTACCCGCCGTGTGCAGAACTTTGAGCAGGCGCTGGGGGTGGAGCTGTTCGACCGCAACACCAAACCCCTCAAGCCGACGCTGATCGGCACCCGCGTCTATGAACAATGCCGGCTGATCTTGCGTGAGATGGATGCCCTGCGCGAACTGGTGGCCACCGATGCACCGCCCACCGGCGTGTTACGCCTGGGCGTCCCGCAAACCATTGGCGATGTGGTGTTGCTGGATGCGCTCAAGCACCTGCGCACTGAATACGCCGACCTGCGCGCCCAGGTTGCCACCGGCTGGGGCAGCCAATTGGTCGGCAAGATCGAACGCGGCGAACTGGATGCGGCGGTGGCGTTGTTCCCGGCGGGCAAGATTTTCCCGGACAACATTGTCGGCGAGTCCATCGGCAAGATGGAGCTGGTGGTGGTCTGTGCCAAAGCGCAGTTGCCGAAGAAGCCGTGCAAGTTGGCGGACGTGTACCAGAACGGCTGGATCCTCAACCCGGATGGTTGCGGCTTCCGTGCCGGGTTGCAACGCACCTTGTCGGACCAGGGCCTGGCGCTGCGGGTCAACCTGGAAACTTTCGGCACCGAGTTGCAACTGGGGCTGGTGGCGGATGGGCTGGGCCTTGGCCTGGTGCCACGTCCGTTGCTGGAACGCAGCGCTCAGCGCGAGCACCTGGCAGTGATGCCGCTCAAGGATTTCAAACCGGTGATGGATTTGTGGCTGATCTATCCGCACTTTCTCGGCAACCTGCAAGGGCCGGTGGATGCGTTCGGGCAATGGGTGGCGGCTTCTTTGCATAAGGTTCGCGAAGTGGCGTGATATGAAAAAAAATAATAATTAGCTTAGATTAAAATGTGCTTTTTATTATTTTTTTGCTTCCCCTAGGCTGGCCTGACGTTTTTAAGGCCATCCAGGAAGTTTTGTCATGAGCAGCGTCACCTCGCTATCGAGTGTTTCCAATACTGTCCGCCAACGTGTTACGCCAGAGGAATGGGAGGTGCGTGTCAAACTGGCCGCCGCCTATCGCCTGGCGGCCCTGTACAAGTGGACCGACCATATCTATACCCATTTCTCGGCCCGTGTGCCGGGGCCCGATGAGCATTTCCTGATTAACGCCTTTGGGCTGTTGTTCGATGAAATCACTGCGTCCAACCTGGTTAAGGTCGATCTGGACGGCACTCTCGTCGATGATCCTACGGGCCTTGGCATCAACTACGCCGGTTATGTGATCCACAGCGCCATTCACGGCGCGCGTCACGATTTGCAAGCGGTGCTGCACACCCATACCCGCGACGGCATTGCCGTGTCAGCGCAGAAAGGCGGCCTGCTGCCGATCTCCCAGCACGCCATTGCGTTCTCGGGGCGCGTGGCCTACCACGGCTATGAAGGCGTGGCCCTGGACCTGGACGAGCGCGAGCGGCTGGTCGCGGATTTGGGCGACAAGAGCGTGATGATCCTGCGTAACCATGGCTTGTTGACGGCGGGTGTCAGCGTCGAGCACGCCTTTCAGCAACTGCAAGGCCTGGAGCGCGCGTGCAATATCCAGATTGCTGCGCAGGCGTCGGGGAATGCCGAGTTGGTTTTCCCGCCCGCAGAGGTGGTAGCCAAGGTCGAGCAGCAGGCCAAGGTGTTCAGCAATGGGGAAGGGCCGGGCGTGGCACGGCATTGGAATGCGCTGGTACGCCAGTTGGAGCGCACTGATACTGACTACAAGAACTGATCCTGAGTGCGCAGCAAATCAAATGTGGGAGGGAGCAAGCCCCCCCCCCACATTGTTCTTAAGCCACTTGCTGGGCCTGTTCCCTCTCTGCGACCAACTGGCGGGTGAGGGGAATCAACTTCTTGCCATAGTCGATCGCATCATTGAGCGGATCAAACCCGCGAATCAGGAAAGTGGTAATTCCCAGGTCGTAGTAATCCAACAGTGCCTCTGCAACTTGTTCTGCGGTGCCCACCAACGAAGTGGAGTTGCCCTGCGCCCCGAGCAACCCGGCGATCCCGGTCCACAAACGCTTATCCAGCCGCGACCCCTGTGCCGCCGCCGCCAGCAACCGCCGCGAGCCTTCATTCGGCGGTTCACGGCGCACAAAGCCATGCTGCTCGGCCAGTGCTGTGGCCTGCTGCAGAATCTGCTCGGCACGTTGCCACGCCAGTTCCTCGGTCTCGGCGAGGATCGGCCGTAGAGACAAACTGAAGCGAATCGTACGCCCATGCCTGGCCGCTTCTGCCCGCACCTGGGTCACCACTTCGCGTACCTGTTCATAGGTCTCCCCCCACAGCGCATACACATCCGCGTGCTTGCCGGCCACTGCGATCGCAGCAGCTGAGGAACCGCCAAAGTACAGTGGAATATGCGGTTGTTGCGGCGACTTCACCGTGGAGTGCGCGCCTTGCACTTGGTAGTACGTGCCGGTGAAGTCGAAGGGATGCTCGCTGGTCCATTCCTGGCGCACCACGCTCAGGTACTCGTCGGTGCGCGCATAGCGTTCATCCTTGCCGATATGACTGCCATCGGCACGCAGTTCGTTGTCATCGCCACCGGTGATGATGTGCACGGCGGTACGCCCTCCGTTGAACACATCCAGCGTGGCGAACTGGCGGGCAGCCAGGGTGGGCTGGGCAAAGCCCGGGCGGTGGGCGATAAGAAATTGCAGTCGGGTGGTGACGCTGGCCGCATGGGCCGCGATCAACGTGCTGTCCGGGCTGTTGGAATGGAATGCCACCAGGGCGCGGTCGAACCCCGCCGTTTCGTGGGCACGGGCGACGCTTTCAACGTAGTCCGGTTGCAGAGTCGGGCCGCTGCGCGGGTGGATTTCCGAGGCGTGATGGCCGCCGATATAGCCGATGAATTCGATGCTCATGGTCAGGTCCTTGTCGAGGTCGGTAAACAAGCCTCCACCGGGCAGGGGGTCGGTCCGTCGCATGAAAGTAGGGCTCACGGGCGAATCTGTAAAATGCCGATTGGTTCTAACCTAATTATAAAATTAAAGAATAATTATGATTAATTATTATAGAAGCTGCTTTTTGGCTTTGATCTCAAATGGAGAGCGTTTATAGATAAGGCCTCTAAAAAACTGTTCTCGGACGTGGCGCATTTCTAATGCCTCGCCTTGGCTCGACAGCGCCTGCAAATGAACTACCTTGAGTGACGAGCCCTCCCAATCGGTACTCAAGTATGCGCACGTTATGGACGCGATATCTGGCGTTGCTGGACAACGACCTGAGCACACAGATCTTCGACAACGTAAAGAACCTGCTGGTGTGCGCGCTGTTGTTCGCAGCGGGGACCAATACGCTGGTGGGGCAACAGGAGTTGTTTATCGGGGTTTTCGCCTCCAACGTCGCCGGTGGGGGGCTGATTATCCTCTCGACGCTGTTGATGTTGCTGAACGTCAGTGACGGCATTCGAAGGCTGGCCAAGTTGCGCTATCACCTGGCGCTACAACTGTTATTGATCCTGGTGTACGTGGTGGTTGCCGAGCGGGTGGTAGAGATTGTGTGGGGCTTCCGCGCCCATTGACGTATCCTGCGCGCCTGGTTTTTCACTGATTCAAACAAAGATGACAGGACAAGATATGCAGGCGCTGCTCGAGTCGATTCTCGACGAAGTGCGCCCCCTGATCGGCCTCGGCAAAGTGGCTGACTACATCCCCGCGCTGGCCGACGTGCCCGCCCACCAACTCGGTATCGCGGTATACGGTAATGACGGCGCAGCTTATTGCGCCGGTGACGCCGACACCCTGTTCTCGGTGCAAAGTATCTCCAAGGTTTTCAGCCTGGTGCAGGCCATCGATCACGGCGGCGAGAGCATCTGGGAACGCCTTGGCCACGAACCTTCGGGGCAGCCGTTCAACTCCATGGTGCAACTGGAATTCGAACGCGGCCGCCCGCGCAATCCGTTTATCAATGCCGGCGCTCTGGTGATCTGCGACATCAACCAATCGCGCTTTGCGGTGCCGATCTTGTCGATGCGCGACTTTGTACGGCGCCTGTCGGGTAACCCGCAGATCCTGGTCAATAGCGTGGTCGCCGAATCCGAAGCCCAGCACGGTGCGCGCAATGCGGCCATGGCCTACCTGATGAAATCCTTCGGCAACTTCCATAACGATGTGGACGCGGTGCTGCACAGCTACTTCAACTATTGCGCGCTGCAGATGAGCTGCCTGGACTTGGCCCGGGCCTTCAGTTTCTTGGCCAATGAAGGCGTGAGTGCCCACAGTGGCGAGCAGATTTTGACAGCGCGCCAGACCAAGCAGGTCAACTCGATCATGGCCACCAGCGGGCTGTATGACGAGGCGGGCAATTTTGCCTATCGCGTTGGGTTGCCGGGCAAGAGCGGGGTAGGCGGGGGGATCGTCGCGGTGGTACCGGGGCAGTTTACGGTGTGCGTGTGGTCGCCGGAGTTGAACGCGGCAGGGAACTCGCTGGCGGGGATGAAGGCGTTGGAATTGTTGAGTGAGCGGATTGGGTGGTCGGTGTTCTAGGGGCGAGTGGAACGCTGATCAACAGGCGCTATAAAAACACAATGTGGGAGGGGGCTTGCTCCCGATAGCCGTGTGTCAGATATAAATTAATTGACTGACGCACCGCTATCGGGAGCAAGCCCCCTCCCACATTTGCATCTTCAGTGTTCTGGGGAGTGGTGTACGGCCTGGCTTTATGCGGCGGGGCAGGCTTCACCAAGACTTTGTCTACCAGCAACTGCGCGCCTTCAGCATCCGGCAGATGCCCAGCGTTCATCCAGGCTGCCTGCGTCATCCTTGACGATCTTCGCGAGCAAACTCGCTCCTGCAGGAATCTAGCGACGTGGCTTTTTGAGGCGCGGCACAATCATGCCCACCTCACGCCTGTAGCGTCGATACCGCTCACCAAACAGCTGCACCAGATCCCTTTCTTCGAAACGGGCACCCACGAACAAATAAACCGACATCCCCAGCGCAAACAACAGATGGCCTGCCGTCATATGCGGGGTTGCCCAGAAAGCGATCAAAAATCCCAGGTACATCGGGTGACGCACGACACGGTAGAACAGCGGAGTTTTAAATATCGCCGCCTTTTGTGGGGTGTTTCGCCAATGATCAACGGCCTGTTTTAACCCGAACAGCTCGAAGTGACTGATCAGGAAGGTTGCCAGCAACACCATGCCCCAGCCCAGCCAGAACACACCTGACAACAGTGCCTTGGCCCAAGCCGCTTCAACCTCCCAGACGGTGTATGGAATGGGTTGCCACAGCCAGAACATCAACCCAAGCACCAGGCTGCTGAGCAGCACATAGGTGGAACGTTCAGCCACGGGGGGAATGAGTGTGGTCATTGTGTTCTTGAAGCTTCTACGTGCCATGAGGCTATGCTGGGCAGCGAACAGAATCATCAGCAGGCCGTTACTCAGCGCTGCAAGCGGCCAGTTGACAGGTTGCCCATCGTTAATGGCTTTGGGCACCAGCACGCTACCAGTGAAGCCTATAAGGTATAAAAACACGGTCAGGAAAATCAGATAGCAGGCAATGCTGTAGAGCAGCCAGGCCAGATGTACCGTGAGGTCGTTGGTTTGTTTTTGCGGACTCATGACGATTCCTTTCGCACATGGTGAGGGGATAAGTGAGTCAGACTAGTGGAATTTGTGCGGCCCTTAACCTGTGAGAATTGACAGTTGCTTAGATGGATTGGCGATTATCTTGCGTGGATTGTGGTGTGCTTGCCCAAACAAAAAATGCGCCCTGGGGGCGCATTTTTTGTCAGTCAGCAATCACCTATTCAGGCAATCGCATCCCAAGCCCGATCACCGTTCTCGTCCTTGATCCGAGTCGGTAAGCCCATCACGTCCAGCGCTTTCAGGAACGGCTCAGCCGGCAGTTCCTCGACGTTGGCCATGTGCTTCACATCCCATTCACCACGCGCAACCAGCAGCGCTGCGGCTACCGGTGGTACGCCTGCGGTGTAGGAGATGCCCTGGCTGTCGGTCTCGGCAAAGGCTTCTTCATGGCAGGCCACGTTGTAGATGAACATCTCGCGTGGCTGGCCGCCTTTGGTGCCTTTGACCAGGTCGCCGATGCAGGTCTTGCCGGTGTAGCCCGGGGCAAGCGATGACGGGTCGGGCAGCACGGCCTTGACCACTTTCAACGGCACCACTTCCAGGCCTTCGGCGGTCTTGACCGGTTTTTCCGAGAGCAGGCCGAGGTTTTTCAGCACGGTGAACACGTTGATGTAGTGCTCGCCAAAGCTCATCCAGAACCGCACGTTGGGCACGTCGAGGTTTTTCGACAGCGAGTGCACTTCATCGTGGCCGGTGAGGTAGAGGTTTTGCGAGCCGACTACCGGCAGGTCGTCGGTACGTTTGACTTCGAACATGGTGTTGCTGGTCCACTGGCTGTTCTGCCAGCTCCACACCTGCCCGGTGAATTCGCGGAAGTTGATTTCCGGATCGAAATTGGTGGCGAAGTATTTGCCATGGGAGCCGGCATTGACGTCGAGAATGTCGATCGAATCAATGCGGTCGAAATGCTGTTGCTGCGCCAGCGCGGCGTACGCGTTGACGACACCCGGGTCGAAGCCCACGCCAAGGATGGCGGTGATGTTCTTCTGTTTGCACTCTTGCAGGTGGTTCCATTCGTAGTTGCCGTACCACGGCGGGGTCTCGCAGACCTTGCCCGGCTCTTCGTGGATGGCGGTGTCGAGGTAGGCAACGCCCGTGTCGATGCAGGCACGCAGCACCGACATGTTGAGGAACGCGGAACCTACGTTGATGACGATCTGCGACTCGGTCTCGCGGATCAGGGCCTTGGTCGCTTCCACGTCCAGGGCGTTCAGCGCAAAGGCCTGGATATCGGCGGGTACCTTGAGGCTACCCTTGGCCTTGACGCTGTCGATGATGGCCTGGCATTTGGAGATGTTGCGCGACGCGATAGCAATACGACCGAGTTCGTCGTTGTGCTGCGCGCACTTGTGGGCCACCACCTTGGCGACACCTCCTGCACCAATGATAAGAACGTTCTTTTTCAATTGCTTTATTTCTCCTATATCCGCCAGCTTAGGAAAGGCTGGACAGGTAGTCGTCGTAACCAAATTCACGAACCACCTCGACTGTACCGTCGAGTTGTTTCACTACGATGGACGGCATTTTCAGGCCGTTGAACCAATTTTTCTTGACCATGGTGTAGCCCGCGGTGTCGATGAACGACAGCCGATCGCCGATGGCCAGCGGACGATCAAATTGATACTCGCCGAAGATGTCCCCGGCCAGGCAGGATTTGCCGCACACCATGTAGGTATGTTCGCCCTCGCTCGGCGCCAGCTTGGCGTTGAGGCGATAGATCAGCAGGTCCAGCAGGTGGGCTTCGATGGAGCTGTCTACTACGGCGAGGTTCTTGCCGTTGTAGAGGGTGTCGAGCACGGTGACTTCCAGGGAGGCGCTATTAGTGATCGCTGCTTCGCCGGGTTCCAGGTACACCTGCACGCCGTACTTCTCGGAAAACGCCTTCAAGCGTGCGCAGAACGCGTCCAGCGCATAGCCTTCACCGGTGAAATGGATGCCGCCGCCGAGGCTGACCCATTTGACCTTGTGCAGCAGCTCACCGAAGCGTTCCTCGATGGTGCCGAGCATCTTGTCGAACAGGCTGAAGTCGCCGTTCTCGCAGTTGTTGTGGAACATGAAGCCGGAGATCTGATCGATCACGGCATCGATCTTCACCGGGTCCCACTCGCCCAGGCGACTGAACGGGCGCGCAGGGTCGGCCAGCAGGTAATCGGAGCTGCTCACCTGCGGGTTTACGCGCAGGCCACGGGTCTTGCCTTCGCTGCGCTCGGCAAAGCGCTGCAGCTGGCTGATGGAGTTGAAGATGATCTTGTCGCAGTTCTCGAGCATCTCTTCGATTTCATCGTCGGCCCAGGCCACGCTGTAGGCGTGGGCTTCACCTTCGAACTTCTGGCGACCGAGCTTCAACTCGTACAGCGACGACGAGGTGGTGCCGTCCATGTATTGCTGCATCAAGTCGAACACCGACCAAGTGGCAAAACACTTGAGCGCCAGCAGAGCCTTGGCGCCGGACTGCTCGCGCACGTAGGCAATCTTCTGCATGTTGACCAGAAGCTTCTGTTTATCGATGAGGTAGTACGGCGTTTTGATCATTTTTGAGAGCCTGCGGCGGTGCCTGCCAAAAAAGGACACGCATTGTGCCCGCACTTGGGGCAGATCGAAAGGTTAGCGGGCGGAAATTGCGCGCTTGCGTTTAAGCATACGGAACGAGTGTGACCGTTCGTTAGGATGACGGTAATAACTGCCAGTGCGGTTATGGGCAATGCGCAGTCGTACGAACATGAATGGATCTTGTGATGATCTAGAATTAAATGAGTTTGTCTCACTATTGCCGACTGCCGACAATGAGCGCCATAAACATCGACATTGGAGCTTTACGTCATGGCAGTCGCTCATTCCCTCGGATTTCCGCGCATTGGACGCGATCGTGAACTGAAAAAAGCGCAGGAAGCGTTCTGGAAAGGCGAGCTCGACGAAGCCGGCCTGCGCGCCGTTGGCAGTGACCTGCGCAAGACCCATTGGGCGCTGCAAAAACAGGCTGGTATTGAACTGCTGCCTGCTGGTGATTTCGCCTGGTACGACCAGGTGCTGACTCACTCGCTGATGTTTGGCGTGATCCCCGAGCGTTTCCGCCCGGCCGATGGCCACGCCACGTTGCACACCTTGTTCGCCATGGCTCGCGGCGTCAGTGACAACTGCTGCGGCGGTGCTCACGCCCAGGAGATGACCAAGTGGTTTGATACCAACTATCACTATTTGGTGCCGGAGTTCAGCGCCGATCAGCAGTTCCACCTGGGTTGGGATCAACTGTTCGAAGAGGTCAAGGAAGCCCGTGACCTGGGCCACACCGTCAAGCCTGTCGTCATTGGCCCACTGACCTACCTGTGGCTGGGCAAGGCCAAGGGCGACGCTTTTGACAAGCTTGATCTGCTTGAGCGCTTGCTGCCGCTGTACGGGCAGATCTTCCAGCGCCTGGCGGACCTGGGCGTTGAGTGGGTGCAGATTGATGAGCCGATCCTGGTGCTCGACTTGCCGCAGGACTGGAAGAACGCGTTTGAGCGTGCCTATAACCTGATCCAGCGGGACCCGCTGAAAAAACTGGTGGCTACCTACTTCGGTGGCCTGGAAGAAAATCTCGGCCTGGCGGCCAACTTGCCGGTGGATGGCCTGCACATCGATCTGGTGAGAGCACCGGAACAGTACCCGACCATCCTGGATCGCTTACCGGCCTATAAGGTGTTGTCCCTGGGCGTGGTCAATGGCCGCAACGTGTGGCGTTGCGACCTGGAGAAGGCCCTGGCCACGTTGCAGCATGCCCATGAGAAGCTCGGCGATCGCCTGTGGGTCGCGCCGTCCTGCTCGTTACTGCACAGCCCGGTCGACCTGGGCCGTGAAGACAAGTTGGATGCCGAGTTGAAAAGCTGGCTGGCCTTTGCCGTGCAAAAGTGCGAAGAAGTGGCGCTGCTGGCCCAGGCTGTCGACCAGCCCGAGGCACCCGCTGTACTTGCCGCCCTGGCTGAAAGCCGTGCCGTACAGGTTGCTCGCCAGGCATCGACACGGATCCACAAGCCTGCCGTACAAGCCCGCGTCGCCGCCATCACCGAGCAGGACAGCCAGCGCCAATCGCCGTTTGCCCAGCGTATCGAGAAGCAGCGCGCCGGCCTGAACCTGCCACTGTTGCCGACCACCACCATCGGTTCGTTCCCGCAGACCGCGTCGATCCGCCTGGCGCGCCAGTCGTACAAGGCTGGCAAGTTGAGCGAAGCCGAATACGTCGAAGCCATGCACAGCGAGATCAAGCACGCTGTCCAGGTGCAGGAAAACCTCGGCCTGGATGTGCTGGTGCACGGTGAGGCCGAGCGTAACGACATGGTCGAGTACTTCGCCGAACAACTGGATGGCTACGCGTTCACTCGTTTCGGCTGGGTGCAGAGCTACGGTTCTCGTTGCGTGAAGCCGGCAGTGATCTTCGGTGACCTGAGCCGCCCGAAAGCCATGACCGTGGAGTGGATCCGCTACGCCCAGGGGCTGACCGACAAGGTATTGAAGGGCATGTTGACCGGCCCGGTAACGATGCTGATGTGGTCGTTCCCGCGGGAAGATGTGAGCCGCGAAGTGCAGGCCCGGCAACTGGCCCTGGCGATTCGTGACGAAGTGGTGGACCTGGAAGCCGCCGGCATCAAGATCGTGCAGATCGACGAAGCCGCGTTCCGCGAAGGGTTGCCGTTACGCCAGGCGCAGTGGCAACACTACCTGGACTGGGCTACTGAAGTGTTCCGCCTGTGCGCCTGCGGTGTGCGCGATGAAACCCAGATCCACACTCACATGTGCTACAGCGAGTTCAACGATGTGATCGAGTCGATCGCGGCGATGGATGCCGACGTGATTACCATCGAAACGTCGCGTTCGGACATGGAGTTGCTTGATGCCTTTGAAGCCTTTGACTACCCGAACGACATCGGCCCCGGTGTGTATGACATCCACTCGCCACGGGTGCCGGATGTATCGCAGATGGCTAACTTGCTGCGCAAGGCCGCCAAGCGGATTCCGGCAGAGCGTTTGTGGGTCAACCCCGATTGCGGCTTGAAGACCCGCGGTTGGCCGGAGACGGAGGCGGCGCTCATTCACATGGTCACCGCCGCCCGCCAACTGCGCGCCGAATTGGCCTGATATTGTCTGCAAGTGTGGGAGGGGGCTTGCCCCCGTGGCGGCCTGACAGCCGAAGCATCTCTACCTGACACCCCAGGATCTAAATGTGGGAGGGGGCTTGCTCCCGATGGCGGCCTGACAGCCGACACAGTTATACCGAGTACATATCCATTCCTGCGGTAACGGCTGATATTGGTTCCGCTTTTACAGCGGCTCACTTTTGAAAAGCGCAAAAGTACCCAAATGCTCTTGCCCCACCACTCGGCACCTCGCTTAGGCTCGGTGTGCCCGTAATCCGACACTGATTTGGGGGGGCGCCTAAGATCAAGATCAAAAGCAGATCAAGAGCGGCTCGCTTCGCAT
>NZ_SPKN01000018.1:49236-84132 GCF_023127765.1 Pseudomonas sp. W15Feb34
TGTAGATACCTATGCCCCGATAGCGGTAGTTCAGCCAAGGAATTGGATACTGATCCACCGCTATCGGGAGCAAGCCTCCTCCCACATTTTGAGCCGCGTCAGGTCAGAGGTACTTGAGCCAGGCGATATCGCGTCGGCGCGCTTTGAGCCCGGCAAACCAACGTACCGGCGGGTATAGCACCAGCGGCAACACCAAAGCTGTCAGCCACACCGCACCGATGCTGTCGAAGCCGAAATAGTTGCCGTGGTTGAGCCCAAACCACGCCACACAGGCGACATACAGCACCTTCAACACATACAGATGCAGTAGATAAAAGAACATCGGCGCTGCGCCAAACACCGCCAGCACGCCAATCCAGCGCTTATGCCCAGCGCGTTCGAATGCCAGCAACAGCAACAACCCAACCCCCAACGTCAACGCCAGGAACAACAGCGACGGCGGGTACTTGGTGATGTTGAAGAAGCTCATCAGGGTCTGCACGCCATTGTCATACACGTACCAAGGCTGCTCGCCGTAGCCATTGACTGCCCGCAGCAGCACAAAACCCATTAATGCCGCCACGCCCGCGATCAGCAAATGACGCTGACGCACAGCCGGTAGTGCGGTAGCGGCAAACCATGGCCCGAATCCATAACCCAGGGCGATCACACCGATCCACGGCAGCACCGGATAAGTCACGCGCAGACGCAGGTTTTCCGACGCCTCGATCCAGCTGCGCTCATGCAGGATTGACCAGCCACTCTGCAACGCCGAATCCTGGGCAAAGTGCACTCCGTCGAGCAGGTTATGCCCGGCGATGATCATCAGCGCCAAGCTGATCAGCAGCGGGCGCGGCAACCACACCAGTGCTGCGAGGGCGATCATGCTCACGCCGATGGCCCAGATCACTTGCATATAGATCACACTGGGCGGCAACTGGAAGGTCCACGCGAAGTTGACCAAGGTGAATTCCAGCACCACCAGAAACAGCCCACGTTTGAACAAAAAGGCCGACACATCGCGTCGCCCCTGATACTTCTGGCCGTACAGCCACGCCGACAATCCAGTGAGCAACACAAATACCGGCGCGCAGAGATGGGCGAGGGTGCGGCTGACAAACAGCGCAGGCTCGGTGCTGTCGATGCTCATGGGGTCGCTGACCTGGCGATGCAACAGGAAGGTTTCACGCACGTGGTCCAGTAGCATGAACAGGATCACCAGGCCGCGCAGGGCGTCGATGGACTGCAGGCGTTGGCGTAAGGTAGTAGCGTCAGTCATAAGTGGGAATCACAAGCGGGCAAATAATTGACGTTATCCTATAACATTTATTGAGGCACATGATGATCAGCATGAAGACGCAATCAGCCGAGGCCGTGATCGAATTCTGGAAACAGGCGGGGCCCAAGCGTTGGTTCGCCAAGGACGATGGCTTCGATACAGCCTTTCGCGACACCTTCCACGCCACCCATATGCAAGCCGCGCGGCGCGAGCTGGACGGTTGGCTGGCCACGGCCGACGGCGCACTGGCGTTATTGATCCTGCTGGACCAATACCCGCGCAACGCCTTTCGCGGCACTGCGCATATGTTCGCCACCGACCCGCTGGCGCGTCTGTATGCGCAGCAGATGGTGGACGCCGGGTTGGATCAACAGATCGATCCCCAGTTACGCGCGTTTTGTTATTTACCGTTTGAGCATTCGGAAGACCCGCAAGACCAGCAGCGCTCGTTGGTGCTTAACCAGCAGTTGGACGCCAGCAACTATCACTGGGCCAGGGAACATGCCGATATTATCCAGCGGTTTGGGCGCTTTCCCCATCGCAATGCGGTGTTGGGCAGGGTCACCACCGAGCAGGAGCACCTGTTCCTCAAAGCGGGTGGTTTCGCTGGTTGATGCTATTCCCATCAGGAATGCCCCCATAAAAACCCTGCATTGTCCTTATCGACCTGAATCTCGTAGCGTGGCGTTTCATCTTCGGAGATAGCCCATGAGCCAACCCCCGCTGCGCCTCTACGTTGATTCGCTGTTCACCAGCCCCTACGCCATGTCGGTGTTCGTTGCCCTGCGGGAAAAAGGCCTGACGTTCGACACGGTCCCCCTGGACCTGGATGCTGGGCAAAACCAGTCGGCAGATTACGCCCAGCGCTCCCTGACCCAGCGGGTACCGACTCTGGAGCACGGTGATTTTACGCTGTCGGAATCTTCGGCAATCACTGAGTACCTGGACCAGGCGTACCCCCAGATCAGCGTTTACCCGGCTGATCTGCAGCAGCGGGCGAGGGCGCGGCAGGTTCAGGCATGGTTGCGCAGCGACTTGCTGCCGATTCGCCAGGAACGCTCGACGCTGGTGGTGTTCTGCGGGCAGAAGATGCCGCCTCTATCGCCGGTGGCTCAGGCTGCTGCGCGTAAGTTGATCGGCGCGGCGCAGGTTCTCCTGGCAGGCAACCCTGAGCATTTGTTTGGCGAGTGGTCGATCGCCGATGTAGACCTGGCGGTGATGCTCAATCGCCTGATCCTCAACGGCGACCCCGTGCCGGCCGAGCTGGTGATGTACGCGCAACGCCAGTGGCAACGGCCGTCAGTGCGGGAGTGGGTCAACCTGCGACGGCCTGTGCTCTAGCTGCCACTCTTCCTCGACACGTCGGTCCAGGTCCTCCCAGTGGGCCATGCCCAGCACCCGCATGGTGTTCAAGCCCCGCAGGTAACCACGCAGTTGCTGGGCGCTGGCCGAGCGTTGTTTGGCGTCGGCACTTGGGTCCAGCAACACTTCTTCATACTCGACCAGGTAATCGGCGACCCGCTCGCGAAATTCCGGCAGTACGGCATCGCGGATACGGTCGAAGGTTTTCTGGTAGGGCTTCATGGCGGGGTCCTTATAGGTTTTATGGGCTGCCTGACACTATCGGTTCAAATGATAGTCACCATCAAGGATCACAAGTTCTGTTTTTTCGCCAAGCGCGCAGAATCTGCTCATCCAGACGCAGCTCAAGGAAATGCGCGATGAGGACGATTATCCAGCTTGCTTTAATGGCCCTGATGTTGGGCACCACCCTCATGACCACCCCGGCGATTGCCGATGAGCTGCGTACAGGCCATTTGCTGCCGCTGGCCGCTAGCGTAGAATCCCTGCAACGCACTCAGAGGGTAGGGGTGTTGTTCAGCGAAAATACCCGCGACAACCTCATCTACCTTGAGCGCTACCATGCCATGGCACTTAACGGCGCCAAGGATGCTCTGGATGGGCGGATTCGCCAGGCGTTCGTCAACAGCTCCGATCCCGAGCTGGCCATCGACTGGTTGATGAACTCGCTGCAGGGCGCTTTTTTCTCGGTGACGGTCTATGGCAGCCTGGATGACATGGTGCAGGCGCATCCGGATGTGGTGGTGGTGCTCGATACCCATAACCAATTGCTGACCCAGCGTAACGACCGGGTCGAGGCACGCTTTGCAGCACGCTTCTATGACGCGAACCTGCAATACATCGCCAAGGCCGAAGGTTCGGTGGACAGGCAAGTGCCGTCAGTGTGGGTGCACGGCAAGGCGGCGCCGGAGATTGCCGCGCTGATCGAGCAGCAGCGAGATGTACAGCAAGATGCCCTGAAGCAGTTCGATGTGTCGCTCAAGGCCCTGGTTCGCGCAGGTTGATTCGCGAGTGGATGTGAACCCTATTGGTTATTTTCAGGAATCTGTATGCGCTCTTTTTTCGCTCCGGCCCTGGCTTTTGCAGCCTCGTTGCTGACCGGTTGTATCACGGCTCCCAATGCCCCATCGCTGACCCTGCAAACCGACAAGACCCCCGAAGGCTATGTGCAATGCGTATTGCCCAAGCTGGAAAAACACGGCATCACCTCGACCGTGACGCAGAATTCGCGTCACGCCAAGGTGCTGTTGACCAGCAAGATTGCTGCTGATGATGTGCTGGAAGCCTACAAGTCCCAGGACGGCACCAAGGTGTTCCTGTATGAGCGCAAACCGCTGGCCTCGGCGATCAAACCGTCGCGGCTTGAGCAGGCGGCCCAGGACTGCAAGTAAGCCCGTTCTGAAAGGCAATGCATTTCAAAATGTGGGAGGGGGCTTGCTCCCGATGGCGGTGGGTCAGCTACAGATGAGCTGACTGACACACTGCTATCGGGAGCCCCCTCCCACATTTGGACCAACACTCGGCTCAGGGTTTGGCTTCGTTGCTGAAACTGCTCACGGTCTTGATCAGCCCCAGCGCCGCCAACGCCACCAACTCACCGCCTTTCTCCACCGTCGCCAGCGCCGGGTCCGAACCCATGCGGCCATCGGGGAAGCGCGCGCGAAAGTCCAGCGCCTCGCGGATCGGCCCGGTGTTGGCAATTTGCGGTGAGTAATCGGCAGACTTGATCGACTGCGGGTAAGCCCACTGCGTCACCGCAATCTCCGACGGCGTGGCGTGGCTGCCGTGGCCGACCGGGAACTGGCGCTGGGCCAGGTCGGTGACGCCTTCCAGGTCCCACCAGTTCACCAGCTTCAGCGCAAACCCGGCCGGGCGGCGAGCGAAGCTGGCTTCGGCGTACAGCTCGGAAAACGCCGCTTCGATCGTGGCGATATTGCCGCCGTGGCCGTTCAGGAACAGGATTTTCTCGAAGCCATGCCCGGCCAGCGAACGCACCCAATCGCCAATCGCGGCGATAAAGGTGGAAGGGCGCAGCGAGATGGTGCCGGGAAACCCCAGGTGGTGCTGGGCCATGCCGATATTGAAAGTAGGGCCGATCAGAATGTCGGCGTTTTTTTGCGCCTCATGGGCGATGATCTCCGGGCACATCCAGTCGGTGCCCAGCAGGCCCGTGGGGCCGTGTTGTTCGTTGGAGCCGATGGGGATCACGACCGTGCGGCTGCGTTCCAGGAACTGCCCGATTTCGATCCAGGTGCTGGTGTGTAGAAGCATGCGAGGCTCTCTTTTATCTGTGGGGACAGGCTATCCGCCACGGATTGTACGACTACTCGCTACCTGCTGTGGCTTGCAATTGAGGTACGTCGAGGACTTCAACCAGCGCTGGTCGGGGTACCAGGAAAACATGAACTGCCCATCCTTGAGCTTGTCTACCACTTGACGGGCGACCTGCGGGCGTACTGCCGGGCAGCCCTGGCTGCGGCCGATGCGGCCTTCGCGCTTGCTCCACAACGGGCTGACGTAGTCGGCGGCATGGATCACGATGGCGCGGTCGCGCGCCAGGTCATTGAAGCCGGGCTCCAGGCCATCCATGCGCAGCGAGTAGCCATGAGCACCGAGGTAGCTTTCCTGGGTGCGGAACAAGCCCAGGCTGGATTGATGGCTGCCTTCGAGATTGGAGAACTGGGTGGCGAAGTTTTCCCCGGACTTGGCGCCATGCGCCACCAGGTCACGCAGCAGCAGGGTCTGTTTGCGCAAATCGAAGATCCACAGCCGACGGGCGGTCGAGGGCTGGGAGTAGTCAATAACCGCTAGGCGATCGGAACGTTCTTCGCCGTTATTGACAGCGCACTGCACCGCGCTCAGGGCGCTTTTGAGTACAGTGGGATTGAGTTCTGGAGCCGAGCGCGCCAGGCTGCTATACAAGGAAGGTGGGGTGCCAGTGGCCGCGAGCGCAAAATTGCTCAGTAAAGCCAGGCCCCCGGTGATCAAGCCGAGGTGGCGCATAAAAGTCAGCATCTACAGTCGATTCCCCCGCTGTGGAGTGGAGCTAAGTCAATTGTTCAAAAAACACGCATGTTACTTGAGCATTTGCCTGCTCGTTGCACCATTGGTCGCGACAGCCGATGCGCTGGCGCCTGAGCCGCTGCCTGTGACCACGCCTGCGCCCGTCGACCTGGCGCCGGTACAGCAGGCGCTGGCGCAACTGCCCAGCGTCTGCCCCCACCTGGTCTCGCGGGTCGATGCCACCGCCCAAGTGCGCCTGCAAGCCTTTTACCAGCAGCAAGGCAATGCACCGTTATGGTCGGCCGACGAGTCCCGGCAAGCCTTGCAAACCCAGTTGTTGATGCTGGCCGACGACGGCCTGGACCCCACCCACTATAGCTTGCCTGCGGTAGATGCCACGGCCAACGTGCTGTGCAGCGATATCGCGACCAGCCAGCAATACCTGCAAGCCCTGCACGATTTGCATTACGGGCGCCTGCTGCAATCGCGCTATGAACCGCTCTGGCATTCGCAACCGCCTGCGACGGACCCGAACACCGTAGTATTGGCATTTGCCGCCACTGGCTTGCAGGACATGGCCAAAGCGTTTGACCAGGCACGCCCAAGTGCAGACTTGTACCGCAGCCTGCGCAACGTCTATTCCAGCCTGCGCCAGCAGCCTTTACCGCACTGGGATGCGGTGGGTAGTGGCCCGTTGTTACGCCCCGGCATGGAAGACCCGCGCGTGCCGGAGTTGGCGCGACGCCTGCACAGTGGCGGCTATCTGGCCAAGTTGCCCAACGGCAAGCAATATCAGGGCGACCTGGTCAAGGCGGCGAAGGCGTTCCAGCTCAGCCACTCGTTGCAAGCCGATGGCGTGATCGGCGCCGGCACCGTGGCCGAACTTAACATCAGCCCGGCGGTACGCCGCGAGCAACTGCGCATCAACCTGGAGCGTTTCCGCTGGCTGGCCCAGGACCTTGAGCCTGAAGGCGTAGTGGTCAATGTGGCCGCCGCGCAATTGAGCGTGTACCAGAGCGGCATCCCGGTGTGGCAAACCCGCTTGCAAGTGGGCCGCGCCGAACGCCAGACACCGCTGCTCAAGTCGCGCATCACGCGGCTGACCCTCAACCCCACCTGGACCATCCCGCCGACCATCATGCGCGAGGACAAACTCCCGGCTATCCGCCTCAACCCCGAGTACCTGCGCCAGCAAAACCTGCAAGTACTCGACGCCGAAGGTCATCCGCTGACCCCCGAGCAGGTTGATTGGGCGCGCCCTGGTAATATCCTGCTGCGCCAACAGGCTGGCCCGCGCAACCCGCTGGGCAAGATCGTGATGCGCTTCCCCAACCCGTTCTCGGTGTACCTGCACGACACGCCCAGCCAGCCGCTGTTTACCAAGGGGCCAAGGGCGTTCAGTTCGGGGTGTGTGAGGGTCGAGCAACCGCTGCTGCTGCGTGACCTGCTGGTGACCCCGGCCGAACGCACCCGTACCGATGAACTGTTGGCCACCGGCTTGACCCATGAATTCAGACTGGCCACCCCGGTGCCGGTGCTGTTGGGGTATTGGACGGTGGAAGTGGATCGTCAGGGGAGCCTGGTCTATGCGCCGGATATCTATGCGCTTGATCCGGTGTTGATCAAAGCCATGGGAAGTGTGCTCTAGGCACAATGTGGCAGGGGTCTTCATGACCCCATCTGACCTATTCAGGTATCAACTGCTGGCGACATTCCAGCACCAGTCGGGCGCCGCCGAGCTCACTGGTACCGACGTCGAGCTTGAAGCCATGCAGGTTGATGATCGCCGCCACAATCGACAGCCCCAGACCAAAGCCACCTTGCTGATCGTTTTCATCCACCCGATAAAAGCGCTGGAACACCGACGCGCGTTCAGCCGCCGGAATTCCGGGCCCCGAGTCGAGCACTTCAATGCGCGTACTGCCCATATCATTGACCGCTCGCAGGATGACCTTGCCATTGGGCGGAGTGAACTTGATCGAATTGCTCAACAGGTTGGCCAAGGCTTCAAACAACAGGGCGCGGTCGCCCGTTACCCACGGCAGCGATTCGGGAGCCTGCAATACCAACTCCATTTCACCTTCCTCCGCCAGGGGCAGATAAAAGTCATGCAATTCGCGCAGCAACGGCAGCGGGTCCAGCACCAGGAAGCCTGACCTGCGCTGGTGATCTTCCAGTTCGGAAATGCGCAGCAGCCCGCGAAAGCGCGCCATCAGCGTGTCGGTTTCGGCAATGGCGTCATCGAGTTTCACTGCGTGGGCGGAGTCTTCCTCGGCTTGCTGCTTGATGCGGTAAAGCTGTGCGCGCAGGCGGGTGGGGGGGGGACGCAGGTCATGGGCGATGGCGTCGCACACGCCCTTGACCTCGTTCATCAGTTTCTCGATGCGTTCGAGCATGGCGTTGACGATGGCCGCGAGCATGTCCAGTTCGTCGCGCCGATTGGACAGCGGCAAGCGGTGCGTCAGGTCGCCGGCGACGATGGCTTCGGCGCTGGCCTGGATCCCGCGGATGCGCCGCAACGGACGCCGGCGCAGCAGGTGCCAGCCCGCAGCGCCGGGGATGATGGTCAACGACAGCGCCCACAGCAGGGCATGCCAGATGATCCGCGTCACACCGAACAACGACCCGTTGGCGCGCACCAGCACAAGCCAGCGCCCGTCGTCGGTGTGGGTGGCCACGGCATCGCAGCTGTCCTTGGGCAGCTTGGGGTCATCGGATTCGACGCAATTGGCCAGGGTGTGGATCTTGCCATCCAGGGGCAGGTCCGCCGGTACCGTGCGGATTGGCCCGCTCAAGGGCCGAAACTGCTCATCGAACAAGCCATAAGCATCCACGCCCTTCATGTCGAAGGTCATGCTGGTGGTCAGCGCTTCCACCAGGGCTTCGCCGTCGAAGCGCTGGAACAAGTGCTGGCGTTGCAGAAGAGAATGGCGCGAGAGGTCGCTAAGGTAGCCCGACACCTCGTAATACAGCACCCCCATGAGGATGCAACTCCACGCCACGAACAACGAGCTGTACAGCGCCAGCAGGCGGCTGCTGGAAGAGCGCCAGCCCTTAGAGGGGTTCAGCAATGACATACCCGGAACCTCGTACCGTGCGGATCAGCGGCGTGAGGCCCGGGGGATCGATTTTCTTGCGCAGGCGACCGATGTGCACATCGATCAGGTTGGTGCCCGGGTCAAAGTGATAACCCCAGACTTCCTCGAAAATCATCATCCGCGACAGGATCTGCCCGGTGTTGCGCATCAGGAATTCCAGCAGTTTGTATTCGGTGGGCAACAGGGTCAGCGGCTGCTCGGCGCGGCTGGCTTCGCGGCTGATCAGGTTCAATTCCAGGTCTGCCACGCGCAGGGCGGTTTCGAACTCCTTGACCGTGCTTTTGCGCCGCAGCAGCACTTCGACACGGGCGGCCATTTCGTCGGAGGCGAACGGCTTGGTCAGATAGTCATCACCGCCGGCACGCAGGCCACGTACACGCTCGTCGACATCGGAGAGGGCGCTGATCATCAGGATCGGCGTCGATACGCCAATCGTGCGCAAGGTGGTAACGATGGCCAGGCCATCCAGTTCGGGCAACATGCGGTCGAGGGTGATCAGGTCGTAATCGCCGCTTACGGCGCGGACCAGGCCCTCGCGGCCGTTGTCTACCCAGTCTACGTCCAGTCCATGGCTACTCAGCTCGGCGACGATCTCGCGGGCCGTTACGGCGTCATCCTCGATGGTCAAAATGCGGGTCATAGGATTACCTGGTGAGCGTTCACACTAGAAGTGGACGTCATTTTGCCAAGAAGTTGCTGAATGTTTCCTAAATAAAACTTCATCTTGGCAAAACTGCCACCTGTTCATGACTGGCACGAATCGATGTGGGAGGGGGCTTGCTCCCGATAGCGGTGTCTCAGGCAAGAGTTTGTTGACTGACACAGTGCTATCGGGAGCAAGCCCCCTCCCACATGAATGCATATCGCCCGCCATTAACGGCCGTTTCTTGCAACTTGCATGACTTTAGTAAGTTCAATTTAATTAACTTATTGAAATACAAGGAATTTAAATTATTTGCCGACTGGCATGGTGCCTGCACTGTCCCTTTTGAGACTTGTAACACTATTTTTCATGCCTGGAGCAAAACAACAATGATCACATCCTCATCCGCGCTGCAAGAGTCAAGCACGCTCTCCGGGGTTTCCTGGGGTGCGATCTTCGCCGGGGCCGCTGCGGCGGCTGCGCTGTCACTGATTCTGGTGCTGCTGGGCTTCGGCCTGGGCTTTTCGGCGGTGTCGCCGTGGGCCGATAGCGGTATCAGTGCCAAGGGCCTTGGCATTTCCACGATTGTCTGGCTGGCCTTTACCCAGATCGTCGCTTCGGGCCTGGGTGGCTACATCGCCGGCCGCTTGCGGGTGAAGTGGGCCAACATGCATGGCGATGAAGTGTACTTTCGCGATACCGCCCATGGTTTCCTGGCGTGGGCCGTGGCCACATTGATCACGGCAATGCTGGTGGTCGGTTCGGTCAGCAGTGTCGTCAGTGGTGGTGTGAAAGCCGGTGCCAGCGTTGCGTCGGGCGCCGCCAGTGGCTTGACCCAAGCAGCCGGCAGCGCAGCCAAAGGTGCCGACAGCGGCGACTTCGGCTACTACGTCGACAGCCTGTTCCGCGATGACCGCCCAGCCGCGGTCAGCGACGATGCGGCCCATGCCGTGGTCGGCCGTATCTTCGCCCGGACCCTGAGCAATGACGGTCAACTGGCCGCCGAAGACCGTGCCTACCTGGCCCAGTTGATCACCCAGCGTACCAACCTCAGCCAGGCGGATGCCGAAGCGCGTATCGATAAAGTGTACGGCGATGCCCGTAAAGCCATCGAAGACGCCAAGCTCAAAGCCAAACAGGCCGCCGAGACCGCCGCGAAAGTGGCTGCCTATACCTCGCTGTGGACCTTCGTGGCGCTGTTGATCGGTGCATTCTTCGCCAGCTTCGCTGCCACCTTCGGCGGTCGCCGCCGGGATGCCGTGGTGTACGTCGAAACCGAAAACTACGTTCGTTAATTCAAGGCCCATTCATTTAAGGAAAGCATCATGCGCTCATTACTGCTGTGGTTCCTCGGCGTGCCGATTCCGGTGATCATTCTGATCGCGATCTTCATGCACTAAACCCGGGCCTGGCTCGGTAAAGGGTGGGAAGGGCTTTGCTCCTTCCCACTTTTCGTTTTGCGCAACGTCAGCCAACTGATGACCAGCAAGGTGCTGGCCAGCGATGTCATGATTACCAACGGTTGTGCAGTACCATCCGATAGCAGCCCGGTGGCCCAACTGCTCGCAGCCGTCACAAACATCTGAATAAAAAAGAACAACCCCGACGCCGTACCGGCAATCGCGCCGTAGGGCTGCAACACCGACAACTGGCAGGCGGGCATCGTCAGCCCCACCGACACCATGATCACCACCATCGGCAACACAATCGCCAGCCAATCCTGCGCCAGCAGTGTCGTGGCCGTCGCAAGCAGTACGCTGCCCAGCACATTCAGGCCGATGGCGAAGCTGATCAAGCGGTCTGCCTCGAACCGCGCTACCCGGCGGCGGAACAGGTTGGCGCCGAACATATAGCCACTGATCGTTGCGGCAAATACCAGGGCGTAGGCGCTCGGCGATAAATCAAAGCCGCGTTGCAGCAACGCCGAAGACTCGCTGATAAACGGAAAATAGGTGCTGTACACGCAGCCGATCGCCAAGGCATAACGCAGGAAATAGCGGTCGCGCAGCAGTTGGCCGTAGATGCTCAGCAAGTGGGTGGGTGGCGCGGCGGCCACTTGTGGCGGACGGGTTTCCGGCAGGCGGCGCTGGACCACCAGGCACAACAGGCTGCCAATCACTGCCAGCAAAACAAACAAACCCCGCCAACCCAAGAGGGGCAACAGCACGCTGCCAAGCACCGGCGCGGCCATGGGCGAGACCGCCATTGCCATGGAGATCAACCCCAGCAAGCGCGCCTGCTCCTGTGGGGCAAAATAGTCGCGCACGATCACCCGGCCTATTACCGTGGTGCAACACCCACCAAGGGCCTGGAACAGCCGCGCAATGATCAATACCCTCAGGCTGTCGGCCAGTGCGCAGGTGAGGGTTGCCAGTACATACGTCGTCAACCCGGCCAGCAACACCGGACGCCGGCCGAAGCGGTCGGTAAGCGGGCCGCTGACCAGCAAGGAAATCGCCGATCCGAGGGTGTAGAGCGTCAGTACCAGCTGCAGTTGGCTATCGGAGGTCTGGAAGTAGTCGGCCATAGCGGGCAGGGCGGGCAAGTGCAGGTCCAGGGTGAGGCGCGGCAAGCCCACCAGGACCGTCAGCAGCGTTAGCCAGAACCAGGGAGCGAGAATGCGTTGCGTCATGGGCGGTTACTTCGCGAGGGGTAGAGCCCGGACTCTAGCGGCGTTGTGGTTTAATCCGCAGAACCACTTGTGCATGGAAGGATTGGACCACTATGAGCCGAGGAAAAGCCGCCTCCAACCTTGACTTGCCGCGCCCGGACAACTTGGGCGAGGGTAAACAGCAGGGCGCCTATGAGGCTTTGCGGGGGGCGATCCTGACTCGGCAGTTGCCGGCCGACAGCCGTTTGCCATCGACCCGCAGCCTGGCCGAGCGCTGGCAGGTTTCGCGCGGCACCCTTGAGGTCGTGTTCGACCGCTTGCACAGCGAAGGCTATGTGCAGCGCGTGGCGGGCTCTGGCACGCGGGTGCGCGCGGTGATTCCCGAGCAATTCATTGCGGCCCCGGCGTCAAAACAAATGCTGCGCCGCCCGGTTGACCCCGACCCACCCCACGCCGGGGTACAGAGCCATGTGCCCTTTGTCGCACGGCGCCCGGATGCCGGCCTGTTCGACCTGAAAGCCTGGGCGCGTTGCGTCGCCCGTGGGTTGTTGGCCGCAGGCCCTGGTGTACTGGAGGCCGCGCATCCTGGTGGGCTGCCGGCCCTGCGTGAGCACATTGCGGATTACTTGCGCAGTTATCGCGGCATGCACTGCGAGGCGGATGAAGTGATTGTCACCACGGGTATTCGTCATGGCCTTGACCTGATCGCCCGCACGCTGCTCCAACCGGGTGACCTGGCCTGCGTCGAGGACCCCGGCTACACCCCGGCGCGGCGTCTGTTCAAGCTGGCCGGCGCACAGGTGCAGTCGATCCCGGTCACCGCCGAAGGGCTCGATACCGCTCAGTTGCCTGCCCACGCACGACTGGTGTATGTCACCCCCGCGCACCAGGCCCCGCTGGGCGTGACCCTGTCGGTGTCGCACCGTCTGGCGCTGCTGGACTGGGCAAGTCGAGCCGATGCCTGGGTGGTCGAAGACGACTACGACAGCGAGTACAACTACAACAGCGCACCTTTGGCCGCGCTCAAGTCCCTGGATGCGAACGACCGCGTGCTCTACTGCGGCAGCTTCAACAAGAACCTGTTTCCAGGGTTGCGAGTCGGTTTCATGGTGGTGCCCAAAACCCTGCGTCCGTCACTGCTGCGCACCTTGCAACTGACCGGGCATTCGGTGGGCGCCAGCGATCAGTCGGGCCTGGTGGACTTTCTTGGCAGCGGTGCGTTTGTGCGGCATTTGCGCGCTTCGCGTCAGGCCTATCAGGCGCGGCGTGATGCCTTGCTCGCTTGCCTCCCGCCGGACGTCACGGTCACTGGCGAGCAGGCCGGGCTGCATTTTGTGCTGTGGTTACCGGCAGGGGTGCCAGAGGCGGATTTCTGCGCCCGCGCCGCCGACGCCGGGCTGAGTTTGCAGCCACTGGGCAAGTTTTGTGTCGATGTAACGTTGCCGCCCGCCGTGATTGTCGGCTACACCGCATTGACCCTCGCGCAGATCCGCTTCCACGGCCGGGCTCTGGCGCAATTGCTGTAGGAGCGCGTCAGTCGTCGAACCCGACCTGCTCATGAATTTCATCCACCTTCAATTCCAACCGATAGGCCACCGCAATAAACAACGCCTGGCACAGGCACAAGGTGGCGCTCAGCGAGCGAAAGGCAAACGATGAGCCTTCATTGACCAACAGCACCGCATTCGCGCGCTTGGCCAGCGGCGACAGGTTGCTGTCGGTGATGATCAAGGTCTTGGCCTGGTGATGCTGGGCAATGCGCAGGCAGTGCTGGGTCTCTTTGCCGTAGGGCGTAAAACTGATGGCAATCACCAGGTCATTGGCGCGCACGCTGCGCATCTGCTCGCGATAACTGCCGCCTAGCCCCGAGATCAGGTGGATGCGCTTGTTGGTGTGCTGCAGGTTGTAGACCAGGTAGTCGGCCACGGCAAAGGAACGGCGCACACCGACCACGTAGATGTTGTCGGCATTGACCACCAGGTCCACGGCTTTCTCGAAGGCCGCATCGTCCAGTTCCAGGCCCAGGCGTTCGATGCCGGACAGGGTGGCGTTGACACACTCACGCGCCAGGTCGCCGCCGCTGGCTTTCTGCGACTTGTTGGCGATCATGCTGCGGATGCGCTGCTGGTAGTTCTGCACCGGTGTGGTCTTGTGGGTATAGGCCTCGCGAAACAGCGCCTGCATTTCACTGAAACCGCTGAAGCCGAAACGCTGGGAAAACCGCACGATGGCCGAGGGGTGCACTTCGCATTCACGGGCGATGTCACTGATGCGATCGACCATGATCCGGTCGCTCTGCTGGCTCATGTAACTGGCGATGCGCTTGAGCTGGCGCGGCAGGCTTTCGTATTCGTCGGTGATCAGCTGCAACAGGCGTTCGGCATTGATCGGAGGGCTGGCGACAGTTGCTTCCAGGGTGGTCTCGGGATCGGTGCGGGACATGGGCAATCCTTCTGGCGTGTTCGTCTGATGCGCTGATGGGTGGCGCAAGTCTACAGGGTAGGCGCAAAAAAATACCTCGGCATCACGGCCCGCGTGGCCTGCTGAAACGATGCACGGGCGCTGGCGTGCCGCTATGCTGACGTATTGGAAAATATATTCCACTAAAAATAATTATGGAATAAATATTGATTGCCGCCGTCGGACGTTCTAGTCTGCTCCCACCAAGAGCGTTTGCCGCCACTACGGCGGCACAACGCAGGCTGATAAAAATAACAGGAGCCAGCATGGGCCAGACTCGTTTTGCCAGTGGGCGTCAATTGGATCTGATTTGCCTGGGGCGCCTGGGCGTCGACCTCTACGCGCAGCAAGTGGGTGCGCGGCTTGAGGATGTGTCCAGCTTTGCCAAATACCTCGGCGGTTCCTCCGCCAACATCGCCTTCGGCACTGCCCGGCTGGGGCTCAAGTCGGCGATGCTGAGCCGGGTGGGCGACGACCATATGGGCCGTTTTCTGATCGAATCCCTGGCCCGCGAAGGTTGCGATGTCAGCGGCATCAAGGTCGACCCCGAACGCCTCACCGCCCTGGTGCTGCTGGGTCTCAAAGACCGTGAAACCTTTCCCCTGGTGTTCTACCGCGAAAACTGCGCCGACATGGCCCTGCGCGCCGAAGACATCAGCGAAGCCTTTGTTGCATCGAGCAAGGCGCTGCTGATCACCGGCACGCATTTCTCCACCGACGGTGTGTACAAGGCCAGCATTCAGGCGCTGGATTACGCAGCCAAACACAACGTCAAACGGGTGCTGGATATCGACTACCGCCCTGTGCTGTGGGGCTTGGCGGGCAAGGCCGATGGCGAAACCCGTTTTGTTGCCGACCAGAATGTCAGCCAGCATGTGCAGAAAATCCTGGCGCGTTTCGACCTGATCGTCGGCACTGAAGAAGAATTCCTCATCGCCGGTGGCAGTGAAGACCTGCTCACCGCCCTGCGCACGGTGCGCGAACTGACGCCCGCCACCCTGGTGGTCAAGCTCGGCCCGCAAGGCTGCACGGTGATCCACGGCGAGATCCCTGCGCGGTTGGAGGACGGGGCTATCTATCCCGGTGTGCGCGTTGAAGTGCTTAATGTGCTGGGTGCTGGCGATGCCTTCATGTCAGGCTTTCTCAGTGGCTGGCTCAACGACGCCAGCGACGAGCGTTGCAGCCAGTTGGCCAATGCCTGTGGCGGCCTGGTGGTCTCGCGGCACGCCTGTGCGCCGGCCATGCCCACGCCCGCCGAACTCGATTACCTGTTCAACAGCCCGGTGCCGATCACCCGTCCCGATCAGGATGCGACCCTGCAGCGCCTGCACCGCGTCACGGTGCCGCGCAAGGCTTGGAAGCAACTGTTCGTGTTTGCCTTCGACCACCGCTGGCAGCTGGTGGACCTGGCGCAAAAAGGCGGCCAGGACTTGACGCGAATCAGCGCCATCAAGCAGCTGTTTATCCAGGCCATCGAACGTGTGGAGACCAAGCTCGCCGAGCAGGGCATCGAGGCCGACGTGGGCCTGCTTGCCGATCAGCGTTTTGGCCAGGATGCCCTCAATGCCGCCAGCGGCCGAGGCTGGTGGATTGCCCGCCCGGTCGAAGTGCAGAACTCACGGCCTCTGGCGTTCGAACACGGTCGCTCGGTGGGCAGCAACCTGATTGCCTGGCCCCAGGAACAGATCATCAAATGCCTGGTGCAATTTCACCCCGATGACGAACCTATGCTGCGCCTGGAACAGGAGGCGCAGCTCAAGGCGGTGTATGAGGCGTCCATCGTCAGCGGCCATGAACTGCTGCTGGAAGTCATCCCGCCCAAGGATCACCCCTCCACTTATCCCGACGTTTTGTATCGCAGCCTCAAGCGCCTGTACAACCTGGGCATCTACCCGGCCTGGTGGAAGATCGAAGCGCAGTCGGCCGCCGACTGGAAAAAGCTCGACGAACTGATCCAGGAGCGCGACCCATACTGCCGTGGCGTGGTGCTGCTTGGCCTGAACGCGTCGGCTGAATGTCTTGCCGACGGTTTTCAGCAAGCCCGCCTGAGCACCACCTGCCGCGGATTTGCCGTCGGCCGCACGATCTTCCAGGAGCCGAGCCGGGCGTGGATGGCGGGGGAGATCGATGATGAGACCTTGATCCAGCAGGTACAGGCTACCTTCGAACAACTCATCAACGCCTGGCGCAGTGCTCGAATTTAGTCACACATTCCAAATGTGCAATGCAATCCAATGTGGGAGGGAGCAAGCCCCCTCCCACATAAAGCAGATCTCAGTGATCTCTAGAGAAAACAATAAAAGGTGCAGCCATGCCCGCAATCCGAATTGGCATCAACCCGATCTCCTGGAGCAACGACGACCTCCCGGCCCTTGGCGGTGAAACCCCGCTGAGCACGGCCCTGAGTGAAGGCAAGGACATCGGCTACGAAGGTTTTGAACTCAATGGCAAGTTTCCCAAGGATGCCAAGGGCGTCGGCGACGTGCTGCGTCCCTATGACCTGGCGCTGGTCTCGGGCTGGTACTCCAGCCGCCTGGCCCGTCGTTCGGTGGCCGAGGAGATCGAGGCCATTGCCGGCCATGTCGAACTGCTCAAACAAAACGGTGCCAACGTACTGGTGTACGGCGAAGTCGCCGATTCGATCCAGGGTTCACGCATTCGCCTGATAGAACGTCCGCGTTTTCATAGCGAACAGGCCTGGCAGGCGTACGCCGACAAGCTCACCGAGCTGGCGCGTTTCACCTTGTCTCAAGGCGTGCGCCTGGCCTACCACCACCATATGGGCGCCTACGTCGAGTCTCCCGAAGACATTGACCAGTTGATGAAACGCACGGGGCCGGAAGTCGGCCTGCTGTTCGATTCGGGCCACTGCTACATGGGCGGCGGCGAACCCATCGAGGTGTTGCGCAAGCACATCGACCGCGTTTGCCATGTGCATTTCAAGGACGTGCGCAAACCCGTGGTGCAATTGGCGCGCAATCAGATGTGGAGTTTTCCCGATTGCATCGTCAACGGCACTTTCACCGTGCCAGGGGACGGCGATATCGACTTTGCGTCGTTACTGGACGTGCTGCTGGCTGCGAACTACGCAGGCTGGCTGGTGGTGGAAGCCGAGCAGGACCCGGCCGTGGCGCCCAGTTATATCTACGCGAAAAAGGGCTATGACACCTTGCGTGCGCTTCTCAACGAGAGGGTTTGAGTGATGAGCTTGTTGGTCAAAAGCAGCAAACGCGGGCAAACCATGGTTGCCCTGGAGGCGGGGCGCCTGGAGTACGTAGGCTTCGCCGCTTACCGCTTGAGCCTGGGCGAAACCTTGCCGGTCAGCGCGGGCGATCAGGAGCTGTGCCTGGTGCTGCTCAGCGGTCGGGTGAATATCGAAGGCGAAGGCTTCAATTGGCAGAACCTGGGTGATCGCCAGTCGGTGTTCGAAGACAAATCACCGTTCGCCGCCTATTTGCCGCCGGGCACCGACGCCCAGGTCACGGCCCTGAGCGATGTACAGATTGCCGTGTGTGCGGCGCCGGGTGCGGCGGGTTTTGCCCCGCGCCTTATCCGCCCCGAGCAGTGCAAACGCAGTGTGCGCGGCAAAGGCGCCAACACTCGCTACGTCTGCGACATCCTGCCCGACAGCGAGCCGGCCCATTCGCTGCTGGTGGTGGAAGTGCGCACACCGTCGGGGCATTCCTCAAGTTACCCGCCGCACAAACACGATACCGATGACCTGCCGCACCAGAGCTTTCTGGAAGAAACCTACTACCACCAGGTCAATCCACCCCAGGGCTTTGTGTTCCAGCGCGTGTACACCGACGACCGCAGCATCGACCAGGCCATGGCCGTGGAAAACAGCGACCTGGTGGTGGTGCCCAAGGGGTATCACCCGGTCAGCGTGCCGTATGGCTACGAGTCTTATTACCTCAATGTCATGGCCGGCCCCAAGCGCGCCTGGCATTTCCATAACGACCCGCAGCACAGTTGGCTGCTGGACCTTTAAACGGTTTTGGACGGAGAACAACAACAATGAAGTCGCCGCTACGTTTTGCCCTTAACCGTATGGTCGCGCCTGACTTGCCCCTGGCGGATTTTATCCAGCTGGCCAAAGCCCTCCAGTGCGATGCCATCGAGATTCGCAACGACCTCAAAAACCGCGAAATCGAATACGGCATGTCCGCCGCCCGTGTGCGTGAGTTGTGCGCGGCGCAGGGCATCAAGGTGCTGTCGATCAACGCGCTGTACCCTTTTGATGTGTGGAACGACGAACGCCGCGCTCAGGCAATCGAACTGGCCACCTACGCCCGTGAGTGCGGGGCCCAGGGCCTGGTGATGTGCCCGTTCAATCAGCCTGGCGATACGCGTAACGACGCGCAGCGCGCCGCTGGTTTGCGCACCGCGTTGAGCGAACTGGCATTGATCCTGCGTGAGTACGGGATTCTCGGTTTCATCGAACCCCTGGGCTTCGCAGTATCTGCCCTGCGCCGCAAGCGCGTGGCAGTGGATGCAATCAAGGCCATCGGTGGCCTGGATGTGTTTCGTGTGGTGCATGACACCTTTCACCATCATTTGGCCGGCGAGCATGAGTTCTTCCCGGAACTGACCGGGTTGGTGCATATCTCCGGGGTGGAAGACCACGAGGCGCCGCTTGACTCAATCCGCGACGGCCACCGCGTGCTGGTGGGCGAGGACGATATTCTCGGGAATGCGGCGCAGATCGACACCTTGCTGAGCACCGGCTACAGCGGCTATCTGTCGTTCGAGCCGTTTGCCGAAAGCGTGCATGGATTGGCGGATATCCGGCAGGCATTGGGGGCAAGCATCGCCCACCTGCAAAAACGATAAGGGGCGCGACATGAGCACCACACGATTGACCATGGCCCAGGCCCTGGTGAAGTTTCTGGATAACCAATACATCGAAGTCGACGGCGTACAGAGCAAGTTCGTTGCCGGGGTGTTCACTATTTTCGGGCATGGCAATGTGTTGGGCCTTGGCCAGGCGCTTGAGCAGGACAGCGGCGACCTGGTGGTGCACCAGGGCCGCAACGAACAAGGCATGGCCCATGCCGCCATCGGGTTTGCCAAGCAGCACCTGCGCCGCAAGATCTATGCGTGCACAGCCTCGGTGGGGCCTGGCGCTGCGAATATGCTCACTGCCGCAGCCACCGCCACGGCCAACCGCATACCGCTGCTGCTGTTGCCCGGCGATGTCTACGCCAGCCGCCAGCCCGACCCGGTGCTGCAGCAGATCGAGCAGTTCCACGACCTGAGCATCAGCACCAACGACGCGTTCCGCGCCGTGAGCAAATACTGGGACCGCATCAACCGCCCCGAACAGTTGATGACGGCGGCGATCCACGCCATGCGCGTGCTCACCGACCCTGCCGAAACCGGCGCGGTGACATTGGCCTTGCCCCAGGATGTGCAGGCCGAGGCCTGGGACTATCCCGACTACTTCCTGCAAAAGCGCGTGCACCGTATCGACCGGCGCCCGGCCACCGCCGCGATGATCGGCGATGCGCTGGCGGCGTTTCGCGGCAAGCGCAAACCGCTGATCATTTGTGGCGGCGGGGTGAAGTACTCCGGCGCCAATGCGGCGCTGCAAGCCTTTGCCGAGCGCTTTGAGATTCCCTTTGCCGAAACCCAGGCCGGTAAAAGCGCGGTGGTCTCCAGCCATGCACTGAACGTCGGCGGCATCGGCGAAACCGGCTGCCTGGCGGCGAACCTGCTGGCCCCCGAGGCGGACCTGATCATCGGCATCGGCACGCGGTATACCGACTTCACGACCTCGTCCAAATCGCTGTTCAAGCACCCCGAGGTGACTTTTCTCAACCTCAATGTCAGCGCCTGCGACGCGTTGAAGCTGGACGGTGTGCAAGTGGTGGCGGATGCCAGAGTCGCGCTTGAAGCGCTGGCCGATGCCCTCGGCGATTACCGTTCCGGCTGGGGCGAGCAGATCGCTGACGCCAAGGCGCAACTGAATGCCGAAGTGGATCGCGTGTACCAGGTGCAATACTCAGACGATGATTTCGTGCCGGAAGTTGACGACCTTCTGGACCGCGCCGTACTGCGCGAGTTTATCGAGCTGACCGGCTCCTGCCTGACCCAAAGCCGCGTACTGGGCGTGCTCAACCAGGCGCTGGCCGACGATGCGATCATCGTCGCCGCCGCCGGCAGCCTGCCCGGGGACTTGCAGCGCGCCTGGTGCAGCAAGGGCGTCAATACCTATCACGTCGAATACGGCTATTCGTGCATGGGCTACGAGATCAATGCCGCCTTGGGCGTGAAGCTCGCCGAGCCGACCAAAGAGGTCTACGCCCTGGTCGGTGACGGCTCCTACATGATGCTGCACTCGGAGCTGGCCACTTCGATCCAGGAACGGCGCAAGATCAACGTGGTGCTGCTCGACAACATGGCCTTCGGTTGCATCAACAATCTGCAGATCGGCAATGGCATGGACAGCTTCGGCACCGAATTTCGCTTCCGCAACCCCGAGAGCGGCAAGCTCGACGGCGGCCTGGTGCCGGTGGATTTCGCCATGAGTGCGGCGGCCTATGGTTGCAAGACCTACAAGGTCAGCACGCTAGAGCAGCTGGAAGCGGCCCTTGCCGACGCGCGCACGCAAACCGTCTCGACGCTGATCGATATCAAAGTGCTGCCCAAGACCATGGTCCACGGCTACCTGTCGTGGTGGCGGGTAGGTGTGGCGCAGGTGTCCACCAGTGAACGCACGAATGCAGCGGCAAAAAAACTCAATGAGCACCTGGCCAAGGCCCGGCAGTACTAATAACAAGAGGAGTGTTTACATGTCTTTGAAGCTTGGAGTGATTGGTACGGGCGCCATTGGCCGGGACCATATCCGTCGTTGCAGCCAGACCTTGCTCAACAGCCAGGTGGTGGCGGTCACTGATATCAACCTTGCGCAGGCCGCGCAGGTGGTGGCGGACTTGAAGCTGGACGCCGAGTTGTACCCTGACGGCCATGCGCTGATCAACTCGCCAGAGGTCGAAGCGATCCTTGTGACCTCATGGGGCCCGAGCCACGAAGAATTCGTGCTGGCCGCCATCGCCGCCGGCAAACCGGTGTTCTGTGAAAAGCCCCTGGCGGTCACCGCCGAAGGTTGTCGCAAGATCGTCGAGGCCGAAGTGGCCCATGGCAAGCGCCTGGTGCAGGTGGGCTTCATGCGTCCGTATGACGAAGGCTATCGGGCCTTGAAAGCTGTGATCGACAGCGGCCAGATCGGCGAGCCGTTGATGCTGCATTGCGCGCACCGTAACCCGACGGTGGGCGAGAATTACAACACCGACATGGCGATCACCGACACCCTGATCCACGAACTGGACGTGCTGCGTTGGTTGCTCAATGACGACTATGTGTCCGTGCAGGTGGTCTTCCCGCGCAAGACCAGCAAGGCCCTGACCCACCTGCGCGACCCGCAGATCGTGCTGCTGGAAACCGCCAAGGGCACGCGTATCGACGTGGAGGTATTTGTGAACTGCCAATACGGCTACGACATCCAGTGCGAAGTGGTGGGGGAGACCGGCATCGCCAAGTTGCCGGAGCCGTCCCAGGTGCAACTGCGCAGCGGTGCGAAGCTGTCCAATGCGATCCTGATGGATTGGAAGGATCGCTTTATCGGTGCCTATGACGTGGAGTTGCAGGCGTTTATCGACAGCGTACGGGCTGGGCAGGTCGGTGGGCCGTCGGCGTGGGATGGGTATGCGGCGGCGGTGGCGGCGGATGCGTGTATTGAAGCCCAGGGCAGTGGGCAGATTGTGCCGGTGAGCTTGCCGGATCGCCCACACTTCTACGGCTGATCCCAATCTCACAGGTGGAACCTGGTCAATGTGGGAGGGGGCAAGCCCCCTCCCACATTTGAACAGTGTTTGCACTTCAAAGCAGGAGTGAATCATGCGAATTGGACTAGTCGGCTATGGCCACGGAGGGCGCTTCTTTCATGCGCCGCTGATTGCGACGTTGCCTGGTGCGACGTTTGTGGGCGTTGTCACACGCTCGCCGGAGCGTCGCCAGCAATTAAGTACCGATCTACCAGGCGTGAAGGCCTTCGACTCCATCGGCCAGATCGTCGAAGCCGGCGTCGACGCCCTGGTGATTTCCACCACCCTCAAAGGTCGCCCGGCGTTGGTACTGGAAGCCATCGAACACGGCGTGGCGGTGGTCAGCGACAAACCCTTTGCCGCCAACGCCGAACAAGCCCAAGCCCTGATCACTGCCGCCGAGCGCCAGGGCTCGCTGCTCAGCGTCTACCAGAATCGGCGCTGGGATTCGGATTACCTGACTCTGCGCAAACTCATCGATGCCGGTGCCCTGGGCACCATCACCCGCTTTGAATCTCGTGTAGAACGCTACAGCCCACAAGCCGTGGGCAATGCCAGCGGCGGCGGGTGGCTGCGTGACCTGGGCAGCCACTTGGTCGATCAGGCGCTGCAACTGTTCGGCCCGGTGGACCGAGTGTTCGCCCAACTGCACTACACCCCTGAACACCCCAGCGTGGATCACGGCTTTTTTGTTTCCCTGAGCCACGCCAACGGCGTGATTTCACACCTGTGGGGCAACGCCTTGCAGAACAGCCAGGCGCCGCGCTTTCGTGTCAGTGGCACCTTGGGTTGCTACACCGTCGAAGGGTTGGATGGCCAGGAAGAAGCGCTGATCGCCGGTAAATCGCCGAAGACCGAAGGCGAGCACTGGGGCGCGGAGGAGCATCGACGCTGGGGCTGGTTCGAACAAGGCTCGGAGCGTGAGCGGGTGCCGTCGGAAAAGGGCTGCTGGACACAGTTCTATCGCCAGTTGCAGTTGGCCGTGCAAGGGCAGGGACCGCTGCCGGTGAGCGCCTATGACGCGCTGGAAACCACCCGTATATTGGACGCCGCACGCCTGAGCGCCGAGCGCCAGCAAGTGGTTTCGACAAAAATAGAATAAAATTCTAAAACAGGTTGATATGGAAATTATTTTCTAATACAGTCGTTTCCAGGTTGCATAAAGTACGTCCCGGACCCAGCGGGCGACTCAACAAAAACAAGATCAAAAACAACCAGGTACCGTCAGATGAAAATCTTCAACGCTGTACTTCGAGTTTTACGCCCCGCCCAAGCGCCACGCGGACTGCCCCGCGCCCGGCCGTTCTACTTCTCCTTCCTTAACGTGCTGTGCGTCGAAAACCAGGGCGCGCTGGTGTGCTGCATTCCAGGGGCGCCAGTGGTGCGACTGACAGCCGAGTCCTGATAAACGCAACGTCGAAAAAAACCAACAAGAAAGTGGAGACAGACCGTTCATGAAGACCCCGATCCGTTTTACCGCGCTGGCCCTGTCCATGCTGCTGGCCAGTGGCGTTGCCGGCGCCGCCGATCTGAAGGTGGGCGTCACGATGTCTGCGTTCGATGACACCTTCCTCACCTACCTGCGCGAAGACATGGATAAGCAAGCCAAGTCCTACCCCAAGGGCGATGGCGTGCAATTGCAGTTTGAAGACGCGCGGGCCGATGTGGTCAAGCAATTGAGCCAGGTCGAGAACTTTATCAGCCAGAAAGTCGACGCCATTATCGTCAACCCGGTCGATACCGCTTCGACCAAGAACATCATTGCGGCTGCGACCAAGGCGGGCATTCCGCTGGTGTTCGTCAACCGCCGCCCGGACCAGAAAGACTTGCCCAAGGACGTGGTGGCAGTGACCTCCGATGACGTCGAGGCCGGGCGCCTGCAAATGCAATACATCGCCGAAAAACTCGGCGGCAAGGGCAAGATCGTGATCCTGCTGGGTGACCTGGCGAACAACTCCACCACCAACCGCACCAAGGGTGTCAAGGAAGTGCTGGCCAAGTACCCGGACATCAAGATCGAGCAGGAGCAGACCGGCGCCTGGCTGCGTGACCGGGGCATGACCCTGGTCAACGACTGGTTGACCCAGGGGCGTGATTTCAATGCGGTGCTGGCCAACAACGATGAGATGGCGATCGGGGCGTCCATGGCCCTGCGATCGGCCGGCAAGGAAAAAGGCAGCGTGCTGATTGCCGGTGTTGACGGTACGCCGGATGGCTTGAACGCGATCACCAAGGGTGACATGGCCGCCTCGGCGTTCCAGGACGCCAAGGGCCAGGCGGTGGGTTCCGTGGAAGCGGCGCGCAAGATGGCCAAAAAAGAGCCGGTGGAGCAGAACGTGGTGATCCCGTTCCAGTTGATCACCCCGGACAACGTCAAAGACTTCAAGTAGCCCTGACACAACAACAATAAGCCGGCAGGGCGGTCACGGCCGCCCTGCAGATGGAGTGCCTCCCTATGCTTGCTCAAGCCGCTGCCTCGCAGCCCCCGGGCATCCAGCCGTTGCCGCTGGACGAACCCTACCTGCTGGAAATTCTCAACATCAGCAAAGGCTTTCCCGGTGTTGTCGCCCTGGACGATGTGCAACTGCGGGTGCGCCCCGGCACGGTGCTGGCATTGATGGGCGAGAACGGCGCGGGTAAATCGACTCTGATGAAGATCATCGCCGGCATCTACCAGCCCGACGCCGGGGAAATCCGCCTGCGTGGCAAGCCTATTACCTTCGAAACGCCGCTGGCGGCGCAAAAGGCCGGGATCGCCATGATCCATCAGGAGCTCAACCTGATGCCCCATATGAGCATCGCCGAGAACATCTGGATCGGCCGCGAGCAGCTCAACAGCCTGCACATGGTCAACCACCGCGAAATGCATCGCTGCACCGCCGAGTTGCTGGCGCGCCTGCGCATCAACCTCGACCCTGAAGAGCAGGTGGGCAACCTGAGCATCGCCGAACGGCAGATGGTCGAGATTGCCAAGGCGGTCTCGTACGACTCCGACATCCTGATCATGGATGAACCCACCTCGGCCATTACCGACAAGGAAGTGGCCCACCTGTTTTCGATCATTGCCGACCTCAAGGCCCAGGGCAAAGGCATCGTTTACATCACGCACAAAATGAACGAAGTGTTCGCCATCGCCGATGAAGTGGCGGTGTTCCGCGACGGCCAGTACATAGGCCTGCAACGTGCCGACAGCATGAACAGCGACAGCCTGATCTCGATGATGGTGGGGCGTGAGCTGAGCCAGTTGTTCCCGGTGCGCGAGACGCCGATAGGTGAGTTGCTGCTGTCGGTGCGCGACCTGAGCCTGGACGGCGTGTTCAAGGACGTCTCGTTCGACCTGCACGCCGGGGAGATTCTCGGTATCGCCGGCCTGATGGGCTCTGGGCGTACCAATGTGGCGGAAACCATTTTTGGCATTACCCCAAGCACCGGTGGGCAAATCACCCTGGACGGCAAGGCGGTGCGCATTACTGACCCGCACATGGCCATCGAGAAAGGCTTTGCGCTATTGACCGAAGATCGCAAGCTCAGCGGCCTGTTCCCGTGCCTGTCGGTGCTGGAAAACATGGAGATGGCGGTGTTGCCGCACTATTCGGGCAGCGGCTTTATCCAGCAGAAGGCCCTGCGCGACCTGTGCGAAGAGATGTGCAAGAAGCTGCGAGTAAAAACTCCGTCCCTGGAGCAATGCATCGACACCTTGTCGGGCGGTAACCAGCAAAAGGCACTGCTGGCACGCTGGCTGATGACCAACCCAAGGCTGCTGATCCTGGATGAACCGACCCGCGGTATCGATGTGGGCGCCAAGGCCGAGATCTATCGCTTGATCGCCTTTCTAGCCAGCGAAGGCATGGCGGTGATCATGATTTCCTCGGAACTGCCCGAAGTGCTTGGCATGAGCGACCGGGTGATGGTGATGCACGAAGGCGAACTGATGGGCACCCTGGATCGTGCCGAGGCCACCCAGGAAAAAGTCATGCAGTTGGCCTCCGGCATGTCCGCGGTCCACTGATCTACAGAATAAGAAGGTGATGGGCTATGAACGCAATAACAGACAACAAGCCGGCGACGGCACCGGTGAAGAATCGTCGACGCATGCCCACCGAGCTGAGCATCTTTTTGGTGCTGATCGGTATCGGCCTGGTGTTTGAACTGTTCGGCTGGATCGTGCGCGACCAGAGCTTCTTGATGAACTCCCAGCGCCTGGTGCTGATGATTCTGCAAGTCTCGATCATTGGCCTGCTGGCCATCGGCGTGACCCAGGTGATCATCACCACGGGGATCGACTTGTCGTCAGGCTCGGTGCTGGCCTTGTCGGCGATGATCGCTGCCAGCCTGGCGCAGACCTCGGATTTTTCCCGGGCGGTGTTTCCGTCCCTGACCGACTTGCCGGTGTGGATCCCGGTGGCGATGGGCCTGGGCGTGGGGCTGCTGGCAGGGGCGATCAATGGCAGCATTATCGCGGTGACCGGCATCCCGCCGTTTATCGCGACCCTGGGCATGATGGTCTCGGCCCGTGGCCTGGCGCGTTACTACACCGAAGGCCAGCCGGTGAGCATGCTCTCGGATTCCTACACGGCCATCGGCCATGGTGCCATGCCGGTGATCATCTTCCTGGTGGTGGCGGTGATCTTCCATATTGCTCTGCGTTATACCAAGTACGGCAAGTACACCTACGCCATCGGCGGCAATATGCAGGCGGCGCGCACCTCGGGCATCAACGTCAAGCGCCACTTGATCATCGTCTATAGCATCGCCGGGCTGCTGGCGGGCCTGGCCGGCGTGGTGGCCTCGGCCCGTGCCGCGACAGGGCAGGCGGGCATGGGCATGTCCTACGAGCTGGATGCGATTGCCGCTGCGGTGATCGGCGGCACCAGCCTGGCGGGCGGGGTGGGGCGCATCACCGGCACCGTGATCGGCGCGCTGATCCTCGGCGTGATGGCCAGCGGGTTTACCTTCGTGGGGGTGGATGCGTATATCCAGGACATCATCAAGGGCCTGATCATCGTGGTGGCAGTGGTGATCGACCAGTACCGCAACAAGCGCAAGCTCAAGCGCTGAGTGAATCCAAGGGCCGACTCAGATCAAATGTGGGAGGGGGCAAGCCCCCTCCCACATTTAGCCCGGGATCAGCCACTTTCAACCGTTTGTCTTCTATATAGCTCCACAAACTTGAATTTCTTGCTATAAACGCACTCCGATGACCGTTCGCCAAGCCCGTCCTGGTGCCTTTGGGGGTTAATTGGGAAAAAATGCCTGTCTTTTCAGTTGCTGCGCTCTCAAGTCGGCCTTAGACTGCCGCCCCTCGTAAATTGAGTGCCGGGTGGCGCTTGAAATGGACGGCGCCCTTCCGAGACCTGCACAGGCCTTGCGGAACGCTCCCTTATTCGCCTTAATGCACGTATTTTTTATAGAGAAATCAATGACAAAGGAAAAGTTGCTGGCCATGCCGGCGGATGACTACATGAATGCCGAACAGCACGCTTTTTTCGAGAAGTTGCTGCAAAACATGAAGGTGGAACACCACGAGCGCATTGAACAGAACCGCATCGCCATTGAAAGCCTGGACACCCCGGCGGACCCGGCTGACGCGGCTTCCGTCGAAGAAGAGCGCACCTGGCTGGTAAATGCCATTGACCGCGACCAGCGTATGCTGCCGCAACTTGAGCGCGCCCTGGAGCGCATCAAGGAAGATTCTTTTGGCTGGTGTGATGACAGCGGCGAGCCGATCGGCCTCAAGCGCCTGCTGATCAGCCCGACCACCAAGTACTGCATCGAAGCCCAAGAGCGCCACGAGCAGATCGACAAGCATCAGCGTCAAGCCTGATGTGCTGAATGGGGGGGCCTGCCAGTGAGCTGGCTGCCCCGTCTGCAACAACCTCCCGAGATCATACGGCCCGCGTCTGGCGCGATGGATTGTTGCTGTTTATGCAATGAAGCTATTCCCAGGATAGCTTTTTCCAACTGGAATAAAACCGTAGCATGGCCAACATTGTTAGGCAGCTAACTAATGCTACGGAGAACTTCCATGCAAAACAAAGTCGATGTGGCCGTGATGATCGGCAGCGGTGTACCTGAGACCCTGCGTGCCTTGGGTCAGAAAGCCTGCTGGGTAGTGTTGCTCAATGGTGAACAGCGCGGCACCGCTTTTGCCAGTCGCGATGAGGCGCAGGAGTGTCAGGCTGCCTGGCAAGCGCTGTTGCGCATGGAACAGTCAGACAGCCTGCACTGAGACCGTGCTAGTGAGATTGATGCAGGCGCTGATTCAACTCATCCACCGGGATGGCCCACTCAGCGTCTTCACGCAGTTCTTCCTTAAGAAACTGCGCCTGTTGGGGCGTCCAGAACGGCGCATTGATCAACTTCACGCCTTCCGGCAACGGATGCGCGACGATGAAGGCATCAATGGCCTCAGGGGTTGAGTCCAGGCCCAGTTGTTCAAACAGGGTTTCGAGCGTGGGGATTGGCGCGTCCATTGGGTACTCCATACAAAGTGAGGATCGTTGTGTATGGGAGGCTTGAGGCGCGTTAGAGTTCTATCGAGGTGTCAGGAATTGAGAGCACCCGAATCCACGGCGGTTTTCAGGGCTTTTGCGGCTTCCTTTGCTGCAAAGGCAGCGGCGTCTACAGTCTTGAACCAACGGTCTTTTTCTACCTGGTGCGCGGTCACAGTGGTCAGCGGTGGTTTGGCCCGCATGATAATGACTGCTTGAAACTCTCCGTCTACTTCCCTGGCATCGCCGTGGATAAAAAATTCGCCAATATCAAATTCCGTCACGTATAGCCTTCCCTTCAAGGTAACTGCACTGATGAAACCTGACCCGCACGGGGCAAACTTCAATGGACGGGCCAGTATGGCAGTTGTTGAGGGGCGCAGGCGCAGTAAAGTCACCCAGGTGACGAAACGAGTCCCCCGCAAAGGGCATGCAGCCTGGCTTCAAGCATTTTGGCCAATTCACAGGCTTTATTGTGGTCGCTGCGAAACCCCTTGATCCTGCCACTGGGCACTTCAAGAATGTGGAAAAAGTTCTTTCCGGCCGGTACCACTTGGTAAATAACCGAATGGGAGTACCCATCAAGGTTATGCAAGCAGTAGTATTGGCGTTCGTCTGGACATGATGAACGAGTGTGGAAGGACGTAGCATTGTGTTGACGTCGTTGCATGCTCAGCTCCTGTCGATCGATCTTGTTAGCCTGTGTTTGGCGTTTCGGGTGGTTTTGACCCGGCTTGCTGTTTTAGTATTGTCGTCGGTAGTTCGCAACTGGTTCCATGCCCGTGTATTTTTTGTTTCGGGTGTCGGAAAGTGCACTTTTGACTGGGTTATTCTCTGAAGTTGGTCGACTCGTATTCTCGGGTCGTTGAACCTGTGATTTGCTGTGCCACCGGCTGACCTTGCTTTAGGTCCACCGCGGCTGGGTGTACGAGTCCTGCGGGTTATCTTCAGGTTTTTGACGAATGTGTGATCGTGCCGTGACGGCCGTTTTTTTGTGCTGCCCGCTTCGGCGGCCAGCGCTTTCTTGATGTGGGGGCGTTTCCTTGGCAGTCAGTAATCTGGATATGCACGCGTTATTCGTGCTGGGTGATTTGCGCGCAAAGTTGGTCAAACAGTTTCAATCCCGGTTTGTCTACGTCACTGAGCAGACGCCGGAAGGCATCTACATCGCCGAGATCGATACCGAAGCGGCACTGGTCGTGGATGACAAGCCACGCCTGGAACTCAAGGTGGGCGACCATTTCCGTGCGGCTGTTTTACCCAGCCGCGAAGGTGGAAAGTTCGAACTCAAGTTTCGCGATATCAAGTTGACCGTTTACGGCCTCGGCGACTACGCCTTTGTATCGTCGAACGAAGGCCAGGGCATTGTGTTCAAGGAAGGCCATAGCGTGATGCTGGTATTTGCCGCCCATGAACAATTGCAGGAAGGGTTGACCAAAACTCTCAAGGCCGTGACGGGCAAGGCCGCCAAGTGGCGCAAGGGTGAACTGGTGACGTTCAAGGCCAGCGAATAACCGATAAATACGCTGTGCACCTTTGTCTTTCGGAACCTCTACTACAGTTGAGTTGACTTAACTATTCAGAGGCTTCGCGCATTAGCGGCAAAGCCGTTTGCCATGACTGCGAGAACGCGAGGTGCAAAGGCATGAGAGGATTGAAGTCACTGCTGGCCGCGTCACTGACGGCCCTGAGTCTGTCACTGCCGGTATCGGCTGCACAGGCACCGGTGCATTTTGCCGACCTCAACTGGGAAAGCGGCAGCCTGATCACCGAAGTGCTGCGCTTTATCGTCGAAAAGGGTTATGACTTGCCCACCGACACCTTGCCTGGCACCACCATCACCCTGGAAACCGCCCTGGCCAAGAACGACATCCAGGTGATCGGCGAAGAGTGGGCGGGCCGCAGCCCTGTTTGGGTCAAGGCTGAAGCCGAAGGCAAAGTGGTAGGGCTTGGAGACACGGTCAAAGGCGCCACTGAAGGCTGGTGGGTGCCGGAATATGTGGTCAAGGGCGACCCGTCCAGAAACCTCAAGGCCCTGGCGCCGGACCTGAAAAGCGTACAGGACCTGGCGCGCTACAAGGATGTATTCAAAGACCCGGAATCCCCGGGCAAAGGGCGCTTTCTCAACAGCCCCATCGGCTGGACGTCCGAAGTGGTCAACAAACAGAAGCTCAAGGCCTATGGCCTGGACGACACTTACGTGAATTTCCGCAGCGGCTCGGGCGCAGCGCTGGATGCCGAGATTGCCTCGTCGATCCGCCGGGGCAAGCCGGTGCTGTTCTATTACTGGTCACCCACCCCGTTGATGGGGCGCTATAAATTGATCCAGCTGGAAGAACCGCCGTTTGATGCCGATGCATGGAAGACCCTGACCGACGCGGAGAACACGGACCCCAAGCCTACGCGCTCGCTGGCATCCAAATTGAGCATTGGCGTATCGACGCCGTTCCAGCAGCAATATCCGCAGATCACCCAGTTCTTTGAAAAAGTCGAGTTCCCCATCGAGCCGCTTAACAAGGCGTTGGCGAAGATGAGCGAAAACCACACCGCGCCACGGGACGTGGCCCAGGCGTTCCTCAAGGAGCACCCTGAGGTGTGGAAGGCGTGGTTGACGCCCGATGTAGCCCAGAAGGTTGAGGCGAGTCTCAAGTAACCGATAGTCTTAATGTGGGAGGGGGCTTGCTCCCGATAGCGGTGTATCAGCTTGCATATGCATTGACTGAACCACCACTATCGGGAGCAAGCCCCCTCCCACAGTTGACTGCATTTCAGGCTCAGAACTTGGTTTGCACCGCTACCTCAAACGTTCTCGGCGAACCCAGGTAATACGCCGGCGACACATGCGCAAACTCGGCATACACCTCATTGGTCAAGTTACGCACCCGCCCGGTCACCGAGGTACGGGCGTCGAGCTTGTAGCGCAGGAACGTACCGAACAGCGTGTAAGCCGGCACTGTCTGGGTGTTGGCATAATCGGCATACACCTGGTCGACATAGCGCGCATCCACCCCCCCTTGCCAGTCCTCGGAAAAGTCGTAGGTCAACCACAGGTTGCCCACGCGCTTGGGCACATTGGTCGGCGTATTGCCTTTGCGCGATACCACGGCGCCGCTGGCAACTTTCTCATTGAATTCATCGTACTCGGCATCCACCCAGGCGAAGTTGCCTTCGGCCAGCAGCCTTGGCGTGATGCGCAGTGAGCTGGCCAGTTCGATACCCTTGGACGTCTGCGCGCCCACCGGGATGCTGTTGGTGGGGTCCTGCGGGTCGGTGACGGCAAAGTCTTCGCGTTCGATCTTGTAGACGGCGACCGTTGCCGAGCCGCGACCGTCCAGGTAATCGAACTTGCTGCCGATCTCCCACTGCTTGCCGGTGGACACGTCGAACACCTGGGTGGTGGTATTGGGCTGTTCCACGGCGGTGCTGTATTGCACGTAGACATTGGCTGACGGGATGAATTGATAGGTCAGGCCTACACGTCCCGTCACGGGCTCCCAACTGCGCTTGAAGTGCCGTGGGGTGGTGGTCGCGCGGTGGTTGGTTACGTCCATGTCAATGGCGTCATAACGCAGGCCGGTCAGCAGCGAGAGCTTATCCGTCAGCCCCAGGCGGTTTTCCACGAACAGCGCCTTGGTGGTCACCTGGTTAGTCGTGCCTTTGGCAAAACCCGGCTTGATGCCGGGGATGTCATAGAAGTGCCCCGGGTTGTAGTTGTTCGGGTCAACCGTACTGTTACCCGGCTTGATTAGTGGATGGCCGGTGGTGCTGTTGACCTTGTACTCAAAGCCGCCGGACCAGGTTGTGGAGAGGCCGAAAAGGTTGTTGTCATGGCGCAGTTCAAACTGGTTGCCGTTCTGTTCGCCCTGATGCCGCACCTGATAGGCCGTGGAGCGGTTAACGGCGCTGTTGTCGGCGTTGTACTGGTAGGTCTCCAGGTTGCGGTAATCGCGCTGGCTGTCGAGGTGGTAGAGGGTATTTTTCAGCGTGGTGCTGTCGTTGATCCGATAGTCGATGATCGAGCGCGCCCAGATCGTACGCTGTTCGTAACGTCCGTCGGCGACGTTGTAGTTGTTGAAGCGGTTGTGCTTGTCGATCTTCAGTTCGCCGGCCTTGGGGTTGAGCACCGGTGTGCCCCAATACGGGCTGTCTTCATGCTCATCCTGATATTCCAGGGCCAGGGTGTGGGAAAGGTTGGGCGTGAGGTCGCTGAGCAGGGAAAACGCCACGCTCCAGGCATCCCGTTGAGCGCGGTCGATGTGGCTGTGGTTGGTGTTGCGGCTCACATCCAGTCGCGCGTAATGCTGCACATCGGCGCCGGGCTCGGTCAGCGCGTGATTAAGGCCGAAGGCCATACCGGCGGTGTCGTAGCTGCCGTAGGTCAGTTGGCCTTCTGCGGCCTGTTCTTCACGGGTGGCCAACTTGCTCACGTAATTGAGCGAGCCGCCCACGGAGCCGGCGCCGTTGATCAGGGAGGAGGGGCCGCCGATCAGTTCCACACGGTCGTAGATCCACGCATCCACCGGCCGCGACAGGCCCGTGGCAACATTGATGCCGTTGAACATCTGGGTGATCTGGCTGCTGGTAAACCCGCGGTACGAGACAAAACCACCAAACCCGGGCGGCGCGCTGGCGTTGACGCCGGGCAGGGTATTGGCCGCCTCGCGAAAGGTCCTGGCGCCACGGCGCTCGATATCGTTGCGGTTAGCGATGGCCACCGACGCCGGGGTTTCCCGCACGCTCAGGCCCAGGCGCGAGGCCATGCCGCTGGATTGATCCAGGGCCAGGCCGGGCTCAATGTTTTGATCACCTTCAATGGTGGTCGGCGCCAACTCAAGGGCGCAGGCGCAAACGGGCAGGCAGCCGAACAGGCCCGCCAACAGGGGTAGATGTTTCATGGTTGAATCCTGAAAACTTGGCTTGAAAACAACGCACAGCCACCGGTCCTTCCTCTCGGAATCGGTCGGCAATGCAGATCAGAAAGCGCAGGGATCAGGCGTAGGCAGGTGGCGCACGCGGGTTAGCCGTGGGCCAGGTGAAACGGGCAGGAATATCAGCGGCAAGCACCACCGCAGCAGGTGGCGCATGGGGTTGTGGCAGTACCGCCACATTCAGATGGGAGTTGAGCGCAGGCCCCATGCCGCCGGTAGAACACAGCGGGCAACCAAAGGCCTTCGACAGGGTTGGCAGACTTTCATCCGTGGAGTTGCTGGGCAGGGGCGCCTGGGTGCGCGGGTCCACCGTACAGAACTGGCCGCTGATGCCGTTGAGCTGCATCCCCACCATCTGCCCATGACCAATGCTGCAGGCGAATACATTGAACAGGACGCAGCAGTAGAGCATCCAGGCAATGAGCGAGCGGTCGGCACGGGCGAGTTTCATGGGGCGGCACTTTAACATCAGCCGCCGACGAAATGCCTGCAAAAAATCTCAGGGCGACTATCCTGATTCCCATATTTTTCGGGAGCGTCCGCCATGAGTTTTGTCATTGCGCGATGGATTGTCGGGGTTTTTACCTTTATCAGCATGGTGCATCTTTACTGGGCGGCTGGCGGCAAATTCGGCAACCTGGCGGCGATTCCGCAACTGCCTGGCGAATTTGCCAGCGGGCCGCGACCGGCGTTCAAGCCGTCGGCGCTGGGCACCTTTCTGGTCGCGATGGGGCTGGTAGCGATTGCCTTGCTGGTTTGCCTGCGCGCCGGGCTGTATTTCTCGCCGGTGTCCCATGGTGCGTTGCAGTGGGGCATCAGTGCGATTGCGGTGCTGATGTTTGCCCGGGCGATTGGCGATTCGGAGCTGGTAGGTTTTTTCAAGAAGGTCGGCAACTCTCGGTTTGCACGCCTGGATACGTACCTGTACTCGCCGTTGTGCCTGGTGTTGGGTGCCGGGTTGTTGGTGGTGGCCTGGACCTGATGGTCTCGGCGCCATACCTGTGGCTAGGGAGCTTGCTCTCGTGACGGTCGGACAGCCTGCACATATCTACCTGACAAATCGAGATCCAAATGTGGGAGGGGGCTTGCTCCCGATGGCGGCCTCAGGGCCGACCAGGATGTTGGATCAGACTGAGTACATATCCGTAATTAAGTTACGGTCACTATTGGTTCCGCTTTTACAGCGGGTCACTTTGGAAAAGAGCCCCAAAGTAAC
>NZ_SPKN01000018.1:84288-105085 GCF_023127765.1 Pseudomonas sp. W15Feb34
AATCAAGAGCGGCTCGCTTCGCTTCGTGGTTACCGTCGGCTGCTATAAAGCGCGCTTGACCTGCGCACCCAATCCCCACTCAAAACACCCTCCAGACAAAAACACACCCTCCCGGTTTTATAGCGCTTGACCTTCCCAATGTGGCAAGCCCGATAAAAACCTCCAGTGTCGATGTGTCTTGAAAATTCCAAGGAGGGTGAACGATGTACGCCAAACCAATAAGCCTGATCACCGGGGCAATGGCCGTGGTGTTGACGCTGGGCGGATGCACAGACAACGCGCCGCCGGCCGCTGCCGCCAAGCCGCCCAGCGTGCCGGTGGCCGAAGTGGTGGCGCGAGCGGTGACGCCGTTTGTCGAGTACACCGGTTCGTTGACCGCCATTGAGCAGGTCGAACTGCGCCCGCGTGTCAGTGGTTATCTGCAAAGTGTCAGCGTGCCCGAAGGCCAGTTCGTCACCAAGGGCAGCCCGTTGTTTGTGATTGACCCGCGGGGATTTCAGGCCGCGTTGAACGCTGCCAAGGCGCGTTTGCGCGAGGCCGAGGCCAATGCGTTGCTGGCCCAGGCCGAGCATGGCCGAGCCGAGCAACTGTTCGCCAAGAAGGTGGTGGCGCGTGATCGCCTCGACACCGCCATTGCCTCCTTGAATGCCGGCAGGGCCCAGGTCGAGGCGGCGAAGGCGGCATTGGATACGGCACAGCTGGACCTGAGCTACACACGCGTCACCGCGCCCATCAGCGGCCGCATCGATCGTGCCCTCGTCACCGAAGGCAACTATGTCACCCGAGGGGAGACGCCGTTGACGACGATCGTTTCGGTCGATCCGTTGCATGTGTACTTCGATGTCGACGAGCGCACCTATCTGCACTCGTTGGCAGCGACCCGTGAACACGCCGGATCGAAGGGGGACAAAGCTGCCAAGGTAATGGTGGCGATGCTCAATGATGCCACCTATACGCGGGCCGGGCGGGTGGACTTTCTGGCCAACGCAGCCGACCGCAAGACCGGCACCGTGCGCGTGCGTGCGGTGGTCGAAAACCCGGACGGGCGCCTGACCCCCGGGCTGTTCGCCAAGGTCAAGCTGGACACCGGCGCGGCACAAACGCGGGTGTTGATTGCCGACCATTCCATCGGCACCGACCAGGGCCGGCGCTATGTGCTGGTGGTCGGTGACGGCGACAAGACCCAATACCGCCCGGTCGAATTGGGCCCGATGGCTGACGGCCTGCGGGTGATTGAACAGGGCCTGCAACCGGGCGAGCGCATTGTTGTCAAAGGGCTGGTGCGCCCGGGCATGACGGTGACGCCGCTGGCCGCCAGCATCGAGGGCAAGCCGCTTGAGGCACCGCTGACTGTGGGAGGCGTGCAATGAGCTTTCCACGGTTCTTTATTGATCGGCCCATCTTCGCCATCGTCCTGTCGGTGTTGATGATGATCGGCGGCCTTGTCGCCTTCTTCCACCTGCCGCTGAGCGAATACCCCGCGGTCACGCCACCCACTGTGCAAGTCACCGCGAATTATCCTGGGGCCAACCCGCAAGTGATTGCCGAGACGGTGGCGGCGCCACTGGAACAGGTGATCACCGGCGTTGAGGGCATGCTCTACATGACCTCGCAGTCGGCCACCGATGGCCGCATGATCCTGACGGCGACCTTCGCCCAGGGCACCAATGCCGACATGGCGCAGATCCAGGTGCAAAACCGCGTCTCGCGTGCGTTGCCGCGTTTGCCCGAAGAGGTGCAGCGTCTCGGTGTGGTCACGCAGAAGACCTCGCCGGACATCCTCATGGTGGTCCACCTGCTGTCTCCCGACCAACGTTATGACCCGCTGTACATCTCCAACTACGCCTACTTGCAGGTGCGCGATGAGCTGTCGCGCATACCGGGGATCAACGACGTGCTGGTGTGGGGCGCCGGTGAATACAGCATGAGGCTGTGGCTCGACCCGGACCTGATCGCTGCCCGTGGCTTGACCGCCGGTGATGTGATCGGCGCCGTACGCGAGCAGAACGTGCAAGTGGCAGCCGGCTCGGTCGGCCAGTCACCTGATTCCAATGCGGCTTTCCAAGTCACGGTCAACACTCTCGGGCGCCTGACGGACGAAGCGCAGTTCGGCGACATCATCATCCGCACCGGCGATAACGGCCAGGTCACGCGCCTGCGCGATGTGGCCCGTATCGAGATGGGCGCCGATGCCTATGCGCTGCGCAGCCTGTTGGATGGCGAGCCGGCGGTGGCTTTGCAGATCATCCAGAGCCCAGGGGCCAATGCGCTCGATGTAGCGCAGGCGGTGCGTGACACCATGCAGCGCCTGCAGGCCAACTTCCCCGAAGGGCTGGTGTCGCGGATAGCCTACGACCCGACCGTGTTTGTGCGCGCTTCGCTGGAGTCAGTCGCCATCACGCTGATGGAAGCGATCCTGCTGGTGGTCATCGTGGTGGTGGTGTTCCTGCGTAACTGGCGCGCATCGCTGATCCCGTTGATGGCTGTGCCGGTGTCGATCATTGGCACCTTCGCGGTCATGCATCTGATGGGGTTTTCCCTCAATACCTTGTCGTTGTTCGGGCTGGTGTTGTCGATCGGCATCGTGGTCGACGATGCCATCGTGGTGGTCGAGAACGTCGAGCGGCATATCGAGAACGGCGAGGAGCCCACCGAGGCAGCGCGCAAGGCAATGGGGGAGGTCACCGGCCCGATCATCGCCATTACCTCGGTGCTGGCGGCGGTGTTTATTCCCACAGCGTTTCTCAGTGGTCTGCAGGGTGAGTTCTACCGGCAATTTGCGCTGACCATCGCGATTTCCACGATCCTCTCGGCGGTCAACTCGTTGACCCTGAGTCCGGCGCTGGCCGGCCTGTTGCTGCGCCCGCGCAGCGCCGCCGTGGCGCACGACCCGCGCAGCCTGCGCGGTCGTGCTGCGCATTGGGTGCAGGTGCTGAGCCGACCGTTCCAGCGGGCGCCGCAGGCGTATGGCAACTCGGTGCGCAAGGTCGTCGGCCGCCGCGGGGTGGCGCTGGTCGCCTACAGCGCATTACTGGCGCTGACCTGGTTCGGCTTCAACGCTGTACCGGCGGGCTTTGTGCCGATGCAAGACAAGTACTATCTGGTGGGTATCGCCCAATTGCCCAATTCGGCCTCGCTGGACCGTACCGATGCGGTGGTGCGGCAGATGTCGAAGATCGCCCTGGATGAACCGGGCGTCGAAAGCGTCGTGGCGTTCCCGGGGTTATCGGTCAACGGCTTCGTCAATGTGCCGAATGCTGCGGTGATGTTCGTCATGCTCGATCCATTCAAGGAACGAACCTCGCCCGATATGACTGCGGTCGCCATCGCCGGGCGCCTGCAAGCCAAGTTCGCGAGCATCCCTGACGGATTCCTCGGCGTATTCCCGCCGCCGCCGGTGCCCGGCCTTGGGGTGACCGGTGGCTTTAAGTTACAGGTCGAGGACCGTGGCGGGGTTGGGCTTGAGGCATTGGTGCAGCAGACCCAGGTATTGATGACCAAAGCCACTGAGTCGGGCCAGGTCGCCGGATTGATGACCAGCCTGGACGTCAACGCACCGCAGTTGAACGTCGACATCGATCGCACCCAGGTCAAGAGCCAGGGCGTGCGTCTGGCGGATGTGTTCGAGTCTTTGCAGGTCTATCTCGGGTCGCTGTATGTCAACGACTTCAACCGTTTCGGCCGGACCTACAAGGTGACCGCCCAGGCTGATGCCGACCATCGTATGCAGGCCGAAGCCATCGGCCGCCTGCAAGTGCGCAATGCGGCCGGGAACATGTTGCCGTTGTCGGCGTTTGTCACCGTCACACCGGGTTCCGGCCCGGACCGGGTGATTCACTACAACGGCTACCCTTCGGCGGATATCTCCGGTGGGGCGATGCCTGGGGTCAGCTCGGGGCAAGCTGTTGCGCTGATGGAGCGGCTGGCGCAGGAGGTACTGCCCGAAGGCGTGACCTATGAATGGACGGATTTGACCTACCAGCAAAAACTCGCCGGGTCATCGGCGCTGTTTATTTTCCCGCTGTGTGTGTTGCTGGCGTACCTGATCCTCGCCGCGCAGTACAACAGTTGGCTGTTGCCTCTGGCGGTCTTGCTGATCGTGCCCATGTGCTTGCTCAGCGCGATCATCGGCGTGTGGCTGGTGGACGGTGACAACAACGTGTTCGTGCAGATCGGGTTGGTGGTGCTGGTGGGGCTTGCGGCGAAGAACGCCATTCTGATCGTCGAGTTTGCCCGCAGCCTCGAAGCCGAAGGTGCGAGCCCGTTGGAGGCGGTTGTCCACGCGTGCCAACTGCGCTTGCGGCCGATCCTGATGACGTCGCTTGCATTCATCGCCGGCGTGGTACCGCTGGTATTGGCCAGTGGCGCCGGGGCCGAAATGCGTCATGCCATGGGGGTTGCAGTGTTTGCCGGGATGTTGGGCGTGACGCTGTTCGGCCTGTTCCTCACGCCGGTGTTCTACGTGGTGATGCGCAGCCTGGCGCTGCGCTTGCAGCGTCAGGGTTCGAGTCCGAAGTTGCAGCTGGAGGAGCGCGCATCATGAAACGGTCTTTTCCACTCTTTATGTTGCCGTTGCTGCTGGTGGCCGGCTGCGCTGCGGTAGGGCCTGACTATTCCGCGCCGGTGCTGCACGCCCCGCACAGGCCGGCAAGCTTCGGTGCGCCCGTTGCAGGTCTGGGCAGCGGTGAGGTCGAGGTGCAGTGGTGGCAAGTGTTCGACGAGCCGGCACTCAGCCAATTGATTCAGCAGGCGCTGGCGGCCAACCACGACATCGGCATCGCCGCCGTACGCCTGGATGAAGCCAAGGCGATGCTGCGCGAGAGCCGCCAAGGGTTTCTGCCCAGTGGCGGTGCCGCCCTCGGTTATGAGCACCGACGGCGCAGTGAAGTCGAGACGCCGCTGGGCCAGGAACGCTCAATCGAAACCACCCGCGCGGCGCTGGATGCGGCCTGGGAAATCGACCTGTTTGGGCGCGTCCGCCGCTCGGTAGAGGCAGCGCAAGCGCAGGCGGGGTCGCGCCAGGCATTGCTGCGCAGTGTGCAGGCGAGCGTCGCCGCCACCGTCGCGGCCACCTGGTTCGAACTGCAAGGGATCGAAGCTGAACAGGCGGTGGTCGCGGATATCAGCCAGAGCCAGCGCGACAGCCTGGGCCTGGTGGAACATCTGGTCAGCGTCGGCGCCGCCACCGAGTTCGACCGGCTGCGCGCCGAGGCCTTGCTGCGCAATGTCGAGGCGGTAGCGCCCGACCTTGAGCGGCGACGCGCCGCCTCCACCAACGCGCTGGCCGTGCTACTGGGGCAAGCGCCGCAGGGGTTCAATCCGCCTGCGGCCAAGCCCGGCCGTGAGGCCTTGAACCTGCGTACCCTGCAAGTCGGCGACCCGGCCGGCTTGTTGGCCCGGCGCGCCGATATCGCTGCGGCCGAACGCACCCTGGCGGCTGAGACTGCGCAAATAGGCGTGGAAACCGCCGGCCTGTATCCGGATATCCAGGTGCAGGGCTCCATCGGACTACTGGCCGGAAGCCTCGGCTCCCTGGGTGATGCAGGCATGCAGTCGAACGTTATCGCTCCGGTGATTCGCTGGTCGCTGCTGGACACCGGGCGTGTACGCGCACGGATCGCCGCCAGCGAGGCGCGTACCCAAGCGGCCTTGATCGCCTATGACCAGACCGTATTGCGTGCCCTGCAGGAAACCGACGATGCGTTCCAGGCCAACAGTGCCGCGGGCAGCACCTTGGGCCTGCGGCTGCTGGAGGCGGCGGCCAATCGCGAGGCGGCCAGGTTTGCGCGCACGCGATTTGCCGAAGGCGAGGGCATGTATCTGGATGTGCTTGAGGCCGAACGTGCCGACTTCACCAGCCGCCGTGCGTTAACGGCGGCGCGCACCCAGCAGCGCTTGGCGGTGGTGGGGATCTACAAGGCGCTGGGCGGTGGCTGGCAGATTTGTGAACAGGCGGGGCAGGCTTGCAGTGGGGCTGCGGCGCTGCGTTAGCCACAGCCGAGCAAAAACACAGCACGGCAGTGCAAATGTGGGAGGGGGCTTGCTCCCGATGGCGGCGGGTCAGTCAGTACATCTGGCACTGACCCACTGCCATCGGGAGCAAGCCCCCTCCCACATTTTGCTCTCCACACGCCAGGTAAATGTCCATTGGGAAAAGAAATTTCCTACAGGTATTGACCTTGCCACTAGAGGAACCTTTAGCCTTTTCTTCGAGTACGCCAAATCACAAAAACAAGAATCGAGGGGTTATCAATGGATACTGCTGCCCTGTTACAACGCTCGGATTCCGACCTGTTCACCACGGCCTCGACACTGATGGCCAGTGCCCTGGAACCCGGCGCCCACTACGCCCAGGTCATCCGCGCGCTGGAAGCACTGCTCGCGCTGACCCGGCAAGGCTTGTCGGGGGATGCCGATGCCTACGCCCACTACCAGGCAGCCCTGCTGCAACTGCACATTCCGGGCGATCCACGCACTGAGCCGACCCGCCGTTGGATGGCCAGTGAGGTCTACCGCGCCGAAGATGAGTTCGCCGCCGACCTGCCGGGCTTCACCGCGTTGCCGGTGGATGAGTTCCGCCAGTTGGTCGACGCTGAAATCGCCGCGCGCAGCCGGGTCAACCACCCCATGTCGGTGCACCTGTTCCAGGGTACGCCGCCTGTGCAAGATGTGCGGTTCTTCCTGGCGCATCACTGGACCCGCTCCTACAACTTTTACAGCCTGCTGGCCGAACTGGCCTTTCGCTTTGAAGCGATCGAAGACGCCTCGGTGTTCTACCGCAACCTTTACGGTGAAGCGGGTGCCGAGATGCCGGAGCGTTCGCACCCGGCGATGCTGGCCCATCTGATGGAGTATTTCGATATTGCGCTGGCGATCGATTTTCCTGCGCTGCATCCGTTGGAAAAGGCCTACCTCAATAATCGCATTCGCTGCGTGCGCCACACCGATGTCGCCTGGGGCCTTGCACTGCTCTATGCGGTGGAGTCAGTCAGTTGCGTCAACCATCGGCGCATCTACGAGCTGTTGCAACGCCTGGATGTTCCACAGCAACCCAGTGAATTCCATCGCCTGCATGGCACCCAGGATGAGATCGATACCGAGGAGATGTGGGCACTGATTGCCAAGTTCGCCGGCGATGAAGGCTTCCAGCGCACGTTCATGCGCGCGTTGAAACGTCACTTCGAAATCAACAAGGCCTACTTCGACAGTTTGTGGCAGCAGATGCAGGCACAGCGCCTGTCTGCCTGAGCCCTGTGATCGCAGAACAACAATAATGGAGCACATGATGAGCCCACTTAATTTCTCGCAGCCGCAGTTGCAGAATATCCACACCGCCGAAGCCCGCTTGTTGGCCGAAGCGCTGAAGCCCGAGGCAACGTTCAATCGCATCGAAATTGCCGCCAATATGCTGAGCGGCCTGTGCGAGTCGGGCTTGCAGGGCGACGCCGCAAACGCGGCGCAGTGCCAGCAATTGCTGTATATCCTTTCGCTCAGCGATGATGTTGCCAGCGCCTCGACCCGTCGCTGGCTGGCCAATGCCATCTATCGCGTGCAAGAGCGCTTCATGCCGTCGGTGGATCTGGCATCGCCCTTGTCCGAAACCGGCTTCCAGCAACGCCTGGAAGAACAAATTGCCGCGCAATCGCGAGAGCATCACCCGATGTCGCAGTATGTGTTTGAGGGCAAGGCTTCCCGTGAACAACTGCAGGTATTTCTGCGCCATCAATGGTTCCGCACCTACCGCCTGTACCGTGATGCCGCCGACCTGTTGGTCAACCTGACCGACGTCGACGAGGCCGCCGCACTCGGCCGTTATCTGTACGGCGAGTTGGGTGAAGAGGACGAGCAGCGTTCCCATCCTCGGTTGTTGGCCAAGCTCCTCGCCGCCATTGGCCTGACCGCCGATTTCGAAGCCATCTCGACCATGCCCGAAGAAATCGCCTACCTGAACAACCGCGCGCGGTGTTTCCGTAACCCCGATGTCGGCTGGGGCCTGGCGGTGTTCTATATCACCGAACTGGTGGTGCCCGGCAATCACGGCAAGCTGTACAACGCTTTGCGTAACGCGGGCTTGAGCCAGGACGACGCGCAGTACTACGAAGTGCATATCAGCCTGGTGCCGCCACGCGCCAAGCGTGAATGGGCGCTGATTTCACGTCGTATTCCGGACCTCGGGTTCCAGAACGCGTTTCTGACGTCGCTGGCCGAGCACTTCCGGCTGGAGCGGGCTTATTACGATGCGGTCTGGGAAGAAATGCAGCGCGTGAAATAGCCCTCCCTGGACAACGCGAGTACCCCGACATGCCAAGTCATATAACTGAATCCCGTATCCACGGGGGCGCTTACTCGTCCCCGGAATTTGCCGCGATCTTCTCTGATGCCAATCAGGTGCAGAAGTGGCTCGATGTTGAAACAGCACTGGCGGCGACCCAGGCGCAGATGGGCATCATCCCCCCTGAGGCCGCGCGGGAAATCGCCCGGGTCGCCAGTGTGGAACTGCTGGACCTTGATGCCCTGGGACGCCAAAGCATGGAAACCGGGCATATCCTGGTGCCGACCCTTCGCGCACTGGAGGCCCTGTGCGCCGATGGCCTGGGTGAATACGTGCACTACGGCGTGACCACCCAGGACATCCTCGACACCGGCCTTATGTTGCAGGTCCGCGATGCCTGGGGCCTGGTGTTGCAGCGTTTGCGCGCTATCCGTGGGCATTTGCTCAAGCTTGCGCTGCGACACAAACACACGGCGATGGTCGCCAGGACCCACGGGCAACAAGCGCTGCCCACCACGTTCGGCTACAAGGTGGCAGTGTGGGTCGATGAGATCGATCGACACCTTGAGCGTTTTGACGAAGCCTATGCCCGGGTCATGGTGGGCAATCTCACCGGCGCCGTGGGCACCCTGGCCGGTCTTGGCCCGCAGGGCCTGGAGGTGCAGCGCCGGACTCTGGAAAGCCTCGGCCTGGCGGCACCGTTGAGCAGTTGGCACAGCGCCCGCGACCGCATTCTGGAGGCGGCGTGGTTGCTGGTGCAGGCATCGGCAACCCTGGGTCGGGTTGCCAATGAGATCTACCACCTGCAACGCACCGAGATTGATGAGGTGCGCGAAGGGCGACGGGCAGGGCAGGTGGGGAGCAGCACCATGCCCCACAAGCAAAACCCGTCGACGGTGGATTTGATCAGCGCGCTGTCGCGCCTGGTGCGTGCGCAGATGCTTGCGCTCACCGACGCGGCATTCCAGCTGCATGAACGAGACGGCACCACCTGGCGGATTGAGTGGGCTGCCTTGCCGGAGCTGTTCATCTATGCCGGGGCCTTGCTCGCCCGTATGGAAGGCGTACTGCTGGCCGGCCTGGACGTGCGCGAAGCACGGATGCGCAGCAACCTGGATATGCTCGGCGGGCTGATCCTGTCGGAACGCATCATGCTCGCGCTGGCGCCGCGTCTGGGCAAGCAGACGGCCCATCACCTGATCCACGACATCGCCCTGCAGGCTCAAGGTTCGGGCGGTTCTTTTCGCGAAGCCTTGCTCAGCGATCAACGTCTGCACGGCTGTTTCACCCGCCAGGCGCTCGACGACCTGCTTGACCCGGCCGCCTACACCGGGTTGGCGGCGGAGATGGTCGAGCAGGTGGCCAATAAAACAATCCCCCGCTGTTCAAGCGATGACCTTGAAGCGGTGATGGCAACCCAAGGCAATACCAGTCAGTCCCAGTACGCTATGGAGGGTATGTAATGGATGCGCAAACGTTGGAAACGGTAGCCCGTGCGTCTTGCACCGCACGCACCGAACACCTGGGCCTCGATCATGAAGGCGAGCAATGCCGCCATGAACACAGCCACATTCTCGACTCGAAAACCCACGGTTCAGGCTATGCCGGCCCGCAGAGTCGCAAGATCTTCTGCAGTCACTGTCGCTTGCAACGCTGGCTGGATGTGGAAGCCGCGCTGGCCATGGCTCAGGCCGATGTGAATATCATCCCGCGCGAGGCCGCCCTGGAAATCGAAAAAGCCGCCTTGCTGTCGGGCATCAATGTGCGCCAGTTGGCCGAGGGCGTGGCAGCCACCGGCCATTCGCTGATGCCGTTGCTGCGCGCCCTGCAAAAAAATTGCAGCCCAAGCGCCCGCGAGTACGTTCACTACGGCGCCACCACCCAGGATATCCAGGACACCGCCCAGTCCTTGGAAATGCGCGACGTCCTCGACGCGATGGACCAGGCCCTGGAGACCTTGCTCGGCAAGTTGTCGACCCTGGCCGATGCGCACCGTGACTCGCTCATGGTGGCCAGGACTCACTCGATCCCGGCATTGCCGACCACCTTCGGGCTGAAGGTCGCCGGCTGGATCGATGAACTGTTGCGGCATCGCCAGCGCCTGGCCGAAGCGCGTCAGCGTGTGCTGGTAGTGCAGCTGTTCGGCGGGGTTGGCACCATGGCGGCGTTCGGCCCGGAAGCGATACCGATGCTGGAACGCTTCGCGCAGCGCCTGTCGCTGCAAGTGCCGCTGACGGGGTGGCACGTGTCCCGTGACCGCGTCGCGGAGTTTGTCAGCACCCTGGCCATGGTCACGGCCTCCTTGGCCCGTGTGGCCGATGAGATCCGCACGCTCAATCGCTGGGAAATCGCTGAAGTGGAAGTGGGCTGGAGCGACCAGCAGATCGGCAGCAGCACCATGCCGCACAAACGCAACCCCGAAGGCTGCGAGCAAGTGGTGGTGTTGGCGCGGCTGGCCAAGGCCCAGGTCATGCTGGCCCTGGACGCGATGATCCTCGAACACGAGCGCGATTATCGCGGCACACGCCTGGAATGGTGTGCGGTGGCGGACGTTTCTCACTATGCGCTGATGGCGCTGTCGATCCTGACCGACACCATCGATGGGCTCACCGTTAACGTCAAAAAGATGGAGGGCACTGCCCATGCCTACGGCGATGCGATCTGCACCGAAGCCGTGGTGTTCGAAATGGCGCGCAAGTTGGGCAAGAGCAGCGCCTACCAGATCATCTTTGAAGTGTCCCAGGCCAGCCAGCGTGATCACGTGTCGATCCGCGCCGCAATCGAAGCCGACGCCCGGGTGCTTGCCGTCATGAATGCAGGCGCTTTGGCGCGACTGTTCGAGCCGAGAACTCACCTGGGCATGTCCGAACACATCGTCGATAACGTGCTGTCCAAACTGGCGGCGCGTTGATCACTGAACAGACTTGCACAATCATCAAGGAGCGACAGATGTCCAAACTTATGGAAGTTGATCAAGCCAAGGTTCAACAGTTTTCGGCGCGCATCATGGAGGACTACGGCAACACGCTGCGCGGCGCCATGCTCTACATCGGCGACCAGTTGGGCTTGTTCAAGGCACTGGCCGACGGCGAGGCCGTCACCTTGGAACAATTGGCGCACAAGACCGGCTACAACGCCCGCTACTTGCGTGAATGGCTGGGCAGTATGGTCACCGGAAATTATGTGACCTATGACGCGCAAACTCGCCGCTACCGGATGCCCGCTGAATTTGTGCCGGTACTCGCCGATGAAGACTCGCCGTATTTCGCCGGTGGCATCATCCAGTTGAGCGTGCCGTTCGTAAGCATGGCGCCCAAAGTCATCGAAGCCTTCCGCCATGGCGGTGGCTGCGCCGAAGAAGCGTTCCCGCTGGAAACCTGGAAAGGCATGGAGCGCATGACCATGCCTTGGTACAAGCACTACCTGGTCCAGCACTGGATCCCGTCCCTGGACGGTGTCGAAGAGAAGCTCAAAACCGGCGGCAGTGTGCTGGATTTCGGCTGTGGCGCGGGCTTGGCGGCGATCACTATGGCCAAGGCTTACCCCGAGGCGCGCATCGTCGGCTGCGATTTCCACTTGCCTTCCATCGAGTTGGCCCGCGCCAACGCCGAGGCGGCTGGGGTGGGCGACCGGGTGCAGTTCGAGGTCAACGATTCGGATGCCCTGCGCGGCCAGCAGTTCGACTTCGTGACCACTTTCGTGGTGATCCACGACGCCACTGACCCCCAGCAAATGCTCAAGGATCTGCGCGCCGCCACGGCCAAAGACGGCACCTACCTGATGGTAGAACTCAACCTGTCCGAAGAGCTGCACGAGAACATGAACCTGTTCGGCCGCGTCATGTACCCGCAGAGCACCCTCTATTGCATGACTTGCTCGCTGTCCCATGGCGGGGAAGGGCTGGGAGCGTTCATGGGTGAGAAACGTGCGCGCCAGATGGCGCAGGCGGCCGGTTTCAGCCATTTCCGCAAAGTCCCCTCGGAGTGGCCGCCGATGCCGGCGCTATTCGAACTCAAGCCTTGATGTGAACTTGCTGTGGCGAAGGCGCTTGCACCCTCGCCACGGTGCGCAGCGTTCCCGAAATATTGCGCAATAAGGCAATTTAATGGCCCCTTTGTAACAAAATCCTCGCCAAAATCACTTTTATTTTCAGGTGGTTAGGCGGGGATGCAAATGCGCACTGTTGGAATGATGCTGATTGCCTGCTCCCTGGCGGGGGGCGCGACCACCGTACAGGCTCGGGAGTTGCGTGAGGGTGACAAGTACATGTGCAGTTGGGGCGCGGGCACAGCTGCCAGGGCTCAGGAGTTGAAGTTGTCCGGAGTGTCGCTGTATGCCGCTCGGCAGAAGATCCAGACCATCAAGTTCAACAAATCCTGGATGCGCATGATGGCCATGGGGATTACCGAGCAAACCTATGACAGCCACTCAAGACTGAAGCCGGAGGCGATCCGCAAAAGTTTTTACCAGGATTGCCTGCGCTACAAAGTCGCACGTAAATAAGCCGAAGCCGTTTAACGACGCTTACAAATCCCCCACAAACCCTGTGTGAGTATTTGCATACAATTGCGCACTTCTTCATGGAGGCTTGTATGCGAGTGCTTATTCGAGCGGCGACAGCCGATGATGTCGATACGCTGTGCGCTATTCGCACCTCGGTGGTGCAAAACCATCTGAGCCTTGAGCAGATGGCCGAACGGGGGATCACGCCGCCGGTACTGGTCGACGCGATACGCCAAGCGCCTTGCGCCTGGGTCGCCGAAGTCAACGGCCAGGCCGCCGGATTTTCCATGGTTGATCTGGATGAAGGTGAAGTGTTCGCGATGTTCGTGTTGCCCACACACGAGAACCTGGGCCTGGGACGGCAACTGATGGCAGTGGCTGAAGCCGCTTTGTTTGAACGCCACAACAGGCTGTACCTGATCACTGACGGGCGTGATGAAATCCGTGCCAACGGTTTCTATCAACGCCTGGGCTGGTCCAACGTCGGCCCAGTTGATGGCGACGATGTTCGCTACGAAAAGAGCAGGGCACCCTAAGGTCATGAGTGCCCAAAAACCCCCATCCTCCAACGGCTTGCTGTATCTCGCCGTGGGGGTGCTGTGCCTCGCGGCGCTACTGGGGTTCTATTTCGTTCAACTCAACGCCCAGGTGGACCGCCAGCGTGAAGAGGCCGCTGAGCGCCTGGCGCTTTGTCGGCACATGGAGACCGTCGTGGAGGTGAGCGCTGCCAGGCGCGCTGAACTTCAACAGACGTGCAAGCAATTGAGTGAACAGTGATTAAACAGTGTGCCGTACCTAATCAAGAACCCTTTTTTATAAATGGACTTATGGCACGGGTATAACCGTTACTTGCACCAAAAAGTGGCACTAACTTTTCCCGTTACCATAAAAAACATGTGGTTATTTAATGACTTACGGCGCTTTCAATCCGACGAAAGGATTAAAATAATCTTGTTACACGTTTTTACAGTCGCTACTATAGCCGGGCGTTCACCTCCCACGGTTTATGCATTTTTAAATCCCAAGTTTCCATCAGCTACTTGGGATTTTTTTTGCCTGGAATTAAGTACGGGCAATAACGGCAGCGATACGACCTGTCATTCGAAACGCGCTCGTTGCCGGGCGAAATGAGGCATGGCTAACACTTTTGCATCAATCGTCCGGCCTGCGGCAAAACCTCATCTACGCTGTTTGGATCACAACCATCAGGTAGGCCCGTACAAGGGCGCTTGTCATGATCTCGATCGTCGAATTCAACCGCATCATGGCCTCGGGGTTCCAGCCTCTTTGCTGCGACTGCACCTTGAACAGCGATGGCTCGCTGCGCATCAGCATCTATGAGCCGCAGTCCGGTCGCGTCGATCTTCTGTTGACGTGCGTATCCCCTGAAGGCCTAAACAGCATCCGTTCCATCTCAAACCTGATTGGTGAGTTGCGTGCCGAGATCAAGGCCGGGCGCCGTGGGTTTGCGGCGGTAGGTTAGTGGTTGTGCGCGGCGTCAGAGGCGCCGCAGGAAGGATTTGACGATGTGACGGGTGGCGTCGGTGGTGTCCAGTTCGTCCAGGGCGCTGTAGGCGTACCACTGGCAGGCAACGATTTCGTTGCACGGCCGCGCCTCCTCGATATTCACCACCGAGGCCTCGAACACGTGGTGCAGCGTGTCGCGGGCCTTCAGCTCTTGCAAGTACAGCAAGCCATCGACGCTTAATCCGGTTTCTTCTTCCAGCTCGCGTTCGGCGGCGCCCACCGGGCGTTCGTCGCGTTCTACCTTGCCGCCCGGCAAGGCCCACTTTGATCTGGCCTTGCGCACAAAGAGAATATGCCCTTCATGTTCGCAAATGACGGTTGCCCTAATTTTCATCGTATGTGCCCCCGCGCCGGATGAATGTCACAAAAGTGTAATGCAAATGTCATGCTAAGTGGTTATGGCGTGCCGGGTTCTGTATGTGGATACTGCCCGATTGACGAAGACGAACGAGGGCATTCGATGAAGACCATACGCTGGGGCATGATCGGCTGTGGCAGTGTCACTGAGTTAAAGAGTGGACCCGCTTTCTACAAAGCGCCAGGTTCGGCATTGGTGGCCGTGATGGGGCGGCGTATCGAGGCGGTGCGCGATTATGCGGCGCGGCACGGTATCGCGCGCTTTCATACCGATGCCCAGGCACTGATCAATGACCCTGAGGTGGATGCGGTCTACATCGCCACACCGCCCGACAGTCACCTTGAATACAGCCTGATGGTGGCGGCGGCGGGCAAACATTGCTGCGTCGAAAAACCCATGTCGCTGAATGCCGAGCAGAGCGCATTGATGCAACGCACCTTCGAGCGCGCCGGGCTGCACCTGTTTGTTTCCTACTATCGGCGCTCGTTGCCGCGCTTTCAGCAAGTGCGCAGCTGGCTGCAGGAAGGGCGTATCGGTGAGTTGCGGCACCTGACCTGGACCCTGTGCAAGCCTGCCGCTGCAACTGATAGCAACGCCGCCAATTGGCGCACCGATCCGGCCATTGCCGGTGGCGGCTATTTCGCCGACCTGGCCAGCCACGGGTTCGACCTGTTCCAGTACCTGGCCGGGGATATTGTCGAGGTCTCAGGCTTTTCCGCGCGTCAGGCCGGGCGCTACGCGGCAGAGGATGCCGTGACGGCCTGCTGGACCTTCGCCAATGGTGCCTTGGGCATGGGCTGCTGGAACTTCGTGGCGGACCGTCGCGAAGACCGTGTCGAATTGATCGGCAGCCGTGGCCGCATTCAGTTTTCAGTGTTCGAGGACCAGCCGTTGCGCCTGGAAGGCGAAACCAGCGAGGTGTTGGAAGTGCCGTGCCATGCACATATCCAGTGGCACCACGTACTGGGCATGAATGCGCATATTCGCGGGGACGCCGAACATCCGTCGCTGGCGATCGAGGCGTTGAAGACCGATATCATCCTGGACAAGGTGTTGCAACGTTACTCCAATCATCCCTAGCTGCCGCGATAGCGTAAGACTTCATTTTTTAAAGGAATACCGGGATGAAATACTGGATGGTGTTGTGGCTCCTGATCGCCACAGTTGCAACTGCGGCGCCGCGTGACCAAGGGCTGCCGGGGGAGTTTGACTTTTATGTGCTGTCGTTGTCGTGGTCACCGACCTTCTGCCTGACGCACCCAGGCAATGAACAGTGCACGGGCAAGGGCTATGGGTTTGTGTTACACGGCTTGTGGCCGCAATACGCGCGGGGAGGGTGGCCGGCCTCCTGTGCGCCACAGTCACGCTTGAATGACGAGGAAATGGACAAGGGGGCGGCAATGTTTCCAACCCGTGCGCTGCTCAAGCACGAGTGGGCCAAGCATGGCACCTGCAGCGGGCTCGAACCGCTGGAGTATCTGGACAAGACCGACACGGCACTCGGCGCGGTAGTCATCCCGCCGCAACTGCAGCCGTTCAATACACCCGCGTCGCTACAGGCGCGTGAGATTGAGGACTTGTTTCGCGAGAGTAACCCGCGCATGGGCAATCACGGCTTGGCAGTGATCTGCAAGGGCAAGGTGCTGTCGGAGGTGCGCGTGTGCCTGACCAAGGAACTGGCATTCACCGGATGCCCGCGCAGTGTAAAAAGCCAATGCCGTAGCGGTGATATTCGCATTCCGACGCAGCGCTGAGCTCGATTGCGGGAGCCAGGTTGTTCTCGTGACGGCCTAAAAGCAACACTGATCTTGTGGGAGGGAGCTTGCTCCCGATGGCGGCCTCAGGGCCGACCACGAGGCTGGATCAGACCGAGTACATGTCCATTCCTGTGGTAACGGCCGCTATTGGTTCCGCTTTTACAGCGGGTCACTTTGGAAAAGAGGATGGCATGAAGGCTCCAGGACAAAGGCGAAACACGGGTTTTACCAGAAGGTCCGCGAGCGCAGGTATTAATACGACGGTCGTGACAGATGAAAGTGTTACAGCATTGAACAACACGGGTGCCGATTGTTAGGGTAGACGGCCAACAGGAGGGTAAGTACATGGATTTCACCGGCAAAACCGCGATCGTCACCGGCGGCGCACGCGGCTTGGGGCTCAGTTATGCACGAGGGTTGGCCCTGGCCGGCGCCCGTGTGGTCATCAGCGATATTGGTGCCGACAAGATGGGTGCAGGCACCGATGCGTCGGTGGTGCAACAGGCCGCCGACACCCTGCGTGACGAAGGGCTGACGGTGGTGGGCCATGGCGGTGACTTGTCCACGGACGAGGGGTGCCGGCAACTGATCGCGTTTGCCCTCGAAATGTTCGGCCGGCTCGACATCCTGATTCACAACGCCGGTTGGGTGGGTTACCAGCCCATCGCAGAACTGGACGCCAGCTTCCTTCAGCGCGCCATGGACATCAATCTCTACGCCCCGCTGTGGCTGTGCAAGCACGCTTGGCCGCACCTGCTGCGCTCTAGCGCGCCGCGCATCATCCTCACCACTTCCGACCGCGCCATGTATGCGCAATACGAGCAAACCGGGCTAGTGGCTTACAGCGCCGGCAAGATGGCACAGTTGGGCATCATGAACGCGCTGAGTCATGAAGGCGCCGAGGCCGGAATCCGCGTCAACGCGATCTCGCCGGTGGCCAAGACACGCATGTGGGGCGTGACCGACGAGCCGGACGAACTCAAGCCGGAGTGGGTGACGCCGGGGGTCTTGTTCCTTGCTTCGTCGCAGTGCACGGATACCGGCTACATACTGCGCGCCAGCAACGGTCAATTCACCGCGACGCGTTTCAGCGAAAATCCCGGCGTGGATTACCCGCGCAATCTCGCCCGTATAAAAGCGGGGAGTGCTGAAGATGTTGCTGCCGCATGGTCGCGCATCAAACAGCCGCATACCCAGGCCATCACCTGAATCTGTCTCCCTCTACCAAGGCTTGACCATGAACAATAGCCCCGTGCGCATCACTGGCGAAGAAACCCTTTCGGACAACTGGTACCTGTTGAAGAAATACAGCTTCGACCTGCGCCGTCGCGACGGCAGCTGGCAAGCCCAGACGCGTGAGGTCTACGACCGGGGCAACGGCGCAACGATCCTTTTGTACAACCGCGAGCGCCGCACGGTGCTGCTGATTCGCCAGTTCCGTATGCCGACGTTCGTCAACGATTACTCCGGCTACCTGATTGAAGCAGCGGCCGGCTTGCTCGACAACGCCAGCCCCGAAGAGCGTATACGCCTGGAAGCCGAAGAAGAGACCGGCTACCGCGTGGGGCATGTGGAGAAAATCTATGCAGCGTTTATGAGCCCGGGATCGGTGACTGAACGGATTCACTTTTTTATCGGTGAGTATCAGCCAGGCGATCGAGTTGGGGCGGGCGGTGGCCTGGAAGAAGAGGGCGAGGATATCGAGGTGTTGGAGCTGGGCTTCGAGCAGGCGCTGGCGATGGTGCAGAGTGGGGATATTGTGGATGGAAAAACGATTATGTTATTGCAGCATTTGGAGTTGCGGATACTGAGAGACGGGTGGTGATGGGACCAGGCGTGCAGGCAAAAAAATCCCGCCTGTAAAGACGGGATTGTTTGACCCGGGTTACCGAATCAGGAAGGGAACAGTTCGCTCAACTTCATCGCCAGCATCATGTCGCCTTCGGTGCGCAGCTTGCCGCCCATGAACGCCTGCATGCCGTCGGTGGAACCGTCGACGATGCCTTCCAGGGTCTCGCTGTCCATCACCAGGGTGACTTGGGCGTCAGGGTTTTCACCTTCCTGGAGTTCGCAGGTCTTGTCCTTGACCACCAGCGAAAAATTCTTGGTGTCGTCGATACGGAAACCGAACACCAGGTCCAAGCCTTCGGCAGCGCTTGGGTTGAATTTGGCTTTCATTGCTTCTACAGCTTTGGCTACGTCAGTCATGGTTTCGATCCTTTTATGGTGAGTCCAGTGACCTTGGGGTCACGGTTGGCCGCAGTTCATCGGAAAGTGATGAGCTGCGGCGCCTTCAACAGTTGCAGGTGGGCATGACTGTTGAAGGAAGCCAGTGCCACCTCGCGACCACGGAATTTCAGCTGGTTGAGCGAGGTGTTTACAATTTGCCAGTTCATTTCGAACGCCTGGGCTGCAGGCATTCGGGTAATCAGGTGGAGCAGGGCGGTGATGGTGCCGCCGGACGTGAACACCGCGATTTTGTCGGCGCTCCGGGCGGCCTCAAGGATGCGTTGCAAGCCACCCTGGACCCGCTCGACAAACCCCAGCCAGCTTTCCAGCCCAGGTGGGTCATAGGTGCCGGCCAGCCAGCGCTCGATGATCAGGGCGAAGATGCGCTGGAACTCGCTGCGGTTCTGCGGGCCATTGCGCAGGATATGCACGGCATCGGGCTCGCTGCCGAGTAAATCAGGCAGCAGGCCGCGGATGATGGCTTCGCCGTCGAACTCGTTGAAGGCGCTGTCGGTTTCGAGTATGGGGGCCGGCAGGCCGAGGGCGCGGTATTGATCGAACGTGGCGCTGGCGGTGTGTTGCTGGCGACGCAGGTCGCCGGCGATACAGCGGTCGAACACCAGGCCCACGTCTGCCAGATGGCGACCGAGCACTTGCGCCTGTTCCACACCGACGGGCGACAGGACGTCATAGTCGTCTGCACCGAAGGAGGCCTGGCCATGTCGAATCAGATAGATGCTGCCCACGTCCGTTTTCCCGGTACGTTGAAAGTCTGGCGAGGTTATGAGGATGCCTGCGAGCTGTCAATGAAAAAACATACGCTTGTTTTAAAAGCCCATTGGAGCCCGCCTGCTGGCGGTTTGAGCACTGGCTCCAACGCAGTGGCGTCGGTATGCTGGGGCCATCCGCGCCTGGCGCAGTGCATTTTTTAAGGAGACATATGGATTTTCTGGCCGAATACGCGAGCTTTCTGGCGAAGACCGTCACCCTGGTGGTCGCTATTCTGGTGGTATTGATCAGCTTCGCAGCGCTGCGCAGCAAGGGTCGTCGCAAGTCCGCCGGCCAACTGCAGGTCAGCAAGCTGAATGATTTCTACAAGGGCCTGCGCGAGCGCCTGGAGTCGAGCCTGCTCGACAAAGACCAGCTCAAGGCGCTGCGCAAGTCCGAGAGCAAAGCCGAAAAGAAGAAAGACAAGAACAAGCCCCAGGCCAAGGCACGGGTGTTCGTGCTGGATTTCAATGGCGACATCAAGGCGTCGGCGACCGAAAGCCTGCGCCATGAAATCACCGCGCTGCTGAGCCTGGCCACACCCAAGGATGAAGTGGTGCTGCGCCTGGAAAGCGGCGGCGGCATGGTGCACAGCTATGGCCTGGCGTCGTCGCAACTGGCGCGCATCCGCCAGGCCGGCGTGCCGTTGACCGTGTGCATCGACAAGGTGGCGGCCAGCGGCGGCTACATGATGGCGTGCATCGGCGAGAAGATCATCAGCGCACCGTTCGCCATCCTCGGCTCCATCGGCGTGGTCGCGCAGTTGCCCAACGTCAACCGCCTGCTGAAAAAGCACGACATCGACTTCGAAGTGCTGACCGCCGGTGAATACAAACGCACCCTCACGGTGTTTGGCGAAAATACCGAGAAGGGCCGGGAGAAGTTCCAGGAAGACCTGGACATTACCCACCAGTTGTTCAAGAACTTTGTCTCGCGGTACCGCCCGCAATTGGCGATTGATGATGTAGCGACCGGTGAAGTGTGGTTGGGTGTGGCCGCCCTCGACAAACAGTTGGTCGACGAGCTGCAGACCAGCGATGAATACCTGGCCACCAAGGCCAAGACTGCCGAAGTGTTCCACCTGCACTATGCCGAGCGTAAAAGCCTGCAAGAGCGCGTGGGCCTGGCGGCCAGCGGTTCGGTAGACCGGGTATTGCTGACCTGGTGGAGCCGTTTGACCCAGCAGCGGTTCTGGTAAATCCTCAGGCTGTAGGCGGTCCCCTGTGGGAGGGGGCTTGCCCCCGATGGGTACGGACATCCACACAACCTATTAGCTGCCGACCGTAACCACGATGCGAAGCGAGCCGCTCTTGATCTTGCTTTTGATCTTGGGCGCCCCGTTAAACCACGCTGGCCGGAATTCGACAGGGATTTGGGGGGTAA
>NZ_SPKN01000019.1:0-115447 GCF_023127765.1 Pseudomonas sp. W15Feb34
TTACCCCCCAAATCCCTGTCGAATTCCGGCCAGCGTGGTTTAACGGGGCGCCGAAGATCAAAAGCAGATCAAAAGCGACTCGCTTCGCATCGTGGTTACCGTCGGCTGCTACAACCTACAAAATTGTGTAGATACCTATGGCTATCGCAGTTCAAGCCAGCTCCCACATTTGATCTCTGTCGGATAGACTCCTCCACACTTCCCCCGCCCGCGAGCCGCCCCCATGCTCCATGTGTTATTCAGCGTTTACCTGAAGATGCTGGTGCTCTACAGCCCGTTTTTTGTGCTGTCCTGCTTTATCAGCCTGACCCGTGGCTATTCCAGCAAGGAACGTCGGCGCCTGGCCTGGAAAGTCGCACTGGCGACTCTGGTATCGAGCGTGTTGCTCTACCTGTTCGGCAGGGTGATTTTCAGCGTGTTCGGCATTACCGTGGACGCGTTCCGTATCGGCGCCGGCAGCGTGTTGTTTATCTCGGCCCTGGGCATGGCTCAGGGCAAGTCGGCGGTGCAGACCGACAACGTGCAGCAGGACGTGACCATCGTGCCGCTGACCATCCCGCTCACTGTCGGCCCAGGCACCATCGGTGCGCTGCTGGTGATGGGCGTGAGCCAGCCCCACTGGGACGACAAGCTCACCGCCATCCTCAGCATCGCCTTGGCCAGCCTCACAGTGGGTGTGGTGCTGTACCTGTCCAACCGTATCGAACGGATTCTCGGCGACCAGGGCTTGCAGATTGTCAGCCGGTTGATGGGCCTGTTCGTATGCGCCCTGGCCGCGCAAATCATTTTTACCGGGGTTCGCGGCTACCTGGTGCCTTAGATCCGGTATTTGGCAATCGCCAGCTGCACCTTGTCACCGGCGCTTTCGCGCATCAGCTGGATGGTTTTTTCGTTGACCACCGAGGTGTTCAGCACCAGGCAGGTTTGCCCGCTGAAAGCCTCGAACGATGAGCTGTCCCATTCAAGGAACGGCACTCCCACCTGTTTGTTCACGCCGTGGCTGCTGAAGGTCACCAGCACCATCATCACTTCACCATTGGTTTCGGCGCAGGACGCCACGCCGAAGTCACCGCCCTCATGCACCGCGCTATTGCGCTTGAACAAATCAAAAGACGCCGGCTGCCGCTTCAATGCCTCCAGCGCATCGGCGGCCAGTTTGGGCAGCGCGGTAACCAGCGGCCCCGACAGTGACATCGACGCCAGCAGCGCGCCGATAATATTCAGCGCCGCCAATTGCACCGTCAGCCCCTTGCCGGAGCGTGAGACCCGCTCGAAACTGCTGCGCACCGGCAGCCAGCCAAGACTGACCATGACCTTGATAAATTCGTCGTACCACGCCTCGGTGCCCCGATGTACTTTCAATACATCGCTCACGTAACTGCTGGCCAGCAGGTAACTCTTGCGAATGTATTCGCGGTTCAGCCCAGACAGCCCCTCGGCGAAGGAAATCACCCCGTTGTTGACCACCGCCGCATTGCAGTCGTCGTCAGTGTCCAGGGGTAACGCCGCGTGCGCTCCTGGCGCCCCCGGCAACTTGTAGGCGGCAATCAGCTTGCGCCGTTTGATAGTGTTGATCCTTCTGTGACGTCGCTCCATTTTTCAGTTCTCCACAAGCACCCGACATGGGGCTTTCCTTCACACTAGTCCAGCGGGCGGAGGGCTTTCCATGCGACAAACATGCCTTGGTGGCACCGGTCAAAACCCAGTGCCCAGCAATCACAAGGCACAGCCGGCAGGCTTGCGGTTTTCACCGTAAAAAAAAGAAAAAGCCCCGAACAACCTCAGGAGAATCCCAGGGTCATTCGGAGCTTTCCGGCGGCCAGCGGGCCGTTTTCAGGAGGCGGGTTTGTCGCCGTACCAACGCGGCGTGTACACCCACGCCCCGCCACCGGCACGCGGGAACACGCAGGTGGTGGACGAGCCGATCAGCACCATGGTGCGCATGTCCACCTGCTCGGGCGTCAATTGGCCCAGGGTGGTGACGCGTAGCGTCTGGCCCGGGCGGCCGATGTCGCGGCCCAGCACCACCGGCGTATCGGGCGTGCGGTGCAGGCCGACGATCTCCAGGGCACGCCCCAGTTGCCAGGGCCGCGAACGCGAGATCGGGTTGTAGAACGCCAGGGCCAGATCGGCCTGGGAAGCCAGGTCCAGGCGCTTTTCAATGATCGACCAGGGCTTGAGGTTATCCGACAGCGACATGACGCAGAAGTCATGCCCCAAGGGTGCACCGGCCTGGGCAGCGGTGGCCAGGGAGGCAGAAACCCCCGGCAGGATTTCCAGGTCGACCTGATGCCAGGCCGGGTCCGTGGAGTCGTGCAGCGCCTCGATCACCGCGGCGGCCATGGCGAATACACCCGGGTCGCCGGACGATACCACCACCACCGAACGCCCCTGCGCAGCCAGCTCGAAAGCATGGCGAGCGCGCTGCATTTCTTCGCGGTTGTCGGTGCAGTGTTGCACTTGATCGTCACGGAACGGCCCGGCCATGCGCACATAGGTTTCATACCCCAGCACATCGGTGCAACGCGCCAGTTCCGCCTTGACCGCCGGCACCATCAACTCGGCCGCGCCGGGACCCAGGCCGATCACTGCGAGACGGCCACGGGGGCGTCCCACCTGCGACACGTCCAAGGGCTGTTCGGCCACGGTAATGCTGATGTCCGCAACGGGCGTCACCGGGGCAAAACGCAGCGGCACACCCAACGCCAGCGCAGCTTCATGCAATGAGGCGTCGGCCATCTGCAGGTCGCTGGCCAACAGGCAGGCCACGGCTTGCACCGCGATCCCCGCCTCATGCAGCGCAGTGCGCACGCGCTCAGCCAACCGCGCACCAGGCTTGCAGGTAATGCAGACGTTTTGCGGATAAATCAGCAGCTCGTTCGCTGCCGGTGGGCGCTCGGCACTGCCCACATGAATCGCCAGGCGCGCCTGTGGGTCCTGGGCCAGATTGGCTTGATCCAGCCACGGCGCCACGCCTTCGACGCGTACCGACTCACCGGCCAAAAGGTCCGAGACAAAGCGCTTGCCCAGTTCAATGTCCGCCAGTTGATACCCCGTCGGCGGGTTGAGCAGGCAGGTGCCAAAACGCAGTTCGCCACTGGTGGTGATTGCCGCAGATACGCCCAATGCCGCGGCGATGTCCCGCGCCATCACATTCACCCCGCCCAGGCCACCCAGCAGCGGCACCACGGCGCTGCCGTCTTCTGCCACGGCCAGCACGGCGGGTTCCGCGCCTTTTTCCAGCAGCAGCGGCGCCAAGGTGCGAATCACAATGCCGGCCGCGCACAGGGCAATCAGCGGCGTGCCTTGCTGGTAGAGCTGGCGCAGCGTCGCGCCGAACTCGCTGTAGCTCTGGTCCGCCCCTTCAACCCGAGCGGCCAGGCCGTGGATCAACGCGCCAGGGTAAACCTGCTGGATCTTGCGCGCCGTGGCCAAACTGCCTTGGCCCAGAATCACAATCGCCGGAGTCATCAACCTTGCCACCTTTCACCGGGCACGATGATCAGCGAGAAATACGGCGACGACATCGGCTCCACCTGGTCCAGCGGCACGATCTTCTGGTTGGCCATGGTGGCGCGCTCCACGTACAACGCACGTTCGGCCAGGCCCAGCTCTTCCAACACCTGGCGCACCTTCGGGAAGTTGCGCCCCAGCTTCATGATCACTGCGGCATCGGCATCCGCCAGGCGGCGCTTGAGGTCATCATGGGGCAACACGCCCGAGAGCACCGACAAGCTCTGGTTGCGATACACCAACGGCGCGCCGAGCACCGAAGCGCCACCGAGCATCGAACACACGCCCGGAATTACCTGGGCTTCGTAGCGCTCGGCAAGGCGGTCATGCAGGTACATGTAGGAGCCGTAGAAGAACGGATCACCTTCGCAGATCACCGCCACATCGCGGCCCGCGTCCAGGTGCGCGGCCACGTCGAGGCTGGCGTTGTCGTAGAAGTCGCTGATCACTTGTTCATAGGACAGCGGCGCCGGCAGCGCTTCAGTGGTGACCGGGTACACCAGCGGCATCAGGGTCTGCTGTGGCACCAGGTGGCCTTCGATGATGCCGAAAGCGTTGCCCTTCTTGCCCTTGGCCACGAAATACGCCACCACCGGCGATTCACGCAGCAGGCGCAGGGCCTTGAGGGTGATCAGTTCCGGGTCACCGGGGCCTACGCCCAGCCCGATCAAACGTCCGCGCACCTGCATTATTCGACCTCCGTGGCCAGGGCGTTGACGGCGGCGGCAGCCATTGCGCTACCGCCCAGGCGGCCTTGCATGATCACGAAGGGTACGCCACGGCTGTCGGCGGCAAGCATGGCCTTGGATTCGGCGGCGCCGACGAAACCGACCGGGAACCCCAGGATCAGCGCCGGTTTCGGCGCGCCGGCGTCGAGCATTTCCAGCAGGTAGAACAAGGCGGTCGGCGCGTTGCCGATCACCACCACGCTGCCTTCCAGGTACGGGCGCCACAGCTCCAGGGCGGCAGCGGAACGGGTGTTGCCCAGCTCCCGCGCCAGCTGCGGCACGCTGTCGTCGCGCAGGGTGCAGATCACTTCGTTATTGGCCGGCAGACGCGCACGGGTCACGCCCTCGGAGACCATCCGCGCATCACACAGGATCGGCGCGCCAGCAGCCAGCGCATCGCGCCCGGCCTTGCCGGCCCCTTCGGAAAATTGCAGACCGTCGATGGCCTCGACCATGCCGCACGCATGAATCACCCGCACCGCGAGTTTTTCCAGATCGGCCGGGATGCGGTCCAGGTTGGCTTCCGCGCGAATAATGGCAAAGGAGTTGCGATAGATCTCCTGACCGTCGCGGATGTAATCAATCATCGGTGTTGCTCCGTGGGCGAGCGCGTAACAGGGCGCCCGCCGCTTCAATGGAAAGAGTGCGCGCGTGCAGCCGACCGAAACCCGAGTGGGCTGCATCGCGAAAATAGAGGTCGTAATGGCCGGGGCTCACCGCAAGCAACGTGACCGGCGCGGTGTGCGCGGCGGCGCATGAGCGCGGGCAGCCGGACAGGTGCGCTTCGACGCCGGGTTGCAGGGCGGCCAGTTGCACCGCGTCGGCCTTGGTATCGGCCAGGCCCTTGCCGCAACCGCTGGAACCCGTGCAGGCAATCATGCGCGCCAGGGGTTGGTCGATTGAACACACAAAGCCCAGTTGCGCCAGGCGTTCGGTCACGGCGCCAACGCGTTCAATGTTGGGCAGTAGCACGCCCTGCCAGGGCGTGAAGCGCAACGTGCCATCGCCGTACTCGCTGGCCAGTTGCGCGGCGCCCTGGAGCATCAGCGAATCCAGGCGGCCCAATGGCGCGACTGCCGCGACGTAAAACTGATTCTTTTGGGCCTGTGGATAACTGCCGATGTGCAACAACGCACCACTGGCCGGGCGCTTGAAGCCCTGCGCCGACAACAGCGGCAGCCTCAGGCGGCCCAACAAGTTATCCACAGGCAGATGACGCATACGTGTTTGCTCGGGCGTCGCCAGGTCGAGAAAGGCCTCCAGCACCGCCACCACCAGCGCATGCCCCTGGTCCAGCGGCACTGCTGCCACGGGCGCATCCAGCCCCGGACAACCGGCCAGGCCGAACGCCAACAGCGTCTGACCATCGCGCACAAACGCCGACAGCCACAGGTCATGGTGATGCTCCAGCATCGCCAGGGCTTCACCGCCATCGAGTTGTATCGCGAACTTGGCCGACAGCTGGTGGAACCGCGCATGGTTTTGCAAGGTGGCAAGAATCTGCGTGGCCAGCGGGCGGGTGTCGAACAGCATCTGCGGGTCGATGCCGGCGCTGGGGCTGAGCATCAGGTTGCGCACGTCGTCACCGCCCGCGTTGCTGGGGCCCAGGCCCGCCGCTAGCAGCCGGGCGATCAACGCCTCCTGCTCGGCGCCGATGCCGCGGATCTGCAGATTGGCGCGATTGGTCGCCTCGATCACCCCGCCCGCATACGCCTGGGCTGCGTCCGCCACGGCGTGGGCCTGGGCGGCGGTGATCGAACCACCGGCCAGTTTGATCCGGCAAATACCGCCGTCCAACGCCTGGACAATACGCAGCAACCCCGGACAAGCCGAGGGGCGCATGGTATTCACAGCGGGCGTTGGGTTCACGGGGCTACCGGTTGACGGGTAAAGGCGCGGTATTATGCCTGCTTTGTCCGGCGGCATGAAAAGCCTGCCCGTCGGATGTCGCTCAAGGAATTGATATGTCGCCCTGGCTGACGGTTGTAGGCATCGGTGAAGACGGCTTCAAGGGCCTGGGCAGGAATGCCCGGCACGCCCTGTTGCGCGCCACGCGGATTATAGGCGGCCAACGCCAGTTGGACCTTTTGCCGGTGTGTATTCGTGGCGAACGCCAGGTGTGGCCGAGCCCGTTTTCCCTGGAGCCGGTGTTGTCGCGGCGCGGGGAGCCTGTGTGCGTCTTGGCCAGTGGCGACCCGATGTTCTATGGCGTCGGCGCCAGCCTGGCCCGGCAAGTGGCAGCTGAAGAATTGTTGATTTTGCCGGCGCCATCGTCGGTGTCCCTGGCGGCAGCGCGCCTGGGCTGGCCGTTGCAGGAGGTGGTGACGCTATCGGTGGTCGCTCGTCCGTTGGCGGCACTTAATGCGCATCTGGCCGCTGGCGTGCGCTTGTTGGTCTTGAGCAATGACGGCAGCAGCCCCGCTTTGATGGCTGCGTTGTTGGCCGAACGCGGTTTCGGCCCCAGCCGGATTACTGTGTTTGAACACCTGGGCGGCCCGGCTGAGGGGCGCATCGACGGGCACGCGCAATCGTGGGAACACGCCGAGGTTGCCGCTTTGAACCTGGTCGCCATCGACTGCCTGGCGGATACGAACGCACCACGTCTGTCACGCCTTGCAGGTTTGCCCGACGCGGCCTTCAAGCACGATGGCCAACTGACCAAACGCGACGTGCGCGCCATGACCCTCGCCCGCCTCGCCCCCATGCCCGGCGAACTGCTGTGGGACGTGGGCGCGGGCAGCGGCTCCATCGGCATTGAATGGATGCGCACGCATCCAAGCTGCCGCGCCGTGGCAATCGAGGCCGACGCAGGCCGCCAAAGCCTGATCGAACACAACCGCGACGCCCTCGGCGTGCCCGGCCTGCAACTGATTCGCGGCAAGGCGCCGGATGCGTTAAGCGGTCTGGAAGCACCGAACGCCATCTTCATCGGCGGCGGCGTCACCCGCGAAGGCGTGCTCGACACCTGCTGGCAACACCTGCGCCCCGGCGGGCGGTTGGTGGCCAATGCCGTGACCCTGCAAAGTGAAATGACCTTGATGAACTGGCGCGCCGAGCACGGCGGCGAACTGACCCGCATCCACGTGGCCCAGGCGCAGCCATTGGGCGAGTTCGATACCTGGCGCCAGGCATTGCCGATCACGCTATTGGAAGTGATCAAGCCCCTATGAAAAGAATTCTGTTGCTGGGCGGCGTGACGGAGGCGCTGGCCATTGCCCGCACCCTGGGGCCTGAGCATATCTACAGCCTGGCGGGCGTGGGCCGTGTGCCGACCGACCTGAGCTGCCAGGTTCGAGTCGGGGGTTATGGAGGCGCTGAAGGGCTCGCGCAGTTTGTTCGTGACGAGCGTATCAGCCTGATTCTCGATGCCACGCATCCGTATGCGGCGCAGATCAGCCACAACGCGGCCCAGGCGGCGCGATTGAGCGATGTGCCTTGCTGGGCGTTGCGACGTCCGGCGTGGCATCCGCAAGTGGGGGATGACTGGCGGGAAGTGCCTGACTGGGCCGCCCTGATAGCCGCGTTGAAACCTTTCAAGCGCCCATTGTTCACCCTGGGCCGCGAACCCTTGCAGCATCTGGATGAAATCCCCGCCGACCAGTTCTGGACGCTGCGCGCACTGGACGTTTATCCGGGGAATGCGCGGTGTGAAGTGATCGGCGCGCGCGGACCGTTTCTGATCGAGGATGAGCGGGCTTTATTCGAACGGCGCAGGATCGATGTACTGATCAGCAAGAACAGCGGCAGCACCGCCACCGAACCGAAGCTGGAAGTGGCGCGTGAGCGTGGCGTGCCGGTATTGGTGCTGAAGCGGCCGGTGCTGGCTACCGTAGATCGAGAATTCACAACCGTAGCTGCGGTGCTGCAGGCAATACACCCCCTCTGAGCAACACCGACCTAATGTGGGAGGGGGCTTGCTCCCGATGGCGGCGGATCAGCCACAAATCAGTAACTGACACACCGCGATCGGGAGCAAGCCCCCTCCCACATTTGACCTGCGCAGCCCTGAAGATCCTCATCCACTCAATTCCCGTCTACGCTCAAATCCAGCACTGCGACACCAAACCACACCGCCCCTTTTTACTTATCCCCCCCGATCAGGCTAAATACCCCCTGATCGTTTAACCCTACGGATTATCCGCCATGGCCCGTCAACGCTTTGCAATTGCCTGGATCGCCTGCCTTGCAGTGCTGTTCAATGCGTTTGCCATGCCGTTGGCCAGTGCGATGCAGCAGACTGATGATCCGGTCAAGCGTCTGATGTGGGGTGGGTTCTGTTCGTCCAATGGTGCCAGCCTGAAGGCGATTGCCCTGGGCAAGCTGGAAATCCCGGCAGCGCCGGACGATCACTCTGCCATGCAGCATTGCTGGTGTTGCTCGGGCTCGGCGCCGTTGGTGGCGTTGCCGGGGCATGTGCCGCAGCTGTATGTGACGCGCTTCGAGGCGGTGCAGAGCCTGCCGCCACGCTTATTGCGCAATCCCACCCCGCGCCAGCAATGGCCAAGCCTTAACCCTCGCGCCTCCCCAACGGTCTGATCTTCTTCGCAAGTGAACTGCGTTTAGAACCGTTCTGGAGAACTGCCATGCTTAAATCTTCCCTGCTTCTGGCTGCGTTGCTGTTGCCGGTGTTCAGTGCTGCCAATGCCGATGACTACAAGGCCGGCGACCTGTTGGTGAGCGATCCCTGGTCCCAGGAGCTGCCACCGAATGCGCCGACCGTGGCGGCCTACTTTGTGATTCATAACACCGGGGCTGCTCCGGATCGCCTGCTCAGCGTTGAAACCAGCGTCGCGGAGAAAGCCGAGCTGCACGAGCATGTGATGCAAGGCGACTTGATGAAGATGCAGCAAGTGCCCAGCGTTGCCGTACCGGCCAAGGGTGAGCTGACCTTCGCGCCGATGGCTTATCACGTGATGCTGCTGGGCCTCAAAGACCGCAGCCTGTTGGCCGATGGCAAGCAATTCCCACTGACCCTGACCTTCGAGAAAGCAGGCAAGGTTCAGGTGCAAGTGTCGGTGCAGAAGGTCCCGCCGATGGCCACGCACGAGCATAAGCACACTCACTAGACCTACCCGATGGGCGCCCCCCGCGCCAGGTTGTCTCCGCACCGCCGTCTGATGCGCGGCAGTTGGATCAGCCTGTTCGCCATGCTGATGATCTTTATCTGTCCGCTGATTTCCCAAGCGATGCCGATGGATCATCACGCGGGTATGTCCATGGACATGCCCGCGTGCCACGGCGAACCCAAGCCGACCAAAACCCCTGACGAACATCATGTTCTCTGGGAGAAATGCGGCTATTGCAGCCTGCTGTTCAGTTGCCCGGCCCTGCCCGGTAGCGTCTCCTGCGTAACGCTTGGCACCCCGCCGCCAGCCAACGCGCTCATCGCCGCGCCACGCCTGGGCCATGCTCGGCAGAGCATCTTCCCCGGCGCCCGCAGTCGTGCGCCGCCCATCGTCTCGTAAGCCCTTCACCGCGTTACTTCACCCCGGCCGACTTCAATTAGACAGCCGCAGGCTGCTGGCCGTGTTGTTTACGATTGATTGATGGAACTTGTCATGTCCAGGTTTTCTGCTGACACCCGTTTGGGCGCTGCCCCTGTTTTCGCCGTTCTGTGCGGCGCACTGCTTGCCCCCTACGCCCATGCGCACGAGCACGAGCTGAGCCCCACGGTGATCACCGCGATCGCCCCCAGCTCGCCCCTCACCGTTGTCACCAACCCCAAGGATCCACGCCAGCCGGTGCCCGCCAGCGATGGCGGCGACTACCTCAAGACCATCCCCGGCTTCGCCCTGGTGCGCAACGGCGGCACCAACGGCGACCCGGTGCTGCGCGGCATGTTCGGCTCGCGCCTGAACATCCTTACCAACGGCGGCATGATGCTCGGCGCCTGCCCAGGCCGCATGGATGCGCCGACTTCGTATATTTCGCCGGAAACCTACGACAAGCTCACCGTGATCAAAGGCCCGCAAACCGTACTCTGGGGCCCGGGCGCGTCGGCCGGTACGATCCTGTTCGAGCGTGAGCCCGAGCAGTTCGGCGAGCTGGGCACGCGGGTCAATGCCAGTGTGCTGGCCGGTTCCAACGGGCGCTTCGACAAGGTTATCGATGCTGCTGCAGGAGGCCCGTTGGGCTATGTGCGGGTGATCGGCAACCAGGCCCATGCCGACGATTACAAGGACGGCAACAACGACACTGTCGCCTCGCGCTATGACAAGTGGAATGGCGATGTGGCGGTGGGGTTCACCCCCGACGCCGACACGCTGCTGGAACTCACCGCCGGCCGTGGCGACGGTGAAGCGCGCTACGCCGGACGCGGTATGGACGGCTCGCAATTCCTGCGCGAAAGCCTCGGGCTGCGCTTCGAAAAATCCAACCTCGGCGAGGTACTGGACAAGGTCGAGGCCCAGGTCTACTACAACTACGCCGACCACGTCATGGACAACTACAGCCTGCGCGTCCCTTCGGGCACCGGCATGATGGCCGGGCCCATGGCCTCCAACGTCGACCGTCGCACCCTGGGCGGTCGCATCAAGGCAACCTGGCGCTGGGCCGATGTGCAACTGATCGGCGGTCTGGACGCGCAGACCAACGAGCACCGCGCGCGCAGCAGCATGGGCATCGACACCTACAAGGACCTGCCGCGCAACAAGGACGCCAACTTCCACAACTACGGGGTATTCGGCGAGCTGACCTGGTACGCCGCCGACAACGACCGCCTGATCACCGGCGCCCGCCTGGACCGTGCCTCAGCCAAGGATTTTCGGCAACGCACCGGCTCGGCAATGATGAGCCGCCCCAACCCCACCGCCGACGACACCCGCGCAGACACCTTGCCATCGGGCTTTGTGCGCTATGAGCACGACCTGGCGGACACGCCCACGACCGTCTATGCGGGCCTGGGGCACGCTGAACGCTTTCCGGATTACTGGGAACTGTTCTCCCCCAACACCGGCGCGGTCGGCTCGGTGAATGCCTTTGACGGCGTGAAGCCCGAGAAGACCACGCAGCTGGATTTCGGCGCGCAATACAAAACCGCCGACCTCGAAGCCTGGGCCTCGGGTTACGTCGGCCAGGTGCGCGACTTCATCCTGTTCGACTACCGGCCCGGCATGATGGGCACCACTTCCCAGGCGCGCAATGTCGACGCGCGCATCATGGGCGGCGAGTTGGGTGCGGCCTACAAGCTGAGCCGCAACTGGAAAGCCGACGCCAGCCTCGCCTACGCCTGGGGCAAGAACAGCAGCGATGGCAAAGCCTTGCCGCAGATGCCGCCGCTGGATGCACGCCTGGGCCTGACCTACAGCGAAGACGACTGGAGTGCCGGCGCCTTGTGGCGCGTGGTCGCGGCGCAAAACCGCATCGACCAGAACAAGGGCAACGTGGTCGGCAAGGACTACGACAAGAGCGGCGGTTTTTGCGTGTTTTCGCTCAACGCTGCGTACCGCATCAATAAGAACTTCAAGGTCAGTACCGGAGTCGACAATCTGTTCGGCAAGGCTTATGCCGAGCATTTGAACCTGGCGGGTAACGCAGGCTTCGGTTACCCGGCGAATGACCCGCAAGCCATCAAGGAGCCGGGGCGTACGCTCTGGACCAAGGTGGACATGAGCTTCTAACAGCATCGGGAGCAAGCCCCCTCCCACACTTGAAACGCATTTCAAATGTGGGAGGGGGCTTGCCCCCGATGGCGGTGTAACCGACACAAAAAAATCAAAAGCCTTGCGGAGCCCCTGATGAGCACACCGAAGATCTCCTTCTACAACCTGGCCTGGCGCTGGCACTTCTACGCCGGTCTCTTTGTCGCCCCTTTCATGGTGCTGCTGGCCCTGACCGGCATCATCTACCTGTTCAAACCCCAACTCGACCCGCTGATGTACGGCCACCTGCTCACCGTACCCGCCGCCGAGCACGCTCTGAGCGCCGACGAACTGCTGCAACGCGCCAAAGACGCCTACCCCCAGGCCGCGATCAGCAAATACCTGCCGCCTGCCGACGCCACCAACAGCGCGCAGTTCGTGATGCACAACCAGGGCCGCGAGATCGGCGTATTCGTCGACCCGTATCGCGGCACAGTCCTGGGTGAGCAGGACGCCAAATACAACCTGCAGGCCATTGCCCGCGCCCTGCACGGCGAGCTGATGATCGGCACCACCGGCGACCGCCTGATAGAACTCGCCGCCGGCTGGGGCGTCATGCTGGTGGTGTCCGGCCTGTACCTGTGGTGGCCGCGTGGCAAGTCATCGGCTGGCGTATTGTGGCCGCGCCTCAACAGCCGTGGCCGCTTGTTCTGGCGTGACCTGCACGCTGTCGCCGGCTTCTGGGGCGCGGCATTTCTGCTGGTCATGCTGCTCAGCGGCATGACCTGGACCGGTTTCTGGGGCAAGCAATACGCCGAGCTGTGGAACACCTTCCCGACGGCGATGTGGAACAACGTGCCGCAGTCCGACCAGCAGGCGCGCGTGCTCAACACGGCCACCCAACAGACCGTGCCCTGGGCCATGGAAAACACGCCGATGCCGATGTCCGGCGACCACGCCGAACACATGAACCACGGCGCCATGCATTCAGGTCCTGCCGCACCAAGCGTGCGCCTGCAACAAGTGGTCGACCTGGCCAATGCGCGCGGCGTGGAGCCCGGCTACAGCATCGCGTTCCCCACCACCGCCACGGGGGTATTCACCGTCGCGGTGTTCGCCAACGACCCGCGCAATGACGCCACCCTGCATGTGGACCAGTACACCGGCAAGGTCCTGGCCGATGTGCGTTGGGAACATTACAACCTGGTCGCCCGCGCCACCGAGACCGGCGTGATGCTGCATGAAGGCAAGATGTTCGGCTGGGTCAACCAACTGATCGTGCTGGTGATCTGCCTGATGATCCTGCTCAGTGCGGTCAGCGGCGTGGTGATCTGGTGGAAGCGTCGCCCTGCCGGTGGCGTGGGTGTTCCGCCGTTGCGTCATGACCTGCCAAAGTGGAAAACCGCGATGGTGATCATGCTGGGCCTGGCACTTGTTTTCCCGCTGGTGGGGGCGTCGCTGATCGTGGTGTGGGTACTGGATCGTCTGGTGCTGTCGCGCTTTTTTGGCCAAGGTGAATCCGCTTCAGGTTCCGCATGAAACAGGCGAGATGCCCAATCTAGGGGGCTTGTGTAGCCTTGCGCAGACTTTTGCCCCGCAGCCGATAAGTGTTAACTTATAACACTTTCTGCGCTATCGTTGCTCGCCGCGCCCTGCGGCGAGTACCTCTCAAGAAGCGACTGATCGACCGATGAACAACTACCTTGCGAGCGGCCTGTGCCTGCTCGCCCTGCATACCAACGCCCAGGCCCTGACCCTGCCCGCCAGCCCCATTACCGCACCGGCAGTGGATAGTGAGCGCGTTGACCTCAACACCCCGACCACCGCCGGTTCGCGCCTGAATCTCACAGCGCTGCAAACCCCCGGCAGCGTTGAAAGCCAGACCGGCGCCCAGATCCGCGAACGTGGCGACGCCAGCGTGCAGGACGCCATCTCCCGCGCCACCGGCATCAGCCGCACCGGCACGCCGGGCGACGGCGGCACCTCGTTGCAGGCCCGTGGGTTTACCGGCCAAAGCTCGGTGATGCAGCTGTACGACGGCAACCGCATGTACACCGGCATGGGCACCTCGACCTTCCCGGTGGACAGCTGGGCTGTGGAACGGGTGGACGTGCTGCGCGGCCCGGCCTCGGTGCTGTACGGCGAAGGCGCCACCGGCGCGGTGATCAACACGATCTCGAAAAAACCCTTTGCGGGCGAGATCGAAAACCATATCCGCCTTGGCTACGGCTCCTACGACCGCCAGCAGCAAGCCCTCGACAGCGGCGGCTCGCTGACCGACACCTTGAGCTACCGCTTGAACCTCAACCGCCTGCGCAGCAACGGCTTCATCGACCGTGGCGATTCCAGCAGCGATTTCGTCAGCGGCGCCCTGCGCTGGCAACCAGCCGACAACCTGAGTTTCACCCTGGCCAGCGACTACGGTGATCAGCGCCCACAAAACTACTTCGGCACGCCCCTGGTCAACGGCCAGTTGCACAAGGGCCTGCGCGACAAGAACTATAACGTCAGCAACGACACCCAGCACTACAACGACCAGTGGACGCGCCTGACCAGCGAGTGGCAACTCAACGACAACGTCAGCGCCACCAACGAGCTGTACTACCTGAAAAACCAGCGTCGCTGGCAGAACGCCGAGAACTACAATTTCACCAACGGCCAACTGACCCGCAGCGGCAACTTCGGTATCAAGCACGATCAGGAACAGGTGGGCGACCGCCAGACCTTCACCTTCAAGCACACCCTGTTCGGCCTCGATAGCCAGACCGTAGCGGGCGTGGAATACAACCGCATCCGTTTCCGCCTGGCGAGCAACACGCCATTTAATGATGTGTCGGGAACCGGCCAACCCATCGACCTGTATCACCCGGCGCCCGCGCCGTTTGCCAGTAAAGACCCGTTCAAACCGGTGTTTTCCACTACGACCAAAACCTTCGCAGGTTTTGCTGAAAACCGCTTGCAGTTGACCGACCAACTCACGCTGATCACCGGTATCCGCCGCGACTACGCGCACATCGACCGCGACGACCTGCGCACTGGCGGCCAATCCGACAAAACCCTCACCGGCAATAACTGGAAAGCCGGCCTGGTCTACGCGATCACCCCGGACACCTCGGTCTACGGCCAGTACGCCACCAGCACCGACGGCGTCGGCGGGCTGATCTCCCTGAGCCCGAGCCAGCAACAGTTCGACCTGTCTACCGCCAAGCAGACCGAGGTTGGCATCAAACAAGCGTTCTGGGATGCCCGCGGAGAATGGACCCTGGCCGCCTACCACATCGTCAAAAAGAAGCTGCTGACGGATGTGCCGGGTGAGCCGGACTTCAAGCAGCAAGTCGGCCAACAATCCTCCAACGGCCTGGAAGCCAGCCTCGACTTGCAACTGCCCCACGCCTGGCAGTTGCAAGCCAACGCCGCCGTCGTGCGGGCGCAGTACGACGATTTCAAACAAGACGTCAACGGCGTACAGGTCTCCCGCGACGGCAACCGCCCGGTGGACGTTCCGCGCCGCACCGCAAACCTGTGGCTGAGCAAGGCCGTGACCGACAACGTGCGTGCCGCTGCCGGTGTGCGTTACGTCGACGCACGCTATGCCGATATGGCCAACCAGAGCGAGCTGCCGAGCTATACCGTGGTCGATGCCACGTTGTCGTGGAAAGCCATGCGCAACACCACGCTGGGCCTGCAACTCAATAACCTGTTCGATCGCACTTATGCGGTCAGCCAATACAACGATGGGCAGCAGTGGATTCTGGGTGTACCTCGCTCCATGTTCATTACCGCGGACTACACCTTCTAATGACCTCACTCACCCTCACCGACCTGGCTTGGACTCCACCCGGCCACAACCACTGCCATCACCAGTTCCAACTGCGTGACGCCAGCCTGCGCGTCGGTGCCGGGGAGTTTGTCGGGCTGATCGGGCCTAACGGCAGTGGCAAGACCAGCCTGTTGCGCTGCGCCTATCGGTTCACCCGGCCAGAACACGGTGATGTATCGCTTGCGCACCAGAATGTCTGGAAGCAAAGCGCAAAGTGGTGCGCGCAACGCATCGCCGTGGTGCTGCAGGAGTTTCCCGATACCTTCGGCTTACGCGTGGATGAGGTGGTCGCCATGGGGCGCACACCCCACAAGGGTTTGTTCGACAGCGACACACTGCACGACCAGCAACTGATCCTTCAAGCGCTGGAATCGGTGGGCATGCAAGGCTTCGAGGACCATGCCTTCGCGACCCTGTCCGGCGGTGAAAAACAGCGCGTCATCCTTGCCCGCGCCCTGGCCCAGCAACCGCAACTGTTGATCCTTGACGAGCCGACCAACCACCTCGACCCGCGTTATCAACTTGAGTTGCTCAGGCTGGTCAGGCGTTTGAACATCGGCACCCTGGCCAGCATCCACGACCTCAACCTGGCCGCCGCCTTCTGTGATCGCCTGTACGTGATCCACCACGGGCGCATCGTCGCCAGCGGCACGCCCCACGAAGTGCTGACCGCCGCGTTGCTGCGCGACGTGTTTGGCGTCGAGGCCTTGATCGACACTCACCCCTTGGACGGCTACCCACGAATCACTTGGATAACCCAGCCATGATCCTGCGCGTCCTGCTGTCTCTGCCTCTGTTGCTCGGCGCGGCCCAAGCACTCGCCGAAAGCACTCGATACCCGCTGACCATCAAAAGTTGCAACCGCGACGTGACCTTCCAGCAAGCCCCACAACACGCGGTCAGCCACGACATCAACATGACCCAGATGATGCTCGCCCTGGGCCTCAAGCCACGCATGGCCGGCTACAGCGGCGTGACCGGCTGGAAGTCAGTACCGCCGCAAATGGCCACGTTCCTCGACGGCCTGCCGGAACTGGCGAGCAAGTACCCGTCGGTGGAAACCCTGCTCAACGCCAACGTGGATTTCTTCTTCGCCGGCTGGGGTTACGGTATGCGCGTGGGCGGCGACCTCACGCCTTACACCCTGCAACCCTTGGGCATCAATGTGTATGAGTTGACCGAGTCATGTGCGTTCGTGATGAAGCGCCCAGCCGCAAGCCTCGACGATACCTATAACGACCTGCGCAACCTGGGCAGGATCTTCGACGTGCAGGATCGCGCCAATACCCTTATCGCCCAGATGCAGGCGCAAGTGGCCGAGGTGCAAAAAGACCTGCCCGCCGACAAGCCACGGGTGTTCCTTTACGACAGCGGCGAAGACCGCGCCATGACCTCGGGCCGCCTGGGCATGCCCCAGGCGCTGATCGACGCCGCCGGCGGGCGCAACATCCTCGATGACATCGACGCCAGCTGGACCCGAGTCAACTGGGAAACCGTCGTTGAGCGCAACCCACAAGTCATCGTGATCGTTGACTACAGCGAGGTCACCGCCGAACAGAAGAAACAGTTCCTGCTTGACCACCCTGCACTGCAATCGGTGGAGGCCATCAAGCACCAGCACTTCATCGTGATCCCCTATATGCAAGCCACACCAAGCATCGACAACGTGCTAGCGGTTGAAACCCTGGCCAAGGGGTTTCACGGCGAATGATCACCCGTCACTACGTCCTGTTATTAAGCGCCCTGGGTGCCTTGTTGCTGGTCTCCTGCGTGATCTCCCTGGGGTTCGGTTCGGCGCAGGTGCCAGTGGACGTGGTGTGGCGAATTTTGCTGAACAAGGTGTTCGGCTTGGGTGTGGTGGACTGGAGTGTGGGCCAGGAACATATCGTCTGGCTGATCCGTGTGCCGCGTATGCTACTGGGGGCGCTGGTAGGCGCCGGGCTGGCACTGATTGGCGCAGTGCTGCAGGCGGTCACGCGTAACTCGCTGGCCGACCCGCACCTGCTCGGTGTGACCTCCGGCGCCACCCTCGGCGCGGTGATCGTGGTGCTGCATGTGGGTGAAATCATCGGCCTGCTGACCTTGCCCCTCGCCGCCTTTATCGGTGCGCTGCTGAGCATGTTGGTGGTGCTGGCCGTAGCCAGTCGCAACGGCCGCCTGGAAAGTGATCGCCTGCTGCTGTGCGGTGTAGCGGTGTCGTTTGTGATGATGGCGGTGGCTAACCTGTTGCTGTTCATGGGTGACCACCGCGCCGCCTCGGCGGTGATGTTCTGGATGCTCGGCGGCCTGGGACTGGCCCGCTGGGAACTGCTGGCAATTCCCGCCACCACGGTGCTGCTGGGATTGCTGTTGCTGCTCGGCATGGCCCGCCCGCTCAACGCGTTGATGGCCGGTGAGCAGACCGCCGTGACCCTGGGTTTGAACGCACGCAATGTACGCTTGAAAGTCTTCCTGGTCGCTTCGCTGATGACCGGCGTGCTGGTGTCCATCAGCGGTTCTATCGGCTTTGTCGGGCTGATGGTGCCGCACATCGCCCGGCGCCTGATAGGTGCCGAACACCGGCGTTTACTGCCAGTGTGCGTGCTGCTTGGCAGTGTGTTCCTGGTGTGGGTCGATGTCGCCGCACGCACACTGATAGCGCCCGAAGACTTGCCGATTGGCGTGGCGACGGCGGCGATTGGCGGGCTGTTTTTTATCGGTTTGATGCGCAAGCGTTGAGCGCGCCCCGTTGTAGCGCACAGCCACGCACCTGGCAGACCGACCCGCCATTTCATGGTGCATTTCCCATGCGCTGACCTGGGCGAAGCGACCATTTCATGCCTTTTTCCGACTCGGCACAGCGCTTGCAATCACCTGCTCAACTTTCCCCTCATAACAGTGTTGAGTCCACGGAGATCGCACCATGCAGCGTCGCAGCTTGATCAAGGCTTTCACTTTGTCGGCATCCATTGTCGCCATGGGTTTGACCTGGACCGTCCAGGCCGCCGAGACCATCAAGGTCGGCATCCTGCACTCGTTGTCCGGGACCATGGCGATCTCCGAAACCTCGCTTAAAGACATGGCGCTGATGACCATCGACGAGATCAACGCCAAGGGCGGCGTGAACGGCAAGATGCTCGAACCAGTGGTGGTGGACCCGGCGTCCAACTGGCCGCTGTTCGCAGAAAAAGGCCGGCAACTGTTGACCCAGGACAAGGTTGCCGTGGTGTTTGGCTGCTGGACCTCGGTGTCGCGCAAATCCGTATTGCCGGTGTTCGAAGAACTCAACGGTTTGCTGTTCTACCCGGTGCAGTACGAAGGCGAAGAGATGTCACCGAACGTGTTCTACACCGGTGCGGCGCCGAACCAGCAGGCGATTCCGGCAGTGGAATACCTGATGAGCGAAGAAGGCGGCAGTGCCAAGCGCTTCTTCCTGCTGGGCACCGACTACGTGTACCCGCGCACCACCAACAAGATCCTGCGCTCGTTCCTGCATTCCAAAGGCGTGGCGGATAAGGATATCGAAGAGGTCTACACCCCGTTCGGCCATGCCGATTACCAGACCATCGTCGCCAACATCAAGAAATTCTCCGCCGGCGGCAAGACCGCTGTGGTCTCCACCGTCAATGGCGACTCCAACGTACCGTTCTACAAAGAGCTGGCCAACCAGGGCTTGAAAGCCACCGAAGTACCGGTGGTGGCCTTCTCGGTGGGCGAAGAAGAACTGCGCGGCATCGACACCAAACCACTGGTGGGCAACCTGGCGGCGTGGAATTACTTCCAGTCGGTGGAGAACCCGGTCAACCAGAAATTCGTCGCCGACTGGAAAGCCTACGCCAAGAAGCACAACCTGCCGGGCGCAGACAAAGCCGTGACCAACGACCCGATGGAAGCCACCTATGTGGGCATCCATATGTGGGCCCAGGCGGCAGAGAAAGCCAAGTCCACCGACGTCGACAAAGTGCGCGAAGCCCTGGGCGGCCAGACCTTCGCCGCACCGTCGGGCTTTACCCTGACCATGGACAAGACCAACCACCACCTGCACAAGCCGGTGATGATCGGCGAGATCCAGGCTGATGGGCAGTTCTCGGTGGTGTGGCAGACCGAAGCACCGATTCGGGCACAGCCATGGAGCCCTTACATCCCGGGCAATGACAAGAAGCCGGATTACGCGGTGAAGAGCAACTAAAGCCCCACGCGTTCTACATGTGGGAGGGGGCTTGCTCCCGATGGCGGCGGGTCAGTGATACATGCATTGCCTGACACACCGCTATCGGGAGCAAGCCCCCTCCCACAGTGTTGACCGCGCATGACTAGGACATTGTGTTATGCCTACTGCCCTCCACCGCTTCATCCTCGCCGTGCTGCTATTGCTGCCTTTGGCCGCACACGCCAGCGATGCCGAAGACTTCCTCAAAGCCAACCCGATGCAGCAAGCCAAGCTTCTCCAGGACTGGGCCGCACAGCCCGACCCGGCGCGCATCGAACTGGTGGATGCCCTGCAACAAGGCCAGCTCAAGCTCAATGGCGAAACCAGGACCGTACGCCTGAACAACCGTCTGCGCGGCCTGATCGACAACGTTCAAGCCAGCCAGCAACTGCTCGCCGCCGATCCCAAGGTTCGCCTGGCGGCAGCTCGAACCCTGCAAAAAAGCGCTGTGCCTGCGCAGTTGAAATTCCTCGACCAGCAGGTCGCCGCCGAAACCGACGAGGATGTGCACAGCGCCCTCAGCCTGGCCCTGGCCAACCTGCAACTGGTGGACACCGACCCTGCGGTGCGACTGGCCGCCGTGCGTCTGCTCGGCAGCACCGGCGACCCGCTGGCACGCACGCGCCTCGAAGCGCTGCTTGCGCCAGGCGTAGAAACCGATGCGGCTGTGCACACCGCCGCCGAAACCAGCCTGGCCCAGGTCAAACGCAAACTGATGGTCGGCGAGATCCTCGGGCAGGCGTTCAGCGGCATGTCGCTGGGCTCGATTCTATTGCTGGCGGCACTGGGTCTGGCGATCACCTTCGGCCTGCTCGGCGTGATCAACATGGCCCATGGCGAGATGCTGATGCTCGGCGCCTACTCCACCTATGTGGTGCAGCTGATGATGCAGCGCTATGTGCCCCAGGCCATCGAGTTCTACCCGCTGATCGCGCTACCGGTGGCGTTCTTCGTCACCGCCGCCATCGGCATGGCCCTGGAACGCACGGTGATTCGTCACCTCTATGGCCGACCACTGGAAACCCTGCTCGCCACCTGGGGCATCAGCCTGATGCTGATCCAACTGGTGCGCCTGGTGTTCGGCGCGCAGAACGTCGAAGTGTCCAACCCCGCCTGGCTGTCCGGCGGTATTCAAGTACTGCCCAACCTGGTGCTGCCGTACAACCGCATCGTCATCATTGCCTTCGCGCTGTTCGTGGTGGTGCTCACCTGGTTGTTGCTGAACAAGACACGCCTGGGCCTTAACGTGCGCGCCGTCACCCAGAACCGCAACATGGCCGCCTGCTGCGGCGTGCCCACCGGGCGCGTGGACATGCTCGCCTTTGGTCTGGGCTCCGGCATCGCAGGCCTTGGTGGCGTGGCCCTGAGCCAGATCGGCAACGTCGGCCCGGACCTGGGCCAGAGCTACATCATCGACTCGTTCCTGGTGGTGGTACTCGGTGGCGTCGGCCAGTTGGCCGGTAGCGTAATGGCAGCCTTCGGCCTGGGTATCGCCAACAAGATTCTTGAACCGCAAATCGGTGCCGTGCTCGGCAAGATCCTGATCCTCGCGCTGATCATTCTGTTTATCCAGAAACGCCCGCAAGGACTCTTCGCACTGAAAGGACGGGTGATCGACTGATGAACCAGCCATTGATGCTTACGGCCACGCAAAAAGCCGGCCCCAAGGTGACGATCGCCGTCGGCGTGGTGATCCTGTTCCTGCTTCTGGCGCTGCCACTGTGTTCGCTGCTGGCGCCGGACAATCCACTACATGTGTCGGCCTACACCCTGACACTGGTGGGCAAGATCCTCTGCTACGCCATCGTCGCGCTCGCGCTGGACCTGGTGTGGGGCTATGCCGGGATGTTGTCCCTGGGCCACGGTCTGTTCTTCGCCCTGGGCGGTTATGCCATGGGCATGTACCTGATGCGCCAGGCGTCGGGCGACGGGTTGCCGGCGTTCATGACCTTTTTGTCCTGGACCGAATTGCCCTGGTACTGGGCGGGCACCGACAACTTTCTCTGGGCGCTGTGCCTGGTGGTGCTGGCCCCGGGAGTGCTCGCGCTGGTGTTCGGTTTCTTCGCCTTCCGCTCACGGATCAAAGGCGTGTATTTCTCGATCATGACCCAGGCCCTGACCTTTGCCGGAATGCTGTTGTTCTTTCGCAACGAGACCGGGTTCGGCGGCAATAACGGCTTTACCAATTTTCGCAGCATCCTGGGCTTTGGCATTACAGAACCTGGCACACGGGCGGTGTTGTTTGTGGCCACGGTGCTGTTGCTGGTGGCCAGCCTGTACATCGGCTGGCGCCTGGCGCAGAGCAAGTTCGGCCGCGTGCTGACCGCCTTGCGCGATGCCGAGAACCGCCTGATGTTCTGTGGTTACGACCCGCGTGGCTTCAAGTTGTTCGTGTGGGTGTTGAGCGCAGTGTTGTGCGGGTTGGCAGGGGCGTTGTATGTGCCGCAGGTGGGCATTATCAACCCCAGCGAAATGTCGCCGACCAACTCCATCGAGGCCGCCGTATGGGTCGCCCTCGGCGGGCGGGGCACACTGATCGGGCCATTGCTCGGCGCTGGGGTGGTCAACGGCATGAAGAGCTGGTTCACGGTGGCGTTTCCCGAGTACTGGCTGTTCTTCCTGGGGGCGCTGTTCATCATCGTCACCCTGTACCTGCCCAAGGGCGTTATCGGCCTGCTGAAGAAATGAGGAACGTCATGCTTGAACCTATTTTCGATGCGGGCAGCGGCCGCGATGCGATCGGTATCGGCCAGGCCGCAGGCAAAGGGCTCAATACCCGCCACGGCACCATCCTGACCCTGGAAGATATCAGCGTCAGCTTCGACGGTTTCAAAGCGTTGAATGACCTGAACCTGTATATCGGCGTCGGCGAATTACGCTGCATCATCGGCCCCAACGGCGCAGGCAAGACCACGTTGATGGACGTGATCACCGGCAAGACCCGGCCCAGCCACGGCAGGGCCTGGTTCGGCGAAACCCTGGATCTGACCAGCATGAGCGAAGTGCAAATCGCGCAGGCCGGTATCGGCCGCAAGTTCCAGAAGCCTACGGTGTTCGAAGCCCTCAGCGTGTTCGAAAACCTTGAGCTGGCGCAGAAGACCGACAAGTCGGTGTGGGCCAGCCTGCGGGCGCGCCTGAGTGGCGAGCAAAAAGACCGCATCGATGAAGTACTCGACACCATCCGCCTGACCGCCTCGGTGCATCGGCCCGCCGGCTTGCTGTCCCACGGTCAGAAGCAGTTCCTGGAAATCGGCATGTTGCTGATGCAAGACCCGCAACTGTTGCTGCTCGACGAACCGGTGGCCGGCATGACCGACGCCGAAACCGAATTCACCGCCGAACTGTTCAAGCGCCTGGCCGGCAAGCATTCTTTGATGGTGGTGGAGCACGACATGGGCTTTGTCGGCTCCATCGCTGATCACGTCACCGTGTTGCACCAGGGCAGCGTATTGGCCGAAGGGTCGCTGGAACAGGTGCAGGAAAATGAGCGGGTGATCGAGGTCTACCTCGGTCGCTAACGCTGACACGAACTGCTTTATGTGGGAGCTGGCTTGCCTGCGATGGCGTCACCTCAGTGTCACACAAACACCGAGTCGCCTGCATCGCAGGCAAGCCAGCTCCCACATTTGATCCGGTTCCCGCAGGGGGATTGAAGAGGTATTGAGAATGCTGCAAGTCGACAAACTGCACCAGTACTACGGCGGTAGCCACATCCTGCGCGGGCTGTCCTTCGACGTGAAAATCGGCGAAGTCACCTGCCTGCTCGGCCGCAACGGCGTGGGCAAGACCACCCTGCTCAAGTGCCTGATGGGCTTGCTGCCGGCCAAGGAGGGCGCGGTAAATTGGGAAGGCAAGGCCATCACCGGCTTCAAGCCGCACCAGCGTGTCCATGCCGGGATCGCTTATGTGCCTCAGGGCCGGGAGATTTTTGGCCGGCTGACGGTGGAAGAAAATCTGCTGATGGGGCTGTCGCGCTTCCCCGGTTCCGAAGCCAGGGAAGTGCCCGCGTTCATCTACGAGCTGTTTCCGGTGTTGCTGCAGATGAAGCATCGACGCGGCGGCGATTTGTCCGGGGGCCAGCAGCAACAGTTGGCGATTGGCCGCGCCCTGGCCAGCCGCCCGCGCCTGCTGATCCTCGATGAGCCCACCGAAGGTATCCAGCCGTCGGTGATCAAGGAGATCGGTGCGGTGATCAAGAAGCTTGCCGAGCGTGGCGACATGGCGATCCTGCTGGTGGAGCAGTTCTACGACTTCGCTGCCGAACTGGCCGACCACTACCTGGTGATGTCACGCGGTGAAATCGTGCAGCAGGGCCGCGGTGAAAATATGGAGAGCGAAGGTGTACGCGGCCTCGTAACCATCTAATCTGTGGCGTCACGACATTAAGCCAAAAACCATGAACCTGCCCGTTTCCCCTGCCCTGTTCACCCCCAGCTGGCACGCCGCGCTGGAACTCGGCTACGCGCGTTTCGGCGACACCACGCGCCCGGTATTGCGCCGCCACCTGGGCCCGCTGCGCGTGCAAAAGCACCTGTACGCCGAAGGCCCCCAGGTGTGCCAGCACATCATCGTGCACCCGCCCGGCGGAATTGCCGGCGGCGATCGCCTGGACATCAGCGCCCACGTCAGCGCCGGTGCATGGGCGCAGTTGACCAGCCCCGGCGCCGCCAAGTGGTACCGCGCCAGCGGCCCGGCATTTCAGCAACTTGAGTTGACCGTCGAGGCCGGCGGGACCCTGGAATGGCTGCCCCAGGAAACCATCGTGTTCAGCGCCGCCCAGGCCGAACTCACTACGCGCATCGAGCTCTCGGGCGATGCGCGGTTGTTCTACTGGGACGTGGTCGCCCTGGGGCGCCCGGCCAGCGGCGAGCGGTTCGACCTCGGCCACTTTCAATCACACCTGGATATTCGCCGCGACGGCCAGTTGCTCTGGCATGAGCGCCAGCGCATTGTGGGCGCCGATGGGTTGCTGGATTCGCCCATCGGGCTGGATGGGCAGCCGGTGTTTGCCACGTTGCTGGTGACGGGTGAGGTCGATCCTGAATTGCTTGAGCGTTGCCGCTCGCTGCCCCACGCGGTGCGCGGAGATTTGACCCAACTGCCTGGGTTGCTGGTGGCGCGTTGTCTGGCCGAGGAAGCGCTGTTGGCGCGGGGGTGGTTGATTGATTTATGGCGGCTGTTGCGCCCGGCAGTGCTGGGGCGAGAAGCCGTCGCACCACGAATCTGGAGCACATGAAGATCAACAAGTGAAACTGAGTTTATGTGGGAGCTGGCTTGCCTGCGATGGCGGTGTGCCTGATACACCGCTATCGCAGGCAAGCCAGCTCCCACACCGGCCTGTTTCCACAGGGGATCTGCGGTGTTTTTATGAATGCTGTTTGAAGGACCTTGAACCATGGATTTGACCCCACGGGAAAAAGACAAACTGCTGATCTTCACCGCCGGCCTGGTGGCCGAGCGCCGCTTGGCGCGCGGCGTGAAGCTCAACTACCCGGAAACCATCGCCTATATCTCGGCCGCGCTGATGGAAGGCGCTCGCGATGGCCGCACCGTGGCCGAGTTGATGCACTTCGGCACCACCTTGCTCAGCCGCGAGCAAGTGATGGAAGGCATCCCGGAAATGATCCCGGATATCCAGGTGGAAGCCACCTTCCCCGATGGCACCAAGCTGGTGACTGTCCACCAGCCAATCGCGTGAGGCCCGGCCATGATTCGTGATGCTACCGAGCAAGACCTGCCGGCGATCCGCGACATCTACAACGACGCGGTGCTCAACACCACAGCGATCTGGAACGAACAACCGGTGGACCTGGCCAACCGCCAAGCCTGGTTCAGCGCACGCCAGGCGCAGCAGTACCCGATCCTGGTCGCGGTGGAAAACGACGAAGTCACCGGCTACGCCTCATTCGGCGACTGGCGACCTTTCGAAGGCTTCCGCTATAGCGTCGAACACTCGGTGTACGTGCGCAATGACCAGCGCGGCAAAGGCCTCGGTCCACGCCTGATGCAGGCCCTGATCGAGCGCGCCCGCAGCTGCGGCAAGCACGTCATGGTCGCCGCCATCGAAAGCGGCAACCTGGCCTCGGTCCACCTGCATGAACGCCTGGGTTTCATCACCACCGGGCATATGCCGCAAGTGGGCATCAAGTTCGGCCGCTGGCTGGACCTGACCTTTATGCAACTGACGTTGAATCCGGGCGCCGAACCGCCCAAGGAGTGAGATCGATGAGCGCTGCACAACTGCGTCGAGTCAATGCTGAAAGTTTCGCCCATTACCGCCTGGGCTTGATCGAGCTGTTGCTGGACGCGGTGCAGCATGGCGCGTCGGTGGGCTTTATGGCCGACTTCGATGAGGCCCAGGCCCGCGAGTATCTGACCGGCGTGCAAGCCGGTATCGAAGACGCCAGCCTGCTGTTGTGGGTGGTGGTACGTGAAGAACGGGTAGTCGCCAGTGTACAACTGGCGCTGTGCCAAAAGGCCAATGGCCTCAACCGCGCCGAAGTGCAAAAGTTGCTGGTGCACAGCAGCGCCCGCCGCCATGGCCTGGGCCAGCAATTGATGCACAGCCTGGAGCTCGCCGCACGCCAGCACAAGCGCGGCCTGCTGTATCTGGACACCGAGGCCGGCTCCGGCGCCGAAGCCTTCTATCAGTCGCTGCGCTACATCAAGATCGGTGAGCTGCCCGATTACTGCCAAAGCCCGGACGGGCGCTACAGCCCGACCGCCATCTACTACAAGACCCTGGGGCAACCGGCATGATTCCTGGTGAATATCAGATCCAGCCTGGCGAGATCGAACTGAATGTCGGCCGCCGCACCGTCACCTTGAGCGTGGCCAATAGCGGCGACCGGCCGATTCAGGTGGGCTCGCATTACCATTTTTTCGAGACCAATGACGCGCTGGAATTTGACCGTTCAGCGAGCCGCGGTATGCGCCTGAATATTCCGGCAGGCACGGCGGTTCGGTTTGAGCCGGGGCAGCGTCGGGAGGTGGAGTTAGTCGATTTGAGCGGCGGGCGCCGGGTGTTCGGGTTTGCCGGTCGAATTATGGGCGACCTCTAGGGCCTCATCGCAGGCAAGCCGGCTCCCACCTTTTGACAGTGTTCACAAATCAAAATGTGGGAGCGGGCTTGCCCGCGATAGCGATCTCACATTCAACACAATTAATCAGGGCAACCACATGAAAATCAGCCGCCAAGCCTACGCCGACATGTATGGCCCAACCGTCGGCGACAAAGTCCGCCTGGCCGACACCGAGCTGTTTGTCGAAGTCGAACAGGACTTCACCGTCTATGGCGAAGAAGTCAAATTCGGCGGCGGCAAGGTGATCCGTGACGGCCAGGGCCAGAGCCAGTTGCTCGCCCATGAGGTAGTGGACACCCTGATCACCAATGCGCTGATCATTGACCACTGGGGCATCGTCAAGGCTGACGTTGGCTTGAAGAACGGTCGCATCCATGCCATCGGCAAGGCCGGCAACCCGGATATCCAGCCCGGCGTGACCATGGCCATTGGCGCCAGCACCGAAGTGATCGCCGGTGAAGGCATGATCCTCACCGCCGGCGGCATCGACTCCCATGTGCACTTCATCTGCCCGCAGCAGATCGAAGAAGCACTGACCAGCGGCGTCACCACCATGATCGGTGGCGGCACCGGGCCGGCCACCGGTACCAATGCCACCACCTGCACGTCGGGGCCGTGGCACCTTGCGCGGATGCTGCAGGCCAGTGATTCGTTCCCGATGAACATCGGGTTCACCGGCAAGGGCAACGCCAGTTTGCCCGAGCCGTTGATCGAGCAGGTCAAGGCCGGTGCCATTGGTTTGAAGCTGCATGAAGACTGGGGCACCACGCCCGCCAGCATTGATAACTGCCTGAGCGTCGCCGACCAGTACGATGTGCAGGTGGCGATCCACAGTGACACGCTCAACGAGTCGGGCTTCGTCGAAACCACCCTCGCCGCGCTCAAGGGCCGCACCATTCACACTTACCACACTGAAGGTGCCGGTGGCGGCCACGCACCTGACATCATCAAGGCGTGCGGTTACCCGAACGTGCTGCCCAGTTCTACCAACCCGACGCGGCCATTCACCCGCAACACCATCGACGAGCACTTGGACATGCTGATGGTCTGCCATCACCTGGACCCGAGCATCGCCGAAGACGTGGCCTTCGCCGAGAGCCGCATCCGCCGCGAGACCATCGCCGCCGAAGACATCCTGCATGACCTCGGCGCGTTCTCGATGATCAGTTCAGACAGCCAGGCCATGGGCCGTGTCGGCGAGGTGATCACGCGCACCTGGCAGACCGCCGACAAGATGAAAAAACAGCGCGGCCCACTGCCAGGTGACGGCCCCGGCAACGACAACTTCCGCGCCAAGCGCTACATCGCCAAGTACACCATCAACCCGGCGATCACCCACGGCGTGAGCCATATCGTCGGTTCCGTCGAAGTCGGCAAATGGGCGGACCTGGTGTTGTGGCGGCCGGCGTTTTTCGGTATCAAGCCGACCCTGATCCTCAAGGGCGGCGCGATTGCATCGAGCCTGATGGGCGATGCCAACGCCTCGATTCCCACACCGCAACCGGTGCATTACCGCCCGATGTTCGCCAGCTTCGGCAGCTCACTGCACGCCACCAGTCTGACGTTTATCAGCCAGGCGGCACAGGACGCCGGCCTGCCCGAAGCCCTGGGATTGAAGAAGCAGATTGCAGTGGTCAAGGGCTGCCGCGATGTGCAGAAAAGCGACCTGATCCACAACGATTACCTGCCGGATATCGAGGTTGATCCGCAGACCTATCAGGTCAAGGCCGATGGCGTACTGCTGTGGTGTGAACCGGCTGAAGTCCTGCCGATGGCGCAGCGATATTTCCTGTTCTAGCTCAAACTCATGTGGCGAGGGAGCTTGCTCTCTCGCCACAGGACCTTAGAACTGCTCGCGTGGGTTAAAAGCGGCTTTTTGCGCCAGCTCCTGCCACAACGCTTTCACATCCTCATTGCCCGCAGGGGGCATGACCGCCTTCAACTGGATGAACAGGTAGCCACGCTGCCCGGCCTTGTTCAGCAAGCCATGGCCCTTGGCGCGCATACGCTGGCCATTCTGGCTGCCGGCAGGCACCTTGAGGTTGATCTTGCCGGTCAGGGTCGGCACTGCCACTTCCGCACCCAAGGCCAACTCCCACGGGGCCAGCGGCAGGTTGATGACCAGGTTCTCGCCATCGACCTCGAACTTGGGGTGCGGCGCAAACTTGATGATCAGGTACAGGTCGCCATTGGCGCCACCGCCAATGCCTGGCGCGCCCTGGGCCTTGAGACGGATGCGCTCGCCGTCGGCTACACCGGCGGGGATCTTCACATTCAGGCTCTTGACGCTATTGCTGACATGCCGGCCAGAGGCGTCGTATTGCGGCACCTGAAAGCTGATCTGCTTGGACTCGGCCGACAGGGTTTCCTCAAGGGAGACCGACAGCTGCATCTCCACATCCTGGCCCTTGCGCCCGGTAGGACGACGTTGACCACCACCGAAAGCATCGCCGCGCGAGCCAAAGATCGAGCTGAAAAAGTCCGAGAAATCGCCCGCGTCCTGGCCACCGCCAAAGCCGCCACGGCTCTGCCAGCCCGGCGGGCCCTGGAACGGCTGGCCATGCTGGCCGTATTTGCGCAATTCGTCGTACTCGGCTCGCTTATCGGCGCTTTTAAGCGCTTCATAGGCTTCGGACGCGTCCTTGAATTTCTCTTCGGCGTCTTTTTCCTTGCTCACATCGGGGTGATATTTGCGCGCGAGCTTGCGATAGGCAGCCTTGATTTCCTTGTCATCGGCCGTCGGCTCGACACCCAGAATCTTGTAGTAATCTTTGAAATCCATCGACGGTTCACCATCCTTTATCGAGATCGCACTGCCCGGGGCGCAACGTGCGCTGGTTTGCACCTGGTGAGGGTTGCGGCCTGGGGGTACGTCAAAGTGTTATCGGCATCAGCCGTATGCAACAGATGTGGGGGCAAATCCCGTACTTTCAAGCACGATTTAACGGATGGTTGGCCTACGCAAGCGCTTGCGACTGGCATACACTGCGCGGCCGTTTTTAAACCGGAACCCGATAGACATGAAAAACCCATCCCCAGCCCGTGCCTGCGGCATTGACTTCGGCACGTCCAACTCCACCGTCGGCTGGATCCGCCCCGGCATGGAAACGCTGATCGCGCTGGAGGACGACAAAATCACCCTGCCGTCGGTGGTCTTCTTCAACTTTGAGGAGCGCCGCCCGGTGTACGGTCGCCTGGCGCTGCACGAATACCTGGAGAACTACGAAGGCCGCTTGATGCGCTCGCTCAAGAGCCTGCTGGGTTCCAAGCTGATCAAGCACGACACCAGCGTGCTTGGCACTGCAATGCCTTTTACCGACCTGCTGGCGCTGTTTATCGGCCAACTCAAGAGCCGCGCCGAAGCCAACGCGGGGCGTGAGTTCGAAGAAGTGGTATTGGGCCGCCCGGTATTCTTCGTCGATGACGACCCGATGGCCGACCAGGAAGCCGAGAACACCCTGGTGGACGTGGCGCGCAAGATCGGCTTCAAGGACATCTCGTTCCAGTACGAACCGATTGCGGCGGCGTTCGACTACGAGTCCACCATTGAAAAAGAGGAGCTGGTGCTGATCGTCGACATCGGCGGTGGTACCTCCGACTTCTCCCTGGTGCGCCTGTCGCCGGACCGCCGTCACAACGACAACCGCCAGAGCGACATCCTCGCCACCGGTGGCGTGCACATCGGCGGAACCGATTTCGATAAGCAACTCTCGCTGGCCGGCATGATGCCGCTGTTCGGCTACGGCAGCCGCATGAAGAGCGGCGCCTACATGCCTACCAGCCACCACATGAACCTGGCGACCTGGCACACCATCAACTCGGTGTACTCGCAAAAGTCCCAGCTGGCCCTGGGCAGCATGCGCTACGACATCGAAGACACCGGCGGCATCGACCGCCTGTTCAAGCTGATCGAACAGCGCGCCGGGCACTGGCTGGCGATGGAAGTGGAAGAAACCAAGATCCAGCTGACGCAGGCAGACAGCCGCCATGTGCCACTGGACCGTATCGAAGCCGGCCTGAGCGTGGACCTGAGCCGGGCGCTGTTCGAGTCCTCCATCGACAACCTGCTTGAACGCGTGCGCGGCAGTGTCACGCAATTGCTCAATGACGCCTCGGTGAGCGTGGCCCAGGTGGACACGGTGTTCTTCACCGGTGGTTCCAGCGGCATCCCCGCGTTGCGCCACAGTATCTCGGCGATGCTGCCGAATGCGCGGCATGTGGAAGGCAATATCTTCGGCAGTATCGGCAGCGGTTTGGCGATTGAGGCCAGCAAGCGTTATGGGTCTTAAGCGGTAAGTTTTCAGCTGCAAGCGGCAAGTAAAAGCCAATCTGCTTCCACTTGCCGCTTGCAGCTTGTAACTCGCATCTGCGCCTAAACCATCCCACCCAACTTCAGCTCACTCTTCAGATACGCATAATAAATCGGCCCTGCCACCACCCCCGGCAAACCGAACGCGGCTTCAAACACCAGCATCGCCAGCAGTAACTCCCACGACTTGGCACTGATCTGCCCGCCGACGATGCGCGCGTTGAGGAAGTACTCGACCTTGTGGATCACGATCAAATACCCCAGCGCCGCTACCGCCACCCAGATCGACAGCGACAGCGCGACGATGGTGATCAGGGTGTTGGACATCAGGTTGCCGATCACCGGCAGCAAGCCGAGCAGGAAGGTCAGCACGATCAGGGTTTTGGTCAGCGGCAGGTGGATGCCGCACAGCGGCAGCACCACGGCGAGAAACACGGCGGTGAAAGCCGTGTTGAGCGCGGCGATTTTGATCTGGGCGAAGACGATGTTGCGAAACGCCTGAACCAGCAGGTGCAAACGGTCGAACAGCGCGGCGGCCAGGGGTTTGCGTTTGGTCAGGTCGGGCACCCGTTGCAGGGCGATGATGGCGCCGAGCACCATGCCGATCAGCAAGGTGACGAACATATGGGCGGCGTCTTTGCCGACCAGTTGCAGTTCGCTCAAGTGCTTGCTCATCCAGTCGCCGATGGCCACGCGAAACTCGGCGGCGCTGGCGGGCAGGTAGGCGTCGATGAACGGCGGTAACTGGCCGCGTGCGCGGTCGACCACGCCCATGAATTTATCCAGGGAAGCCCCGGGGTTTTCAGCTTCGTGGAGCAGGAAGCTGATGGCGCCGGCGAAGATCAAGGTGAGTACGCTGACGATCAGGGTGCCGAGCAAGGCCACCGCCAGCCAACGGGCGCGCCGGCCTTCGATCAGTCGTTGCAGTTGGGGGGTGAGCATGTTGACCAGTTCATAGACCAACAGGCCGGCCAGCAGGCTGGGCAGCAATTTGAGCGGCAGCACCAGCAGCAACCCGCCGAAAATGATGATGTAGCTGGCCAGCAACAACACATGACGCTGAGAAAACGTTGGCATACAGCCTCAAAACGAACGGCGTTAAAGGATGGGCAGTCTGCCAGCGTTGCAGGCATCAAGCGAGGGGGGACGACTGTGAATGCGATCAAGTGCGGGAGGGGGCTTGCTCCCGATTACGGAGGATCAGCCAATGAATCGATTGACTGACACGGCGCTATCGGGAGCAAGCCCCCTCCCACATTTGATCTGCAGCGCCTGCGAAATCGTGATTAACCTTTGAGGCAGGTGCTCATGAATGTTTTACGCGCATCGCCGGTCAACGCTTTGGTTTTAGCCGACGCATTGCAGTCCTTCATCTTCTGCTGCTGCGGCGTCAGGGTCTTGGCATCGTTGGCGGCAGGCGCCGACAGGCAGGTCTTCATGAAGGCCTTGCGGTCATCGCCCTTGAGGGTCTTGGTGGTGGCTTCGGCATTGCAGGTGGTCATTTTGTTTTGCTGGGCAGTGGCGGCAAAACCTTGTGAACACAACAGCAGGCCCATCATCAACAACGGAATACGCAGCATCTTCATGGAGTTTTCTCCCTGTTACCGTGCCGACGGGCACGGCCTACAGCGCAGTGTAGTCAAAAGCTGTTACAACTTCACCGGCCACGAATATTCGTCCGTCGGTAGTGCTCCGGGGTGCAGCCAGCATGGCGTTGGAACATGGCGATAAATGCCGAGGCGGTGCTGTAGCCCAAATCAAACGCCACGTGCTGCACGCTGCGATCACTGTCCAGGGCTTCGATGGCCGCCAGGTAGCGCAGGCGCTGGCGCCATTCACCAAAACTCATACCCAGCTCGCGCACAAACTGACGCGCCAGGGTGCGTTCGCTCACATGTACCTGCTCAGCCCATTGCCCGAGCGGGCGATTGTCGGCGGGCTGCGCCTGCATACCTTCCAGCACCCCCAGCAGCCCGGGGTGGCGGGCGTAGGGCAGGAAGCCATCGTGGATCGGCGCCTGCTTGAGTTGGTCCACCAGCACTTGGGCCAGGCGGATATCCGCGTCCGATTGCGGGATATTCACGTCGCGCTGGGCAAAATCGCTGAGGATGGCCTTGAGAATATCGCTGATCGTCAGCGTGCACGGCGCTTGCGGCAGCTGCTCGCAGAGCGTCGGCGCCAAGCCCACCGAACGATAGACAATCGCCTGGGCGTTGTAGGAGCTGTGTTCGGTATTGGGCGGGATCCACACCGCGTACTGCGGCGGCGACATAAAACGGCTGCCAGCCACCTCCATGCGCATCACGCCGTTGGCTGAATAGTCCAACGACCCCCAGCTGTGCCGGTGCGGGGTGCACTCGGTATCGGGTGCGAAATCGGAATAGCGAAAGTACACAGGGCTCGGCAGGCGGGGGAAATCCGCCAGGCGTACGGTATGTCGGGGCATGTTGTCTGGATTCAGAGGTCGGTTGTCTGGATCGCAGTATAGGCTTCGATCCAGACAGGGGATAATCGCGCCTCGTCAATACACTGGGTTTCTTTCGATGCAATACGCGTATCCGCTGCTGGCCATCTTTATCTGGGCCGGCAACACCGTGGTCAACAAATTGGCCGTGGGCTCGATTTTCCCGGCTGAAATCGGCTTTTACCGCTGGCTGTTCGCAGCACTGCTGTTCACCCCGTTCATGCTCAAGCCGGTCGTTGCCAACTGGGCGCTTATCCGTCCCAACCTGGGCAAGATCTTCATCCTCGGCGTGCTGGGCATGGCGGTGTATCAAAGCCTGGCCTATTACGCCGCCACGCTGACCAGCGCCACCAACATGGGCATCATCCTCTCGCTGATGCCGCTGATGGCGTTGACCGCCGCGATTATCAGCCTGGGGCAACGCCTGACCTTCGGCGCGCTGACCGGCGCGGTGCTGTCGTTCGCCGGTGTCGTGGTGGTGGTATCGTCCGGCAGCCTGGGCGCGCTGTTGCAACACGGGGTCAACCTGGGTGACGGCATGATGCTGGTGGCGACGCTGGCTTATGCGGTCTACAGCACCCTGCTGAAAAAATGGCAACTGCGCCTGCCGCCGTTGGTGCTGCTGTATTTGCAGGTGCTGGTGGCGGTGGTGGTGCTGCTGCCGCTGTACCTGTTCTCGGCCAAGGCCGGTTTGGGCTGGACGAATATTCCGCTGGTGCTGTACGCCTGCCTGCTGGCTTCAATGCTGGCGCCGCTGGCGTGGATGCACTCGGTGAAGACCCTGGGGCCAAGCCGTACCACGCTGTTTTTCAACCTGCTGCCGTTGATTACCGCACTGATCGCAGCAGTGGTGTTGAAGGAAGAGTTGGCGCTGTATCACCTGGTGGGTGGCTTGCTGACCCTGGGTGGAGTGATCCTGTCGGAGCGCTGGACCACACCGGTCAGACGTGCTCATGACACATCCTGTTAAATCCGATAAAACTTTTCGCCTGGCCCGGGACTCACAACCTATAGCGATCACGCCGGCAGAGCGTGGCGTACAACCGGATTAGCCCCAGGAGATTGAAATGACTGAAGCACACTTGACTGACATTGCGACCCTGCGCAGCCGCGCCCGCCAGAATGTCGAAAACGGTGCCGTGACCGAAGGCTACGACGCCGACCGTCAGGAAATCATCCGCCTGCTCAACGAGTCGCTGGCCACTGAGCTGGTTTGCGTGTTGCGCTACAAGCGTCACTACTTCATGGCCAACGGCCTGAAAGCCAGCGTGGCTGCCGATGAGTTCCTTGAACACGCCACCCAGGAAGCCGAGCACGCCGACAAACTGGCCGAGCGTATCGTGCAACTGGGCGGCGAGCCGGAGTTCAACCCCGACCTGCTGTCGAAGAACTCCCACGCTCAATATGTGGCAGGCAACTCGCTCAAAGAGATGGTCTACGAAGACCTGGTAGCCGAGCGCATCGCGGTGGACAGCTACCGTGAAATCATCCAGTACATCGGCGATAAAGACCCGACTACCCGTCGCATCTTCGAAGACATCCTGGCCCAGGAAGAAGAGCACGCCGATGATATGGCGGATATTCTGCAGGACCTGTAACCCGCAACACGGCAATACCCATGTGGGAGGGGGCTTGCTCCCGATAGCGGTGGTTCAGTACCCGATGTACTGACTGACACACTGCAATCGGGAGCAAGCCCCCTCCCACATTTGCTTTGCGGTTCCTACAGTTACTTCACGGTTTTCGGTGCCTTGCCTTCCTTCATCTGCTGCAGCAACGGTGCGCACTCATTGGGCTCTCCGCCACTTGGAGCGACCAAGGCGAGCAAGCCGGCGGCTGGCCCGGCGATAACGCCCAGGGCGACCATGCCTGCACCACGTAGCGCCAGCGGAATGGCTTTCACGCCAGCATTGGGCTTGATGAACGGTCCATTGACGTACAGCGGCGAACGCAGCGAGAACAGACGAAAGCCCTTGGACTCCGGCGTAATGGTCAGGTCCAGTTGCTCGGTAGCCATATTGGCCGTGCCGTCGATGTAGATGATGGCGTTCTCGGTATCGAACACAAACAACCGCGTGGTCGCCAGGCCCGTCTTGATGCCGAAGTCCGCCGCTGCGCAGTTGATCTTCACTTCCTCGTCGCCGAACAGGCGCCCCACGACGTAGTTGCCCACGTTGAGCCCGGCGATTTCCATCAGGCTGCGGCTGATGGCGCCATCGTTGATCAGCATCTTCAGGTCGCCGTTGGAGGTTCCCAGCAGTGCCGCCACCGAGTTGCCGCGCCCGGAAATATCGGCATCGCCGTTGAGTTCGCCGAAGCTGGTTTTCATCGGCTCAAAGGTCGGGAACAGTTGCTTGAGCTTGAAGTTGCGTGCCGTCAGCTTGGCGCTGCCTTCCATCGGCGTAATGCGGCCATTCAAGCGAATCTGCGCATCGAGCTTGCCGCCGGCCACGCCGAAACGCAGGGGTTCGAGGCTCAGTTGGCCGTCGTTGAGCACCAGGTGCGTATACAGATCGGTGAAGGGCAAGTCGGCACTGTGCACGATGCGCTTGCCGGTGAATTCCACGTCGGCATCCATCTCGCGCCAGCGCTCGGTGCGGAACTCTTCAACCGGCAGCACTTTGGTCGCCGGTTGTTTGCTTTCACCGCCACGAGCTTTTTGCTCGGCGTTGGAATCCGCGCCAATCAGAGGCGCCAGGTCATCCATCAGCAGTTGGTTGGACACCAGCGCGCCGCTGAGCTTGGGCCGTGGCTGGCTGGCGACATAGGCCAGGTCGCCATGGATGTCGCTGTTGCCGATCTTGCCGTTGAAGTTCTCGTAGCGGAATGAGGCGCCGCTGGTTTCATGCAGCTTGGCGATCAAATGGCCGTCGGTTGAATAGGCCGGCGAATCCGGCAAGGTCACACCAGTCAACGGGTAAAGGTTACCCAGGCTGCTGCCCGAGAGTTTCAGGCGCAGGTCCAGGGCACCGAGGTTAAGCGGGTCGGTCAAGGTGCCGGCCAGGGCGATGCTGGTGTCGGCGACTTTCACCTGGGCTTGCAGCGGGAACGGCTTGGCCGCGTCCTGCAAGGCCAGCAGACCGCCGATCTTGCCGGTGCCGGCGAGCTTCTGGCCGTGATATTGGCCTTTGACCTTGAGGCCGAACGCGTAGTCCTGAGGCGCCGAGCCTTTTTCCAGCGCCTTCTTGGCATCGGCGTCCCCGACAATTTCACCAAACGGGATGGGTTTGCCCAAGGGGTCGATGATCACATCCAACTGAGTCTTGAGGGTTTGATCGTCGAGGGTCACATGGCCCTTGTCAAAGCCGATGGCGCCGATATCCACCACCCAGTTGGAGGGCTCGGCGTCGGGGTCCTTGGGATCGAACTTGAACGTCCAGTTGGCGCGGCCGTCGGCCAGGCGCTGCAACTGGGCACTGGGTTCGGTGAGGTCAATGCGCGGGATCACCACGCGCTGCACCAGCAAAGCCAGGGGTGAAATACGCAGCTCGACCTTCTTGAGCGTGACCATCTGCGGTTGTTTCGACCAATCCGGGTTGCCCAGGGTCAGGTCTTCGGCGATCACATGGGGCCACGGCACCCAGGCACGCCAGCCGCCCTCATCGGGCTCGCGCTGCCACACCACCGCGAGGTTGCCGTTGATGGCGAACGGGCGATGCAGTTCTTCGGATACCTTGGCGTTGAGAGGCGGCTTGATGCGGTTCCAGTCGAAGAACACCAGCACAAGTACCGCTATGGCAATTAACAGAACGAAGCTGGCGCAGCTCCAAGCGACGATTTTACGAGTGCGCGTCATTGCACAGGGCTCCTGAATACGACTGGCTGGGCAACAGCCTTTGACACAGCTTATAGAACTACGACTGGCAAAGTGCCGGAGGGTTTAACCCAACGGCGGATTTAGCCGAAAAAAAACGATTTTCCTGATCAAGCAGACAGATTTCATCATCGACAGCGCACCATTGTTACCCAGGTTCGTGTCGAAAATACCCACTGCGGTGCAAAACCGCGTGCTTGAGAGGCTCGATCTAGAGCCTTTGCGGGGAACAATCAATTCTGTTGATTATTACCATTGTGTTTATGAACTTTTATATCGACTTATCAAGAGTAGCATTAGCCCCGTACCCACTTTATCGCCCTCCCAAGGAGCAACCATCATGAAACGCCAATTACTCGCTACCGTCCTGTTATCTGTCCTGGCTTCCAGCGCTTTCGCCCTGCCAGCCGCCGAACAGGCCACTCCACAGAACAAAGCTCAAGCCATGCAGACTAGCCAAACCGTGGCGCGTAGCGGTTCGCAAGAAGACGAAAACCGTGACTACGCCAAAGGTGCTGTCGCTGAAAATGGCTACAATCGCCTGCAAGAGAAAGGTCTGGTAGAAGGCGGTGCTGAACAAGCCAACAAACGCGCCTACACCGAAGGCGTTGCTGAAGGTGGTGCCGACCGTCTGCAAGAACTGCATCAAGCACAGAGCTAAGCCCGTGGTGGCCCAGAAAAAAGCCCGATCAGCCGATCGGGCTTTTGCTTTTATATAGACCGCGTCACGCCTCGCCCCCGCCAAGTTCGACGCCGGCAAAGCGCTTTTGCTAGAGTGCGTCGCTGTACTTGCCGACAAAGCCCATCCGCTCATGCTGCCCCGCGCCGAACAGAAGCAACAGACACGCCTTGCCTTGATGGACGCAGCCCGCCATCTGATGGAGTGTGGCCGTGGGTTTGGCAGCCTGAGCCTGCGCGAAGTGGCCAAGACAGCGGGTATAGTGCCAACTGGTTTCTATCGCCATTTTGCCGACATGGACCAGCTTGGGCTGGTATTGGTCAGCGAAGTCGGCCAGACCTTCCGCGCCACGATCCGCCTGGTGCGCCACAACGAATTCGTGATGGGGGGCATTATCGATGCCTCTGTGCGGATCTTTCTCGACGTAGTTTCGGCCAACCGTTCGCAATTCCTGTTTTTGGCCCGCGAACAGTACGGCGGCTGCCTGGCCGTGCGCCAAGCCATCGGCGCCCTGCGCGAGGACATCACCCGCGACCTGGCCGCCGACCTGACGTTGATGCCAAAATTGCAGCATCTGGATGCAGAAGGTTTACATGTGATGGCCGACCTGATCGTCAAAAGCGTGTTTGCCACCCTGCCCGATATCATCGACCCACCGGCCCATGCCCTGCCAGCCCACCTCACGCCCCAGGCGAAAATCACCCAGCAACTGCGCTTTATCTTTATCGGCCTCAAGCACTGGCAAGGGCTGGGCAGTACCGAGTAATCCCTCAGCCAGCCTTGTGAAAACGCTTGGCCGTTGTGTAGTTCTTGCTCCAGTACTTATTGCTCAACGAATCGATACGCACATGCTTGCCGGTACGCGGTGAATGGATGAACTTGCCTTCGCCGATATACAGCCCGACGTGACTCACCCGCCCTCGCCCATTGCCTTTGAAAAATACGGCATCGCCCGGTTTTAACGCTTTTCGCTTGATGGTTGAAGCGGTTGAACGGTGCATCGCCGCAGTGGTGCGCGGCAGCTGAATGTTGGCTTCGGTCTTGAACAGATAGACCAGGAAACTGCTGCAATCAAACCCCTGCTCGGCAGACGTACCGCCCCACTTGTAGGGAGTGCCGAGCAGTTGATGGGCGCGGTCGATCACATCGTCGACCGAAGACGCCGCATGGCTTGAAGCGAAAGTCGGCGGCTGTTGAAGATTGGCCGAGGCTGACGAGATAACACACGACAGGCCGACAATGACTGAACAAATAAATGACTTGAACATGATGAACATCGCGGTGAATTAAACACGGCGCGAATGTTAAAGAACCATCACGTAAGCCCACGAAGGCCGATTCTCGGGTCTTTGTAGGATAAATCCTTAAAAACGCAACGGATAATTGGATGAAAGAAATTTCATGCAGCACCAGGCTTCTTTCAGGGAAAACGCCCTTTTCCAGTGCTATAACCGCTCATGTGCACCAAATTTGAACGATCTATACAACCCGTGGATGCCCTATCCATGCGCAACCACCTGCACTGACAGGAAACTCCTACGCCAATAGCAGGTTGGCAAGCCCCTTGCTCTAGCACTGCTATCGCTCATAGCTGGAAGCCTACCGATGCTGGTGATCCACCGCCGAATCGCCCCCCAAGCCCTCTGGGCCGCTGAGTTGCTGCTGAACTTCGAAGCCCGCAGCAAAAGCCGCCTGCGCTGTTTCAGTGCCGACGGTGAAGACGTCGGCCTGTTTTTGGAGCGTGGACAGCCGCCCTTGCACGATGGCGAGTTCCTACAAGCTGAAGACGGACGTGTCGTACGCGTTTGCGCCCGCCCTGAACAACTGCTGCACGTCACTTGCCGCAACGCCTTTGAACTGACCCGCGCTGCCTATCACCTGGGTAACCGCCATGTGGCCCTGCAAGTCGGCGACGGCTGGCTGCGCCTGCTCGACGACTACGTGCTCAAGGCGATGCTGGAACAGTTGGGCGCCGACACGCAAACCATCGAGGCGCCGTTCCAGCCGGAACATGGCGCCTACGGCGGCGGCCATCATCATTCGCGCCATGGCGACGAAGACTTCAACTACCCGCCCAAGCTGCACCAGTTCGGCGTACGTCTATGAACCCAGCCTGGGCGCTGTTGCGCCTGGCCAGTCCGCAGTTGCCGATTGGCGGCTACAGCTATTCCCAGGGCCTGGAAATGGCTGTGGACAACGGCCGCGTACAGGATGCCGCGAGCGCAGGGCGCTGGATCAGCGATCAGTTGCTGCTCAACCTTGCGCGCTTCGAAGCGCCGCTGTTGCTCAGCCATTGCCGCGCTGCCGCTGAACAGGACTGGCCTGGGCTGGCGCAATTGTGCGAAGAACACCGCGCCAGCCGTGAGACCCGCGAGCTGTATCAGGAGAGCCGGCAAATGGGTTACTCCCTGCAGCAACTGCTCAATGGCTTACCGGAACTGGACAGCGCCGCCCGTGAGTTCCTTGCACAACGCGGCGAACCGCACCTGGCTCTTGGCTGGGCCCTGGCCGCCCGCGCCTGGCACATCAGCCCCGACGATGCTCTCGCCGCATGGCTGTGGAGCTGGCTGGAGAACCAATTGGCCGTGCTGATGAAAACCCTGCCACTGGGCCAGCAAGCCGCGCAACGCCTGACCAGCGAACTGCTGCCCTTGCTACAGCAAGCCCAGCAGGACGCCGAGCGCATTGACCCTGCGCGGTTGGGCAGCGCCGCCTTTGGCCTGTCCCTGGCGTGCATGGCCCACGAACGCCAGTACAGCCGCCTGTTTCGTTCCTGAACGTTTTTTATTGTGGAGAAGCACATGAACACACAACCCCTGCGCGTCGGAATCGGCGGCCCGGTGGGCTCCGGCAAGACCGCCCTGACCCTGGCCCTGTGCCTCGCGCTGCGTGATCGCTATAACCTGGCGGTGGTCACCAACGACATCTATACCCGCGAAGACGCCGACTTTCTGGTACGTAACAAGGCACTGGCGCCGGAGCGCATCATCGGCGTGGAGACCGGCGGCTGCCCGCACACGGCGATTCGCGAAGATGCTTCGATCAACCTTGAGGCCGTGGACCAGCTCAACCGCCGCTTTCCCGGCCTGGACCTGATCCTGGTGGAGTCCGGCGGCGACAACCTGTCGGCCACCTTCAGCCCGGAACTCTCAGACCTGACCATTTATGTGATCGATGTGTCCGCTGGTGACAAGCTGCCACGCAAAGGCGGGCCCGGTATTTGCAAATCCGACTTGCTGGTGATCAACAAGATCGACCTGGCCCCGCTGGTGGGCGCCTCGCTGGAGTTGATGAACAGCGACACCCAGCGGATGCGCAACGGCAAACCCTTTGTGTTCAGCAACCAGAAAACCGGAGTCGGCCTGGACGACATCGTCGCCTTCATCGAACGCCAGGGCTTGCTGACCGCCGCCTGATCAACCCATAAGGAACCTGTCCATGAGCCTCAACAAACTCTTCGCCGCTGCCGCGCTGCTGCTGGCCCCTGCCCTGGCCTTCGCGCACCCTGGCCACGGCGACAATGGCCTGGTGGCCGGCATCAGCCATCCCTTGGGCGGCCTCGATCACTTGCTGGCCATGGTTGCGGTCGGCCTGTGGGCGGCCCAACAGAAAGGCGTCGCGCGCTGGGCACTGCCATGCACCTTCGTGGGCACCATGCTGATCGGCGGGGTGTTGGGTTTTGAAGGGCTGCAATTGCCGGCGCTGGAAAGCGGGATTGCCGCTTCGGTGCTCGCCCTGGGCCTGGCCGTGGCACTGGCGGTGCGGCCGCCGCTGTTCATGGCGGTGGGTGCCACGGCATTGTTTGCGTTGTTTCACGGCGTGGCCCATGGCCTTGAACTGCCGGACATGACCAGCCCTTGGGCGTATGCCATTGGGTTTGTGGGTGCGACCGCGGCGTTGCATGCCGCCGGTTATGCAGTGGTGCGCTTTTTGCCAGCGGCTGCAGCACCCTTGGTGCGGGTGGCCGGGGCGGCTTCGGCAGCGACCGGGGTGTGGTTGTTGGCGGGCTGATCGTCAGCGACTGCAAGGACCTCATCGCAGGCAAGCCAGCTCCCACATTTGAGAGGGTTCACACTTCAAAAATGTGGGAGCGGGTTTGCCCGCGATAGTGCCAGTACAAACACCACCGATCCCAAGCCTGCTACCATGCGCGGCAAACACCCCTGCCGTGACGACGCCAGCCAATGCCCATCGCTTCCCCCTCTTCCCTGACGCCTGTGCTCACGCACTTCCATGACCTGATCGTGCCCCTCTGGCAAGGTCCGGGTTGGAATGCCGACCTCGCACTGCCCTTTGAGGCACTGGATGCCGATCATCAACCATTGCCCCCACAACGCTATCGCGCCATGGCGTGCGCCCGGCAGCTGTACCTGTTCGCCAGCCTGATCGGCGAGCCAGGTGCGGCCTTTGCCGATGAACGGGCGGCGGCGCTGTTCCGCTCCCTGCAGCGGCACTTCCATGATGCCGAGCACGGCGGCTGGTTCTACAGCATCGACCCGGCCGGCCAACCCCTGGACAAGCGCAAGGACCTCTACACCCACGCGTTCATCATCTTTGCCTGTGCCCATTACTGGGCCAAGGTGCGTGAACCCTTGGTGGAGTCGGTGCTCAACGCCGCACTGGAAGTTGTCGCTCAACGCTTTGCCACGGGCGATGGCTTGTATGAGGCGGTACTTGAGCGCAACTGGGCCTCGCTCAAATCCGGCCCGTTGCAAAACCCGCTGATGCACTTGGCCGAGGGCTTCCTCGCCACCCTCGCGGTACGCGAGGACGCGCAGGTACAAGCGGCACTGCTGGCACTGGCGACGGCCATGCAGCAACGCTTCATCGACCGCGAGCACGGCGTGATGCTGGAGAAACCGCTGGGCGCTGTGGATAACTGGTTTGAGCCAGGGCACCAGTTCGAATGGTTCTTTTTGCTGGAATCCTCAGAGGTGCTGCGCGGCACGCCGCTGCATGCATCACTGACACGGGCGTTTGCCTATGCCGAGCAAAAGGGTGTGGATAAGTTAAGCGGTGCGGTCAGTGGCATGTTGGCACTCGATGGCACGGTGCGCGACGGCACTCAGCGCATCTGGGCCCAGGCGGAATACCTGCGAGCACTGACCTTGCGTCCCGGCAGCGAGACGGTGCTGCAACGTCAATTGCTGGCGCTGCAACAGCGTTTTCTGCATGCAAAGGGCTGGCATGAATGCCTGGATGCCGACGGTAAGGTGAGCCGGCGGGATATGCCTTCTACCACGCCCTATCACTTGGCGACTTGCTACCAGGGTTTGATCAAGCAGTTTGGGTAACCCTCAGGGCCTCATCGGGGGCAAGCCCCCTCCCACACTTGTCCGCGTTTTCATGTTGAAAATCGTCCTGATGTGGGAGGGGGCTTGCTCCCGATAGCCTCACCTCGGTCTGACTGACCTCACGCAATCCACTTGCGATCCCCGGTAAAACTGATCGTCAACCAACGCGCCGCATCCGGCGTGCCCAGCCCTGTGGATATCTCTTCGCGCAACCTGTCGAGGGTCGCGACCTTATCCACTGGGTAATCGGCCGGCAGCACTACATGAATCTCGATAAACCGCGCCCGCCCGTGCTTCTGCACATAGGACACGTAGTCATCGAAACCATGCCTGGCCTGCGCCGCATCCATCACTTCGCGTACTTTATCGTCCAGGTGATCCGGCGCGATCCCCAGCACTTCACGCAACGCCGGGCGCAGGATCTTGAACGCTGGCGCCAGCATACTCAGGGCCAACAGGATCAAAATCAGCGGGTCGACGTACACCGCCCATTCGCCATAGCCCTGGGACTTGAGCAGCAGTGCGGCAAGGAAGCTGATCAGCAAGCCCACCGACAGCATTGCGTCCACCAGCCAACTGATGTTGTCGAACTGGATCAGCGACGATTTAAGCGTGCGGTTGCGGTAGCGCACATAAAAGAAGTAGGCGAACTCCACGACGGTAAACACCGCCGCATAAATGATCACCAGCCCCAACTCGATCTCGCGCCCGCCGTTGATGATGCCGAACACACCATTGAGGAACGCGTAGATGGCGATCAGCAGCAGGAAGCTGCCTTCGATCAACAGCACCATCGGTTCCAGGTGCCAATAGCCGAACTGGAAGCGCTCGTTGCTTTTCTTGGCGATCAGCTTGGCCGTGATCAGCATCAGCACCTTGATGGCGGTGGCGATCAGCGAGAAAAAGCCGTCGAATAAAATGGATTGGGCGCCGGATATGACACCCGTGACAATCCCGGCGATCGCCACGGCGAACATCAGGATGGTCGATTGTTTGAGCAGTGCCTGCTCACCTCGGTTACTCACATTTCCTCCTGTCAAAACCTTTAAACCGCACAGTGCGGAGGGTTTTCAGGAGCGGAGTGTACCTTATGGCCTGTTTTTGGCCGATTTACCGCTATCGGGGCAAGCCCCCTCCCACACTTGATCTGCGAACCCGATCAATGTGGGAGGGGGCTTGCCCCCGATGCAGGCGACGCGGTCTAAGGCCCTATTTGGCCCCCCGCTCAATCGCAAACCCAGCCCAGGTCTGGCTCACAGGCATCAGCTCCAACCGGTTGATATTCACGTGCGCCGGCGTATTCATCACCCAGAAAATCGTATCGGCAATATCCTGCGGCTGGATCGGCTCGGCACCTGCGTAGGTGGCGTCATAACGCGCCTGGTCACCGCCAAAGCGCACCAGCGAGAACTCGCTCTCGCAAAGGCCCGGCTCGATGTTGGTCACACGCACGCCAGTGCCTTGCAGGTCGCAACGCAGGTTCAGCGAGAACTGCTTCACGAACGCCTTGGAGCCGCCATACACATGGCTGCCGGGGTACGGGTAGTTACCGGCGATGGAACCCAGGTTGATGATCCCCGCACCCCGGCCATGAGCAATCAGGCGCGGCAGCAGCAGGTTGGTAGTGGTCAGCAGGCCCTTGATATTGGTGTCGACCATGGTTTCCCAGTCGTCGAGGTCGCACTTGGGGGCCGGATCAGTGCCCACGGCCAGGCCAGCGTTGTTGATCAGGCCACGCAGTTTGGCGAACGACGGCGGCAAGTTGGCGATGGCCTCCTCCATGCCTTTGCGATCGCGCACATCCACCACCAGGCCATGCACTTCGGTCTGCCTGGAAAGTTCTTCGACCAAGGCATTCAAGCGCTCGGCACGACGACCGGTGAGCACCAGTTTCCAGCCGGCTTCGGCAAAACGACGGGCACAGGCCTCGCCGAAACCTGAAGTAGCGCCAGTAATGAATAGCGTGTCGGACATGGTGTTCTCCTTGAGTGCATCGGGGAAAAAAGTTGCCAGCAGAATGCCCTTCCGCCGCGGCTGCGGCAACCGCTACGCACGTAACTTCACACGCAACTGTGCGTTTTTTAACCACCCCAAGCAAAGCCTTATAAAACGTGGCCTGCAGCCATATGCGCGCAGGTTATCCACAACTGCGCCCACAGTCTTTGGGGGCAAGTGCACATCGCTCGAAGCCACTGTGTACAAGGCTTGCAGGCGTTTTTAGAAAGTTTTTTGCTTGACCTTGGCTGGGGCGTATGTAGCCCCTGAAAAATTCGGAAAAACGCAACGATGGCTTCAGGCCAGTCATTCCGGCCCCTGCGGGCGTCTTTCCAGAGTTTAGTCACAGACTTATCCACAGGCTGGATGGACATATTCCGGTCATATACCTGTGTCTTTAAACAGGTTGACAAAGCCGGTAGAGGGTCGAGAAAAAGCCGCCGATCAAAAAACAACCACAACGCTACAGGCCCCGTATTCAAAGGCTTTCAGCCAAGTACACCCACGTTACCCACAGCCGGTTCCACAGTGGATGGGGACAAGTCAAAACTGTGACAAAACAGGGATTTGCGGCGGCTATATGTCGCGCTTTGGAGGTGGGCTGGATTTGTTTTCCACAATTTGGTGGAGGGCTTGTTGACACCGCAAAAACAAATGTGGGAACCGGGCCTTGGGTGGGAGCTGGCTTGCCTGCGATGCAGCCACCTCGGTATGCCAGCTAAACCGAGGTGATGCTATCGCGGGCAAGCCCGGCTCCCACATAAGGCCAGGTTCCCACAGGGGTGATGTGTCTGGACTTGAGGTCAGTGACCGCCCAGGTAGGCGTTGCGCACTTCCTCGTTCACCAGCAGCTCTTTACCGGTGCCCGTCAGGCGAATCTCGCCATTGACCATCACATACGCCCGATCCGACAAGCGCAGCGCATGGTTGGCGTTCTGCTCCACCAGGAAGATGGTCATCCCGGTAGACGCCAGCTCGCGCAGGGTAGAAAAGATCTGCTTCACCACAATCGGCGCCAGTCCCAGGCTTGGCTCGTCGAGCAGCAACAGTTTGGGCCGGCTCATCAGCGCACGAGCGATGGCGAGCATTTGCTGCTCGCCGCCGGACATGGTCATGGCGCGCTGGTTACGCCGCTCCTTGAGCCTGGGGAACAGCTCGAACATGCGTTGCATATCCTCGCTGGCAAACTTGTCGCCAATGGGGATGGTGCCCATCAGCAGGTTTTCCTCGACGGTCATGTCGGGGAACACCCGCCGCCCTTCCGGCGACTGCGCAATGCCGTTGGAGGCGATGTAGTGGGACGACTTGTGGGTAATGTCGACGCCGTTGTACAGAATCTGCCCCGACTCGGCCCGAGGCTGGCCGAAGATCGACATCAGCAGCGTGGACTTTCCCGCGCCGTTGGAGCCGATCAGGCTGACGGTTTCGCCTTCGTTGATGTGCAGCGAGACTTTCTTCAACGCCTGGATCGGGCCGTAGAACACGTCCAGGTCCTTCATTTCGAGGATAGGTGCGCTCATACCAACTCCTCTTCGTCCGCGCCCAGGTAGGCGGCGATCACTTTCGGGTCGTTGCGGATCGCGTCGGGGCCGCCTTCGGCGATCACGTTGCCGTGGTCCAGCACCACAATGTGGTCGGAAATACTCATCACCATGCCCATGTCGTGTTCGATCAGCACCACCGTGAGGTCGTGTTCGTCGCGCAGCAGGCGAATCATCGCGCTGAGGGCTTCGGTTTCCTGAGGGTTGAGGCCCGCTGCCGGTTCGTCCAGGCAGATGATCTGCGGCCGCGTGCACATGGCGCGGGCGATTTCCAGGCGGCGCTGCTGGCCATAGGAGAGCTCGCCAGCCAGGCGGTTGGCGCAGTCCACCAGGTCCACAACCTCCAGCCAGTAGAACGCACAGTCCAGGGCATCACTTTCAGCCTTGCGGTAGCCCTTGGTATTGAGGATGCCCGCGAGCATGTTGCGGTTGACCCACATGTGCTGGGCCACCAGCAGGTTTTCCAGCACCGACATTTCCTTGAACAGGCGAATGTTCTGGAACGTCCGCGCCAGGCCGGCGCGGTTCACCAGGTGGGTGCCGCCGAACATCTTGTAGTACACGCGGCTGAGGAAGCTTTTGGGCGATACGAAGTCGGTGGCCTCAAAGCGCTCACCCAACAACTGGATGACGTTGGTTTGCTTGCCGCGCACGTTGAGTTCGATCTTGCCGCCGCTGGCTTTGTAAAAGCCGGTGAGGCAGTTGAACACCGTAGTTTTGCCGGCGCCATTGGGGCCGATCAGGGCAAATATCGAGTTGCGTTCGACCTTGAGGCTGACATCGCTCAGGGCCTTGATGCCACCGAAGTGCATCATCAGGTGTTCGACAGATAGCACGACTTCCTTGCTCATGGCGCTACCCCCTTGCGTGGCGTCACACCGGTGCGGCTGATCCGAATCAAGCCACGCGGTCTCCAGATCATCATCACCACCATCAACACGCCAAACAGCAGCACACGGTATTCGGAGAAGCTGCGCAGCAATTCAGGCGCCACGGTCAGCACGAATGCCGCAATCACCACGCCCACCGTCGAGCCCATGCCGCCCAACACCACGATGGCCAGGATCAACGCCGACTCGAAGAAGGTAAACGACGACGGATTGACGAAGCCCTGGTAACTGGCAAAAAACACACCCGCCAATCCGGCAGTGGAAGCCCCAATGGTGAACGCCGAGAGCTTGACCAATACGTGATTCAGGCCCATGGAACGACAGGCGATTTCATCTTCACGCAAGGCTTCCCAGGCGCGACCGACCGGCATACGCGTGAGGCGATGCTTGATGTACAGCACGGCCAGCACCACCAGAAACAGCACGATGTAGATGAACATGAACTTGATGTTGGGGTTGTAATCGATGCCGAAGAACTCGTGAAACGGGATGCCGCCATCCTTTGCACGCTTGCCGAACTCCAGGCCCAGGAAGGTTGGCGAAGGCACCGGCATACCGTTGGGGCCGCCGGTGAATGACAGCCAGTTGTTGAGTACCAGGCGAATGATTTCACCAAAGCCCAGGGTCACGATGGCCAGGTAGTCACCGTGCATTCGCAGCACCGGGAAGCCGAGTATGCACCCCGCCAGCGCCGCCGCGATTGCCGCCAGCGGCAGCACCGTCCAGAACCCCAGGCCGAGGTATTGATAACCCAGCGCCAGGCCGTAGGCACCGATGGCATAGAACGCCACGTAACCCAGGTCGAGCAGGCCGGCCAGGCCCACCACGATGTTCAGGCCCAGGCCGAGCAACACGTAGATCAGCCCGAGAATCACCACGGTCAGCAGGTATTTGTTGGCGAAGATCGGGAACACGATGGCGATCACGATCAACGCCGGGATGATCCAGCGCAACCGCGATTTGTAGTCCGGTGGCAGCACGTGCACACCCGAGCCGCTGCTTTCAAAACCCTGCAGAATCTTCACGCCCTTGGGGGTTTGCAGGAACAGGCTGAGGGCAAAGCGTCCGGCCATCACAATGGCGACCAACGTGGCAACGCGCAGCGGCTCCAGGTTGAAGCTGTAGCCGTCGAGCACTACGCCGACGATGGGCCCGAACACGATCAGCGAAATCAGCCCGGCGAGGACCGTATCGACCACACTCTTCTTGATATCAATGGATTTGGCAGCAGACATGTTTACACCTTCGCCACGAGTGGGCGACCAAGCAGGCCCTGGGGACGGAAAATCAGAATCACCACCAGCAGGGAGAAACTGAACACGTCTTTGTAGTCAGAGTTGATCAACCCCGAGAACAGCGACTCGGAGATACCGAGGATGATCCCGCCTAGCATCGCCCCAGGCAGGGAGCCGATGCCGCCGAGTACCGCCGCGGTAAACGCCTTGATGCCGATGATGAAGCCGGCATAGAAGTCGAAGGTGCCGTAGTTGAGGGTGATAAGCACGCCGGCCAGGGCAGCCATGGCCGCGCCGATGACGAACACGTAGGAGATCACCCGGTCGGTGTTGATGCCCAGGATCGAGGCCATCTTGCGGTCTTGCTGGGTGGCGCGGCACATGCGACCCAGCTTGGTGTACTTGATGATGTAGGTGAGCAACGCCATGCCGGCGAATGCCGCCACGAGGATGAACACTTTGGTGTAGGTCAGTTGCACGAAGCCAGTGCCGATATCGACGCGCCAGGCGCCGGCCAGCAGGGTCGGGATACCTTGTTGCTTGGCGCCCTGGGCGATCTGTGCGTAGTTCTGCAGGATCAGCGAGATGCCGATGGCGCTGATCAGCGGAGCCAGTCGGGTGGAGTTGCGCAACGGTTTATAGGCGACCCGTTCAATGACCCAACCGTACACGCCGGTGACGACCACGGTGAAGATCAAGGTGCCGAGAATGAGCAGCGGGAAGGATTCGATGCCGAAGTAAGCCAGCAGTGCCAGACTGATCGCCGCGAGGTAAGCGGAAATCATATAAACCTCGCCGTGGGCGAAGTTGATCATGCCAATGATGCCATAGACCATTGTGTAGCCGATGGCGATCAGGCCATAGACCGACCCGAGGGTCAGGCCGTTGACCAGTTGCTGCAGGAAAATACCATCCATAACGCAATCTCACGCGGTGAGCACCTGCACACCGGTGGGTGTGCGGCGCTTCTGGAGGAAAAAACAGATCTCAATAACAACACCGTTCCCCTGTGGGAGGGGGCTTGCTCCCGATTTCGGTGGGTCAGTCATGCATGTGTTGGCTGACACTGCGCTATCGGGAGCAAGCCCCCTCCCACATTGGAACTGTGGTGCTCAGCCTTACTTCTGTTTTTCCAGCTGATGGTACTTACCGTCCTTGTCCCACTGGTAAACCACATAGTCAGAGACTTTCAGGTCACCTTTGCCGTCCCATTCCTTCTTGCCCATTACCGTCTGCACGGGGTTGGCCTTGAGCCACTTGGCCGCGTCTTCGCCCTTGTTGGACTTGGCACCGTTGAAGCCGGCGGCCAGGGCCTGGATCGAGGCGTAGGCATACAGGGTGTAGCCTTCAGGCTCGGTGCCGTTTTTGCGGAACTCTTCAACCACGGTCTTGCTGTCCGGCAACAGGCGCGGATCGGCGCCGAAGGTCATGTAGACGCCATCGACGTACTGCGCACCACCGGCGGTCGCCACCAGTTCGTCGGTCACTACGCCGTCATCGGACATGAACTTGACGTCTTTGAGGCCCGCTTCACGGATCTGGCGCACCAATGGGCCGGCCTCTGGATGCAAGCCGCCGAAGTACACGACGTCGGCGCCCAGGGAGCGGATCTTGGTGACCAGGGCGCTGAAGTCTTTCTCGCCACGGGTCAGGCCCTCTTCCAGCACCGGCTTGACACCGCGCTTGGTCAACTGGGCTGCGGTGGCGTCGGCCAGGCCTTTGCCGTAGGTGTCCTTGTCGTTGATCACCGCGACTTTCTTGCCCTTGAGCACATCGACGATGTAGTCGCCGGCGACGATGCCTTGCTGGTCGTCACGCCCGCACATACGGAACATGGCGCCCAGGCCGCGCTCGGTGACCTGTGGATTGGTGGAGCCTGGGGTGATGGCGATGATGCCGGCTTCGTCGTAGACCTCAGACGCCGGGATGGTGTTGGACGAGCAGAAGTGCCCGACCACACCGATCACCTTGTCCTGGTCCGCCAGGCGGTTGGCCACGGCCACGGCTTGCTTGGGTTCGCAGGCGTCATCGCCGGCAATCAGCTTGATCTGCTCGCCGTTGATGCCGCCGGCCTTGTTGATAACGTCGGCTGCCGCCTGGGCACCCTTCATGTACTGCTCACCGAAAGCGGCGTTGGCACCCGTCATCGGGCCCGCCACACCAATTTTCACATCAGCTTGAACAAACGTAGAAACACCCAGCGCCGCTGCAACGGCGAGGGCCAGAAAACCTTTCTTGTAAAACGTCTGGGACATGAGTGGTGCTCCGATATTTTTGATTTTTGGCACGACAACTTGCATTCAAACTTTTCACTGAAAGCTCAGAGCAAGCCGCGTGCCATTACTTTTTTATTCTTCAAAAAGACACGGTGTCATTGTTATTACAGGCGTTTCGACGCCTTTTGCCAGGACGTGCAACCGTCTAGCCCCGATAGGTGCAACCAACGAACCAAAAAAGTACAACCCCGCCAGGTCGCAGCTGCAACCAGAGGGATAAACGACAGTTCCTACACCTGTAACAACGTGCGTAACGGAACTGCACATTTACAGTGCGTGATTGCTACGCCTTGCACCAATACAGATGGGTAGCCTGCTAAGAAAACGCAGGCTTTTGAGCGGTATTTCGCTGATCAGATCACGATCCTCAGACATTGCCCGGCGTGATACAGCGAGAATCCTGCTTCATACAGGCAACTGCGCAGACCTGCACCCGCCAGTGGCTGCATCGGTGCAAAGGGGATCGGCAAGGCCTGGGGATTCTGGTGACACAGATAGTCGGCAAACGCCTTGCCGACCACACTGCCGGTGGTCACACCGCGCCCGTTATAGCCGGTGACTGCGACCAGGCCAGGGGCGGGTTCGAACAGGCGCATCAGATGGTCTGGGGTAAACGCGATGCAGCCGGTCCAGGTGTATTCCCACTGCACCGATTTGAGATACGGGAAGTAGTGCTGCTGCACCCGATCGGCCCACGCCTTGAGGAACCAGGCAGGTTTCTGGTTGCCATTGCCCAGGCTGCCAAGCAACAGACGGCCATCGGCATCGCGACGGATGCTGCTCAGTACCTGGCGCGTATCCCACGAGCCCTGGCCACCGGGGAGGATTTGCCGGGCGGCATCATCGGTCAGCGGCGCTGACGCCACCTGATAGTAATAGCCGGGGAAAAAATTGCGCCGCAACTCGGTCCATTCGCCTTCGGTGTAGGCGTTAGAGGCGATCACCACCTGAGCGGCCTGCACCGCGCCCTCGGCGGTCTGCACCGACCAATCGGCACCTTGGCGCTCAAGCTGGGTGACCGGGGAATGGTCAAACAACTGCCCGCCCAGCGCTGCGGCGGCATTCGCCAAGCCCGTGGTGTAGGCCATGGGGTTCAGGGTGCCGGCCCGTCGATCGAGCAAGGCGGCGGAGATTTTTTGGGTGCCGGTGGCTTGCTCACACGCCTGCCCGGTGAGCAATTCGACCGGCGCACCACGGCGCTTCCATTGCTCTTCACGACTGCGCAAATCCGCCTCGCCACGGGCGTTGTGGGCCATGTGCAAGGTGCCCTCGCGGCGCAATTGGCAATCGATCTTGTATTTGTCGATCAGGCTGAATACCAGGGCCGGCGCTGCGCCCAACATGCGGTTTAGCTGGCTGCCAACCGCCGTGCCAAACCCGGCTTCGATCTCATCTGGCGGGATCCACATGCCGGCATTGACCAACCCGACGTTACGCCCCGAACCGCCATGGCCGGTGCGATGCGCCTCCAGCACGGCAACGCTTTTACCCTGCTCCAGCAAATGAATGGCCGCCGACAAACCGGTGATACCGGCGCCGATCACGCAGACATCCACCTTGAGCGCGCCCCTGAGCGCGGCACGATCCGGCCGGCCGGGGGTGAGGTGTTCCCATAAACATGTTTCGCGTAGTGCCATTGCCAGACTCCGATGAGACCTAACAAACAACTTTTCAGAATTGAAAATCTGATCAAATGTGGGAGGGGGCTTGCTCCCGATAGCGGTGGGTCAGCTACAGATTTGCTGACTGAAACACTGCTATCGGGAGCAAGCCCCCCCACATTTTGATCTCACTTCGACGCGTGGGCTCAGTCGAAGGTAATGCCTTGGGCCAGAGGCAATTCCAGCGAGTAGTTCACGGTATTGGTCTGACGCCGCATATACCCGCGCCACGCATCAGAACCCGACTCTCGCCCGCCGCCTGTCTCTTTTTCACCGCCAAAGGCCCCCCCGATCTCCGCGCCGCTCGGGCCGATATTGACGTTGGCAATCCCGCAATCACTGCCCACCGCCGACATGAATTGCTCGGCTTCACGCACATCCGTGGTGAAGATGCATGACGACAGCCCCTGTGGCACCGCGTTGTTCAAGCACAGGGCTTCGGCGAAGTCGGTGTAGCCGACCACGTAGAGAATCGGCGCGAAGGTTTCCGTACACACCACGTCGCTTTGCTCGGGCATTTCCACAATTGCCGGCGAGACGTAGTAAGCGTTGGGGAATGTGTCTTGCAGTTGGCGCTTGCCGCCGAACACCTTGCCGCCTTCGCTCAAGGCTTGCTCCAGGGCGTCCTGCATGTTGTCAAAACCCTGCTTGTCGATCAGCGGGCCGATCAGGTTGCCTTCCAGCGGGTGGCCAATGCGCACCTTGGAATAAGCAGCCTTGAGGCGGGTGACGATGTCCTCCTTGACCGACTCATGGGCGATCAGCCGGCGCAAGGTGGTGCAGCGTTGGCCGGCAGTGCCGACGGCGCTGAACAGGATGGCGCGCACGGCCATGTCCAGGTCGGCGCTTGGGCCGAGGATCATCGCGTTGTTGCCACCCAGCTCAAGAATGCTACGGGCGAAGCGCGCCGCGACTTTCGGCGCCACTTCGCGGCCCATGCGCGTACTGCCGGTGGCACTGATCAGGGCCACACGCGGGTCGTCCACCAGCGCGGCGCCGGCGTCGCGGCCGCCGATGATCACCTGGCTCAGGTACTCGGGAGCATCATCAAACTTGCTCAATACGCGCTCGAACAGCGCCTGGCACGCCAGGGCGGTGAGCGGGGTCTTTTCAGAGGGTTTCCAGATCACCGCGTTGCCGCACACCAATGCCAGCGCGGTGTTCCAGGCCCATACGGCAACCGGGAAGTTGAAGGCGCTGATCACCCCGACCACGCCCAGCGGGTGCCAGGTTTCACGCATATGGTGGCCTGGGCGCTCGGAGGCAATGGTCAAGCCGTACAACTGTCGGGACAGGCCCACAGCGAAGTCGCAGATGTCGATCATTTCCTGGACTTCACCCAAGCCTTCCTGGGTGATCTTGCCGGCTTCCCAGGAGACCAGTTCGCCCAGGTCGGCCTTGTATTGGCGCAGTACGTCGCCAAACTGGCGCACCAGCTCGCCACGCCGTGGCGCCGGCACTTTGCGCCAAGCCTCAAATGCATGCTCGGCACGACTGACCTGTTGCTCCACCTCGGCAGGGCCTTCCCAGTGCACACTGCCGATACGGCTGCCATCAATCGGCGAATGCACGGGCTGTTTGCCCGCCTGGTACAGCGCCGGGTTTACCCCGAGACGATCAAGCAATGCGGCAACCATGGGTCACTCCTTCAATCTGCATACAAAAATTCGCGCCGCAATATGCACGGCGATCCTGGCCCTATTTGTAGCTGGCCCAAGACTTGCCAACAAACGACGATTAGGCGAGATATCATTCCGTTTATTCATGCAAAGAATAAAAAGAGGCAAGCCGTGCTGAACAAAAGACATTTGCCGTCGATCACCGCTCTGCAGTGCTTCGAAGCCGCCACCCGCCACCTGAGCTTCACCCGCGCCGCCGAAGAGCTGAACCTCACACAAAGCGCCGTGAGCAAACAGGTGGCGCAGTTGGAAGAGTTGTTGCAGCACCTGCTGTTTCGCCGGGTACGCCGCCGCTTGCAGATGACCCCGGCGGGCGATCTGTACCTGGTGGAAGTGCGCAAGATCCTCACCCAGGTGGAGATGTCTACCCATTACCTGCGCTCCTACGGAGGCGAGACCGAGGTGCTGCGCGTGTCCACGCCCTATACCTTCGGCGCGCGCTGGCTGGTGCCGCGCCTCAAGGGTTGGCGCCTGCGTCACCCGCAGATCCACCTGGACCTGTGCAACGAACAGCAGCCGGACGAGCTGCTGCAAGGCAAGGCTGACATGGCGTTCTATTTCGGCCAGGGCGCACGCCCTGGTACCGAGAGCCTGAAGCTGTTCAGTGAAGAGCTGGTGCCGGTATGCGCGCCGGAGAGCCTGCCGACGCAGCCTTTCACCGACCCCACGCAACTGAGCGACCTGGTGTTGCTGCAAAACGCCTCGCGGCCCCAGGGCTGGCATGACTGGTTCGCCAGCCAGGGCTTCCACACCGAGCACAGCTACCACGGGCCGCGGTTCGACACCTTCTATATGTGCATTCGGGCCGCGCAAGTGGGTTGTGGCGTGGCGCTGTTGCCGCGCTTTCTGGTGGAAGAGGAGTTGGCCGAGGGCAAGCTGGTGATTCCCTGGCAACATGCGATGCCGAGCCAGGATGCGTATTACCTGGCTTATCCGGAGCATTCGGCGGAGGTGCCGAAGGTCAGGGAATTTGTGAAGTGGATGCTTGAGCAGGTTATTTAGTGCCTGGAATACCGCTATCGGGAGCAAGCCCCCTCCCACATTTGGAACGCATTTCAACCTGTGGGAGGGGGCTTGCTCCCGATAGCGCCAGTGGCCGTGGCAAAAAAATCACTGGCAAACCGACCCACGTGTATGCGCCACTAGCCCCCTTCCTTAATTGTGCGTAAGGCCGGCGCCCATCGCCGAGCCGTCTGGAGATTCCCGTTATGAGCGAGAGTGTGTTTGCCGATCGCATCGTGCAGAACCTGCTCGACACCGACTTCTACAAGCTGACCATGATGCAGGCGGTGCTGCACAACTACCCCAATGTGGAAGTTGAATGGGAGTTCCGTTGCCGCAACAGCGAAGACCTGCGCCCGTACCTGGCGGAGATCCGTTACCAGATTGAACGCCTCGCCGAGTTGAGCCTGAGCCCCGATCAATTGGGTTTTCTGGAACGCATCAGCTTTATGAAGCCGGATTTTTTGCGCTTCCTCGGGCTGTTCCGTTTCAATCTGCGGTATGTGCAGACCGGTATCGAGAACGGCGAGTTGTTTATCCGCCTGCGCGGACCGTGGCTGCATGTGATCCTGTTTGAAGTGCCGATGCTGGCCATCGTCAGCGAAGTGCGTAACCGCTATCGCTACCAGACCGTGATCCTCGAACAGGCCCGCGAACAGCTGTACCGCAAGTTCGATTGGCTGACGGCCAATGCCGCCAGCGATGAACTCTCGGAACTGCAAGTGGCCGACTTCGGCACGCGCCGCCGCTTCTCGTACCGCGTGCAGGAAGAAGTGGTAAGCGTGCTCAAACACGACTTCCCAGGGCGCTTTGTCGGCACCAGCAACGTGCACCTGGCTCGCGAATTCGATATGAAGCCGCTGGGTACCATGGCCCACGAATGGATCATGGCCCACCAGCAACTCGGCCCACGCCTGATCGACAGCCAGATCGCCGCCCTGGATTGCTGGGTGCGTGAGTACCGTGGCCTGCTGGGCATCGCCTTGACCGACTGCATCACCACGGACGCCTTCCTCGGTGACTTCGACTTGTACTTTGCCAAGCTGTTCGACGGCCTGCGCCACGACTCCGGTGATCCGATTCAGTGGGCGGAAAAAGCCATCGCTCACTACCACAAGCTGGGCATCGAGCCGATGAGCAAGACCCTGGTGTTCTCCGACAGTCTGACGCTGCCCAAGGCGTTGGAAATATTCCGCGCGTTGCGGGGTCGGATCAATGTGAGCTTTGGTATCGGCACCAACCTCACCTGCGACATTCCGGGGGTGGAACCGATGAGCATCGTGCTTAAAATGACCGCCTGCAATGGCCAGCCCGTCGCCAAGATTTCCGATGAAGCGGGCAAGACCCATTGCACCGACCCGAATTTTGTCGCCTATTTGCGTCACGTTTTCAAAGTACCTGCCCTATCCAGCAAGGAGTGAAGCATGCAAGCCGTACAGCGTGAGATTGCGCAGCAGCTCAAGGTGCAAGCGCCGTTCAAAGACCAGGCCGCACTGGAGGCAGAAGTCGCCAGGCGCGTAGCCTTTATCCAGGACTGCCTGCGCAATTCCGGGCTCAAGGCCCTGGTGCTGGGCATCAGCGGCGGCGTCGACTCCCTGACCGCAGGCCTGTTGGCCCAACGTGCCGTGCAGGAACTGCGCGCCAGCACTGGCGATGAGGCTTATCGTTTTATCGCCGTGCGCCTGCCCTATGAAACCCAGTTCGACGAACACGAAGCCCAAGCTTCGGTGGACTTCATCGAGCCAGACGAGCGCCACACCGTCAACATCGGCCCGGCGGTCAAAGCCCTGGCCAATGAAGTAGCAGCGTTTGAAGGCAAGGCGGCGGTGTCCCGCGACTTCGTACTGGGCAACACCAAGGCGCGTATGCGCATGGTGGCGCAGTACACCATCGCCGGCGCGGCCAGTGGCCTGGTCATTGGTACCGACCATGCGGCGGAAGCGGTGATGGGCTTTTTCACCAAGTTCGGGGATGGTGCCTGTGATCTGGCGCCATTGAGCGGGCTGGTGAAAAACCAGGTGCGAGCGATTGCCCGGCATTTTGGTGCGCCCGAGTCACTGGTAGAGAAGATCCCGACGGCGGACCTGGAAGACTTGTCGCCGGGCAAGCCGGACGAAGCGTCACATGGCGTGACCTATGCAGAGATTGATGCGTTCCTGCACGGTGAGCCGGTGCGTGAGGAAGCGTTCAGGATTATCTGCGAGACGTATCGCAAGACTGAGCACAAGCGGGTGATGCCGTTTGCGCCTTAAGGTGAGTCAGCTGATTTTGCAGTGACTGCCAGAATGCCATCGGGGGCAAGCCCCCTCCCACACTTTGATTTGTGAATACATTCAAATGTGGGAGGGGGCTTGCCCCCGATGAACGATAACGCGGTGTTACTTCAGGACCACGGCACCTTTCATCATCGAGATGTGGCCAGGGAACGAGCAGAAGAAGCTGTACTTCTCATCGGCTTTGAGCTTGGAGACGTCGAAGGTCACCGAGTCTTTCTCGCCAGCACCAATGATCTTGGTGTGGGCGATGATGCGGTCATCACCGGCTTTCAGATAATCCTTATCGATACCTGCAGCCATACCGTCAGTAGCTACAGGCTGCATGTGGGCTTCAGTGGTCAGCACCCAGTTATGCCCCATCACGTTCTTGGGCAGGTTGCCCGAGTGAGTCAGCTCAACGGTGAACTGCTTGCAGCTCTTGTCGATGGTGATTTCTTTGGTATTGAAAGACATCTGGTCGGTGGAGTCGACAGTGACCTTGCACTCTGCAGCAAGCAACTGGCCGCTAGCCAGAGTCAGCAGGGAAACAGCAACGAGTTTGGCGAACATGTGAATCTCCAGGGCAGGGTTAGAAAACGCGTATTGCGACAAGGGTGCCTCAAGCAGGCTTAGTTTCTTATGATCTGCATCAACAGATTGTATACAACTTTAGGCTATCAGGTTGATCAACACAATCAACCAGCCAAACTGCCGCACCCTGCCTATGATCGCCCCATCACTCACGGGAGTTCATGCCATGCACCTCAATCACCTGTTCAACGGCCTGCTGGCCGCCTACGCCTGCGGTAAGTGAAAGCAAAGGGCACCCTGAAGCTGCTACCATGACGACCCAAGGCAGCTGCGCGCCGCCTACCCTCACCTTCGACCCTAGAGGATCGCCCATGGCCAAACCTAATTACTCCTTCGCCAAACGTCAGAGAGACTTGGCAAAGGAACAGAAGAAAGAGGAAAAGCTGCAACGCAAGAAAGCCGCTGCAGACGAAGAAGCCGGCGCGCTGAACCCGGATGCGGAAGGTGAAGCAGCAACTGACGAGACCGAAACCCCGAAAGACCCGGCTGAATAAATTTTGTTGGGGTGAGCAGGCCCTCCCTGTTCACCCCAACCCACCGCTACTCCAGCGGCATCACCGTCACCCGCACCTCCGGGTCATGGCTCCCTCCTCCCAGAATCACCCCACGCAACGGCGACACATCGGAGAAATCCCGGCCCCAGGCCAGAGTGATGTGCTCCAGTGCCGGCTGCACATTGTTGGTCGGATCGAAATCCACCCAACCCGACCGCGGGCAGAACACCGAGACCCACGCATGGGACGCATCGGCGCCGATCAGCCGTGGCTGGCCGGGCGGTGGCTGGGTCAGCAGGTAGCCGCTGATATAGCGCGCCGCCAGGCCCCGTGAGCGCAGGCAGGCGAGCATCAGGTGGGCGAAGTCCTGGCACACACCGCGACGACGCTCCAGCACCTCCACCAGCGGCGTGGCGACCTGAGTGGCTTCGGCATCAAAGGTGAATTCGCTGAAAATCTTATGCATCAACGCCTGCACGCCGACCAACAACGGCTCGCCAGGTGGGAAGCAGCTTTCAGAGAACTCGACGAAGGTTTTTTTCAGATGCACGTAAGGCGATTCGAAGCGATAGCGGCAGGCTTCAATCACCTCCATCGACAGCGCCTGGCTGCTGTAGGTAAAACTGTCACGGGTGCGGTCCCACGCCGGCGATTGCCCCAGATCCAGCGCGGGTCGCGCCAGCACTTCCACGGTCAACCCGGCATTGACCAGCAGCTCATCATGAGGACGCTCGAACGCCAGGCGCGTGATCGGGTTGCCAAACACGTCCAGCTCATCACGGCGTGAAGAGGGCGGCGGGCTGATGTCCAGGGTTTGCCAGGTGCAACGCTGCCACGCACACGGCCGTGGCCACAAATGCGCCAGCTGCTGGGCCAGGGACACCGGGCTGTCGTAGTGGTAATGGGTATCGTGAAAAATCTGATAGCGCGCACTCATCACACCGACACCGTTTGCTGGCTGACATCATCCACATGGGCAAAATGGCGCAGCGCCAGGCGATCCGACACTTGCCCGCTCTCATCGGCGACCGCTTGCAGCAGGTCGGCCAGGCCATCCAGCGCGGCACGCACGCTGGGCTCGCCAAACAACGGGTTCTCCAGGCACCCCAGGTCAAAGCGCCCCAGGCGCTCCACCAACGGCGCGAGGCCGGTTTCCCTGGGCACCCCAAAATCATCATTGAGGCGACGCACGGTACGGCTCACCAGTTTGAGCTGGAACAGCACCGCATGGGGATTCTGCTCATCGAGCAACAACAGGTCGAGCACCGGGATCAGCTGCGGCACCGCCAGGTAGCGCGAGCGATAGGTGATGCTGCTGTTGCCCAGCTCCAGCAACCACTCCAGCCCCGCCTGATCGAACACCGCCACACCGCGCAGGAACGCTGCCAGGCTGGTACTCAGAAATTGCAGACGCTCAATGCGCCGGCCCATCATCAAAAAGCGCCAGCCTTCATCGCGGGTCATATCATCCAGGGCAAACCCGGACAGCGCCGCCAAAGACATCACCAAACGGTTGAGAAAATCCAGCAGCTCGCCGAAGTCCGGGGCCTGGCTTTCCAGCTCCATGGCTTCGCGTTGCAGCTCCACCAGGGCCTGCCAGTTTTCCCGCGACAGCTTGCCGCGCACCTGGGACGCTGCCCACTGCAAGCGCTGCAAATTGGCGCGCAGGCTTGAGGGCCAGTCATCACCGAGCAAGGCCGCGAGCAGACGCTCCGGTAGCTCGCCCTCCTCCGGCAACAGGCGCAGGCTTTCTCCAAGTTCGACCGCCGCCTGCAATGCCAACGGATCGTCGCCGTCGACATAACGCGCCAGCACAATGCGCAGCCAGCGCGCACTGTCATCGCAGCGTTCGCAATAACGGCCAAACCAGAACAGGTTTTCCACCACCCGCGACGGCAGATACGGGTCGCGGCGCACCAGATCATGCACGCCAATGGCGCGCTGGGCACGCCACTGTTCACCAGCGCTGGCGCGCTCGCCGAGCACCCATGTGTCCTTGCTCGCACCGCCGCGTTGCATCGACACCACTTCGGCATCGGCGTCGGCGGCCACACGGGTCAGGCCACCGGGCAGCACGCGATACCCCTCATCGCTGGCTACCGCGTACACACGCATCCCGATGGCGCGGTGTTGCAGATGATCTTCTTCGGTATGCCACACCGGCGCCTGGGACAACTGCGCCAGCTCCTGGGCGACATAGGCGTAAGGCCGCGCGCGCATCCGCTCGGCCAGGGCCTGGCGTTGTTGTTCATTCAAATCACGACCGAACACCGGGGCGAAACTTTGCGAAGGAAACGCCGGCTTGATCAACAGTTCCGGGAGCTTCTCCAGTGCCTCGGCCAGCACCGGTGCCTCGCCGCACCACCAGGTGGCAATCGACGGCAGGATCAGCGCTTCACCGAACAGGAACTCGTTGATCTTCGGCAGGAACCCCAACAAGCCCGGCGACTCCAGCACGCCGCTGCCCAAGGCATTGGCCACCAGCACATTGCCTTGGCGCACGGCGTCAAGCAGGCCGGGCACTCCCAGGGCCGAGTCGGTACGCAGCTCCAGAGGGTCGCAGAAATCGTCATCCAGGCGGCGCATGATCGCGTGGACCCGGCGCAGACCGCTGAGGGTTTTCAGGAACACCGTGCTGTCGCGCACGGTAAGGTCGCCGCCTTCTACCAGTGGGTAGCCGAGCTGGCGGGCGAGATACAGATGTTCGAAATAGCTTTCGTTGAAACGCCCCGGCGTGAGCAGCACGATCAGTGGCGGCTGGTCATCGCCGGGCGCCTGGCGGGCCAGGGTTTCCTGCAAGGTGCGAAAAAAACCGGTGAGATGCTGCACCTGCAAATCACGGTACAGATCCGGGAAGGCGCGAGACACAATGGTGCGGTTTTCCAAGGCGTAGCCGGCGCCCGACGGCGCCTGGGTACGGTCGGCGGTGACCCACCAACGGCCATCGGGAGTGCGCGCCAGATCCACGGCGTACAGGTGCAGAAAAGCACCGTCCGGCGGCTGGATACCCTGGCACGGCCATAAAAAGTTGTTATGCCCAAATACCAGCTCGGCAGGCAACAGCCCCTCTTTGATCAGGCGTTGCGGACCATAGAGGTCGGCGAGTACCGCATTGAGCAGACGCGCGCGCTGGGCGATACCGGCCGACAACTGCCGCCACTCATCAGCGGCCAGCACATGGGGCAGCAGGTCCAGCTCCCACGGGCGATCAGCGCCCTTGGGGTCGGCGTAGACGTTATAGGTCACGCCGTTTTCCTGGATCTGCCGCGTCAGCAGCGCCTGGCGCTGGGCCAATTGTGCGGGCGTACTGCGTTGCAGATGGTCGAGCAGGCGCTGCCAATGGGCACGCACCGCGCCGCCGGCGTCCAGCAGTTCGTGATAGGTGCCCGCGGTCAGCGGGTAACGGTCGAGCAAGTCGGACATGGAACGCTCGGCAGAGGCAAGGGAAGTCAGGTTAACTCAAATTCACTACGATCCAATGTGGGAGCTGGCTTGCCTGCGATAGCGGTGTGTCAGTCACCAGAACTATCGACTGAACCACCGCTATCGCAGGCAAGCCAGCTCCCACACTTGGATCATGTTCATTCCTTATTTTTTGTAAAACGCCGCAAATCCAGGGTCATTGGCAATTCACCGTTCACCACTACAGTCGGCACCACAAGCTTGCCCGGGCTATGCCCCAACCGGAAAAACCGCGCCATCCGCCGGCTCTCTGCCTCATTGGCATTGACCGGCAAGCTGTCGTAATTGCGCCCGCCCGGATGCGCCACATGGTATTGGCAGCCACCCAGCGAGCGCTGCATCCAGGTGTCGAGCAGGTCGAACACCAACGGCGCATGGACTGCAATGGTCGGTTGCAGGCAGTTGGCCGGTTGCCAGGCGCGGTAACGCACACCGGCAACAAACTCTCCCACCCGACCGGTCGGTTGCAGCGGCACGGGTATGCCGTTGCAGGTCAGCAGATAGCGCTGCGCCGGCAGGCCAGTCAACTTGACTTGCAGGCGCTCCAGGGACGAATCCACATAACGTACCGTGCCGCCTACCGCGCCCTCCTCACCCAGCACATGCCAAGGCTCCAGGGCCTGGCGCAGTTCCAGTTCGATACCGCTGACGGCGTAATCACCCACTTTGGGAAAGCGGAACTCCAGATGCGCGGCAAACCACTCGGCCTGCAGCGGATAACCGGCAGCGTTGAGCTCGACAATGACGTCGGCAAAGTCCTGTTCGATAAAATGCGGCAACAAAAAGCGGTCATGCAGTTCGGTGCCCCAACGCGCCAGCTTCGGCGGCGCATAAGGTTCGCGCCAGAACCGTGCGACCAGCGCGCGCAGCAGCAATTGCTGAGTCAGGCTCATGCGCGCATGGGGTGGCATTTCGAAAGCGCGCAACTCCAGCAGCCCCAGGCGGCCGGTGGCACCCTCCGGCGAGTAGAGTTTGTCGATACAAAATTCGGCGCGATGGGTGTTGCCGGTCACGTCGATCAGCAGGTTGCGCAACAGGCGGTCCACCAACCACGGCGGGCATTCCTCGCCCGGTGCCGGCATCTGCGCGAAGGCGATTTCCAGTTCATACAGCGCATCGTTGCGCGCCTCATCCACCCGTGGCGCCTGGGAGGTCGGGCCGATAAACAGGCCGGAGAACAGGTAGGACAGCGACGGATGGTTATGCCAGTAGCTGATCAGACTGCGCAGCAAATCGGGGCGACGCAGGAACGGTGAGTCCTTGGGCGTCGCACCGCCGAGTACGAAGTGGTTACCACCGCCTGTGCCGGTGTGGCGCCCGTCGATCATGAATTTCTCGGTAGTCAGGCGGGTTTGCCGGGCTTCTTCGTAAAGAAATTCGGTGCGTTCCACCAACTCATCCCAGGTGGCGGATGGCTGCACGTTGACCTCGATCACACCCGGGTCCGGCGTCACGCGAAAATTGCTCAGGCGTGTGTCGGCGGGTGGCTCGTAGCCTTCCAGCAACACGGGGCAATGCAGTTCCTGGGCGGTGGCCTCGATGGCCGTCACCAGCTCCAGATAATCCTCCACGCGTTCCAGCGGCGGCATGAACAGGTACAGGCGTCCTTCCCGCGCTTCGGCGCACAGCGCAGTGCGGGTCAGCCAATCGGCGGATTCGTCGACCTTTGGCACACGCTCATCACTTGGGGCCGGCTCGTCGTGGCCGTGCAACTGCGCGGTCGTGGGCAGCTGCGGCTGATCCTGGTTCGGGTCAGTCGGGTGTATGAACGGATACTCCGCCGCTGTCACCCACGGCTGCGAAGCCAACGGCAGCCGATAACCCAACGGCGAATCGCCCGGCACCAGGCGGCAGTGGTCATCGCGCAAGTACCAGCGCCCACTCTGCCAGCGATCATTGGCGGCGGTGCGCGCCAACGGCAGCACTTGGCCGATGACCTTGTCCAGGCCCTGGACGAAGACTTTGCGCAGGCGTTCGCGCTCCAGTTCGTCGCTCAAGCGCGGGTCCTGGGCGCTAACGTTTTGCGGCAGTGTGCCTTCGCGCCACAGGTAGTAGAAGTTGTCCTCAAAGGCTGGGAACACAAAGCGCGCCGGCAACCTCAGACGCTCGGCGACGCTGGCCAGGAAACGTCCGGCCATCGCGCCGTCAGCCCCATAGTCCTCTTGCTCATCGGCGATCAGCGCACTGTTGTGCCAGATCGGCACCCCATCGCGGCGCCAGTAGCAATTGAGCGACCAACGCGGCAGTTGCTCGCCGGGGTACCACTTGCCCTGGCCGAAATGCACCAGGCCCTGGGGTGCATAGTGCCGGCGCAGGCGCTGGAACAGCTCGGCGGACAGGCGACGCTTGTCCGGCCCCAGGGCGGCGGTGTTCCATTCGGCGCCGTCGGGATCGTCGATGGACACGAAAGTTGGCTCGCCGCCCATGGTCAGGCGCACGTCATGCTTGAGCAGGTCGCCGTCAATCTGTCGGCCCAGGGCCTGGATCGCCAGCCATTGTTCTTCGGTGTAGGGCTTGGTTACCCGAGGGGCTTCCCATATACGCTCCACCGACATTTCATGAGTAAATTCGCATTCGCACGGTTCCACCAACCCACTGATGGGTGCGGCAGACGATGGATCGGGGCTGCAGGCCAATGGGATATGCCCTTCACCGGCAAATAAACCGGAGGTGGCATCCAGGCCGATCCAGCCAGCGCCGGGCAAATACACTTCGCACCAGGCGTGCAGGTCGGTGAAGTCCACTTCGGTGCCGGAGGGGCCGTCGAGGGCTTTGACGTCAGCGGTGAGCTGAATCAGATAACCAGAGACAAATCGCGCCGCCAAGCCAAGATTGCGCAGCAATTGCACCAACAGCCAGGCCGAGTCGCGGCAGGAGCCGGAAGCGTTTTCCAGGGTGAATTCCGGGGTTTGCACGCCCGGTTCCATGCGGATCAGGTAGCCGATATCGGCGGCCAGGCGCTGGTTCAGCCCAACCAGGAAATCCACCGCAGGCAAGGGTGTGCGGTCAATACCGGCCAGGTAGGCGGCAAACCTTGGCGTCAGCGGCAAGGTTTCCAGGTACGGCGCCAGCTCGCGCTGCTCATCGGCGGCATAGCTGAAGGGGATTTTTTCGGCGTAGGGTTCCAGGAAAAAGTCGAACGGATTGAACACCGCCATCTCGGCGACCAGATCGACTTCGATGCGCAGTTGGTCGGTTTTTTCCGGGAACACCAGGCGCGCCAGGTAATTGCCCTGAGGGTCTTGCTGCCAATTGATGAAGTGCTGCTCGGGCAGCACTTTCAGCGCGTAGGACAGGATCCGCGTGCGGCTATGGGCTGCCGGGCGCAAGCGCACAATTTGTGGGCCGAGTTCGACAGCACGGTCGTAGCGGTAATGCGTAACGTGGTGCAACGCGACATGAATCGACACGGCGGCCTCCTGCGAGCCAGGGCATGAACACAACGCGCGCAAGACTTATGCCAGAGCGGCCGTCATTGCGCTTTATCGTGGAGCCCGGTGCAGTACAGCACCAAAACGGCGCCAACGTACGTGCCACGGCGCAAGGGCTGCACACATTTGTGGCGCCAGTGTGAGGATGGGTGGTGAATCTACCCAATCAACGGGCTTTGCGCTTTGCGATTGCGGCTTGGCGCAGATGGCGTATCCCGGACAGTTTTTTGCGCATTTCGCGGTGGCGTTTGCTGTTGAGCAGCAGTAACCCCAACAGTGGAAAGAGTACAATCAACACCGCGCAAACAGGTCACGCCAGCCATGGAAACCGCAGCTGAGCCGGAGAAGATCGCCATGAAAATCGTCCCCATGAATACGGGGAAATAGCGCGCCAGGAATCTGTTTATCGAAGGCGGCGCCTTCACATGCGACTACTCGATCTGACGGTTGATTTGACAGACTGCCGAATGCGACGGATTTCCACGAGTTTCGTGCGCATCTCTCGTTGAACCTTGCTATTAAGTGTCAATAATCCGAGCAATGGGAATAACAGCGCCAACCCATAAAGAACTTTGTGAGGCCGGAATTGAGCCATCGGAACGACAAACAGTAGACAGGCGACGTAGATACCGACCATTACCCACACCCAGGAGGGTCTGCCCCGCAAAATCATAAAGTTACTATGGACCGTCAACAGAATGAGCAGCGCCCCGACAGACATGATCTTGAGCCCCACTTGAGCCATCGGCGCATCACGAAAATAGGTGACGAACGCCAGCGCCACAGCCAACGCCAACGAAAAGTACGCAGCGAATACGCCGCCAATAAACGTCAGAAAGTAATGCCTGAAAAAGTCTCGCAGCGTCATTAACTCGCTCATTCGTTTATTTCCTCATACAACCCTATCGCGATGGTATTGACGTTCCCGGAGTACGCACTCCCGCCGAACCCAACACTTGCGCCCAGGACGTCTTTGATCTGGGTAGTTGTGCTGTGCTTGAGCTGCGTAGGGGTGAAACGCTTGGTGAGTTCGCCCGATGCCTGTCTCAATTTGAGCATTTTCGCGGTCAAGCTGGGATGGTTGATGCTCAGCAGCTCTTTCGTCAGCTTGGCTCTTTCCTGGCGATTCAAACCGCGAAGCACTTCACGCAGACTCTTGCCCGTCGATGCAGTGGCGGCCCTAACCAGCTTGACCGTCGTCAGGGCCGAGGCGCCCACGCCTGCCAGGGATACTGCGTCCAGCACAATGGAAGCATTCTGGTACCAGCCTTCACTGTCGAGCCGGTCTTTAACCTCAGGTTTAGCGACTTCCAGCGCTGTCCGGGCAATGCCGTTGAAACACTGAAGCGAACTTGCGCCGGCAGCCGCATACCCCACCACAACGATGACGGAACTGGCGCCGGCACTGAAAGGCACCAGAATTGTTCCACTGGCGATCGCAGCCCAACTGATGACAGCCCCAAAGCAGGAGACTCCGGTATTCACGGCTTCGCCAATCAGTCGCGATTCTCGAGGATTGCTCACGACATGTTGAGCAAACTGCGTTGGCGCAATGTACTTCTGCGCTTCACGCAAAATGATGCGCTTGGGCTTGATGCTGCAGATGGGCCTGAATTCGCGCAGGGTAATGACGTTGAAGTCGGCGTCGATGTATACGACGCCTGCGCCAACGATACCTGGATCGGCGTCGATGGCCGCAAACAGGCGCGGCAGGTTGATCTGGCTTTCGATGCGCTGGCGCGCCATGAACTGGGAGCGGTTGGAGTCCATGCCGATGCCGAGCAGGGGGTTGCCCATGGGGTGTTCTTCCTTGAAAGGGTGGAGACTGGACTGACGCTATCGGGAGCAAGCCCCCTCCCACATTTTGAATGTATTCACACATTAAAGTGTGGGAGGGGGCTTGCTCCCGATAGCGCTTTAATGGCCACCACCTTAACAAACAGGCTCCGAACCGCCTAGAAAGCAAAACGCCAGCACGAGGCTGGCGTTCTGCATATTCAAGCGATGATCAACGCGGCACTACCGGCTTGCGCGCAGGCTTGCCGCCCTTGCCCTTGGCCGCATCGGCACGCTCTTTGGCGGCCTGCTTGTTACGCGCCTGAGCAGCCGCCTTGGCTTGCTCACGCTTGTCCCACGGGTTGCTGCCGTCGCTGCCACGGGGCGGCAGGCCGGTGTGCTGGGTAAGGATCCTGGTGGTGGTTTCCTTGGCGACCTTGTGGCTGCCGGCCGGCGTCGAGTTCTTGCGACGGGCGCTCTGGTAGCTGTCGGTGGCCGGCTGGTGCAGCGGGATCAACTGGTCTTTACCCGGCCCGATCAGATCGGCGCGGCCCATGCGCGTCAGTGCTTCACGCAGCATTGGCCAGCCTTTCGGGTCGTGATAACGCAGGAACGCCTTGTGCAGACGGCGCTGCTCTTCGCTCTTGACGATGGTCACCGCGTCGCTCTTGTAGGTGACCTTGCGCAGCGGGTTCTTGCCCGAGTGGTACATCGCGGTGGCGGTGGCCATCGGCGACGGGTAGAACGCCTGCACCTGATCGGCACGGAAGCCGTTGCCCTTGAGCCACAGGGCCAGGTTCATCATGTCTTCATCGGTGGTGCCCGGGTGGGCGGCGATGAAGTACGGGATCAGGTACTGCTCCTTGCCCGCTTCCTTGGTGTACTTCTCGAACATGCGCTTGAACTTGTCATAGCTGCCGATGCCCGGTTTCATCATCTGGTTGAGCGGGCCTTCCTCGGTGTGTTCCGGGGCGATCTTCAGGTAGCCACCCACGTGATGGGTCACCAGCTCTTTCACGTACTCAGGCGACTCGACGGCCAGGTCGTAGCGCAGGCCGGAAGCAATCAGAATCTTCTTCACACCCGGCAATGCACGGGCGCTGCGGTACAGCTGGATCAAGGAGGAGTGGTCGGTATTCAGGTTCGGGCAAATGCCGGGGAACACGCACGACGGCTTGCGGCACGCGGATTCGATTTCCGGGCTCTTGCAGGCAATGCGGTACATGTTCGCGGTAGGCCCGCCGAGATCGGAGATCACCCCGGTGAAGCCCGGCACCTTGTCACGGATTTCTTCGATTTCGCGAATGATCGACTCTTCGGAACGGTTCTGGATGATGCGGCCTTCGTGCTCGGTGATCGAGCAGAAGGTGCAGCCGCCGAAGCAGCCACGCATGATGTTTACCGAGAAGCGAATCATGTCGTAGGCCGGAATCTTCTCGTTGCCATACGCAGGGTGCGGCACGCGGGCATAAGGCATACCGAACACGTAGTCCATTTCTTCGGTGGTCATCGGGATGGGCGGCGGGTTGAACCAAACGTCCACGTCACCATGCTTCTGCACCAGGGCGCGGGCGTTGCCTGGGTTGGTTTCCAGGTGCAGCACGCGGTTGGCGTGGGCGTAGAGCACCGCGTCACCGCGGACTTTTTCCACCGACGGCAGGCGGATCACAGTCTTGTCGCGGGTCATGCGCGGGCTGGCCAGGATCTGCACGACCTTGGCTTCTTCCGGGTCATCCACCGGACCTTTCTCTTGCTCGATGGCGCAGGCCTGGGTGTCCTGGGTGTTCACATACGGGTTGATGATCTTGTCGACCTTGCCCGGGCGGTCGATACGCGTGGAGTCCACTTCGTACCAGCCCGCGGGTGTATCACGGCGAATGAACGCGGTGCCGCGCACGTCGGTGATGTCTTCGATCTTGTGGCCCCACGACAGGCGCTGGGCGACTTCGACAATGGCGCGCTCGGCGTTGCCGTACAGCAGGATATCGGCGGTGGCGTCGATCAGGATCGAGTTGCGCACCCGGTCCTGCCAGTAGTCGTAGTGGGCGATGCGGCGCAGGGAAGCTTCGATGCCGCCAAGCACGATCGGCACGTTCTTGTAGGCTTCCTTGCAGCGCTGGCTGTACACCAGGCTGGCGCGGTCCGGGCGTTTGCCGGCCATGCCGCCTGGGGTGTAGGCGTCGTCGGAGCGGATTTTCTTGTCGGCGGTGTAGCGGTTGATCATCGAGTCCATGTTGCCGGCCGCGACGCCGAAGAACAGGTTCGGCTCGCCGAGCTTCATGAAGTCGTCTTTGGACTGCCAGTTCGGCTGGGCGATGATCCCGACGCGAAAGCCCTGGGACTCCAGCAGCCGGCCGATGATCGCCATGCCGAACGATGGGTGATCCACATACGCATCACCGGTGACGATGATGATGTCGCAGGAATCCCAGCCAAGCTGATCCATCTCCTCCCTGCTCATCGGCAGGAATGGCGCAGGACCGAAACATTCGGCCCAGTACTTGGGATAGTCAAATAACGGCTTGGCTGTTTTCATGACGGTGACCGGTGTTGAGATGAAAAATCGCGGGCGCGGAATATAGCACAAATTTTGACCAATTCCGACGGCAATGGTCGGCTTTTAGCCACACCGCGCCCGACGGTGCTTATAGCCCGGTTTTGCTGGGGGGGCGAGGCCCACATAGGCGCGCTGATCACGCGTCGTCATTGAGGGTGCAACTACCAGGCGTTTTCAGCGCACAGCTTTATGCACCTCTTCTTCTGGTACTGCCGGCCCTAATGTCGCTCAATCTTTCCAACAGAGCGCCTGCCACGCTGCTGTGCCAAGCGCTCTCTTCCCGAGCACACACCATGACCAACTCAGTCACCTTTGATGCAGAGCAACCTGCATTACTCACCAACGAAAGCTGGGCCGAACAACAGATCTTTCAACTGATACAGGAAAACGTAAATGCCTTCATGGGCAAAATGGGCGTGGACGAGCAAAAAGAATACCTGCGTCTGAGCAAGGATCTGGTGGAGCGCGAGCAAACCCTCGGCAACGCCCTCACAGATCTTTACAACGACTTGAGCCAGCAAATGGTCGACGCTCTGGACAGCGCGCTGAAGAGCAAAACCGGCACGGTCATCAACTCGCGTACCACTTACCTGAAGACGCGGATCCGGCAGCTACCGGCCTCCCAGGATGACCTCCCCGCCAACGACCGCCTGGGCAACAACGTGCGCATCTACAAAGAGGACCTGGGCATACGTGAGTACGAACGCTCGATCACCTTGCTGGAGGCGGCGTATCGCAACTTCGGGTTTACTGCGTATTTCTCCACCGAAGAACAACGCGCCAGCTCTATCAGCGGCAACGTCATCAGCGTCAAAGCGTTCGTGGCCGTCGCAAGGAGCGTGGACATCGGCACGCGCATCAGCGACTACATCGAAAAAAAGTTCAAGAAGCGTCTGTCCAATCCGCTATTCGGCCTGCAAAGTACCAAGCTGCTGGTCGCATTGAGGGACGCGTACCGCACCAATGAGTCCTGGAGTATCAGCGAATGGGAATTCAATGAACTTAAAGACTGGCTGTTCGACACCAGCGTGTATTGGGACCTCTACCAACTGGACGCCGGCGGCGAAAAGATTGCCCTGCCGTTCTTTACTCGTCGCTTTGACACGCCCGACGGCTCTTGCGTCTACAGCTACTTCCCGGACCGCCCCAATGGCGCGTTACGCCGACATGCCTCCAGGCAAGAAGCCGTGGACTCGCTGCAGGACCAGATCCGCAACGACGTGGGGCTGGCACACTTCAGTTGGTTCATGAAGGCCATCTCCCTGAACAATCAGGAAAAGCTGCGAGCCTTTATCAAACCGCTGAAGGTCAACCGGGACGAGCTCGCCTGGCATGCCAAAATCCTGTATGACCTGTTCGCCAGCAAGACCCCAAACAGACAAAAACTGGCGGTGGAAAAAATCGGCACGGACATCCGTTGCCTCGCCCACACCTTGCCGATCCACCAGGCGTGGCCGATACAATCGGACCTTATCCGACTGGCCCGCACCAATAAACTCGCCGACCAGGAGGCCGCCGTTGCGTTGGCCACCTATCTGGTCAGCGAAACCTTGTCGATGCTGCTGATCCCCCTCCCCGGCGGTGTGACGGGCTTGGGCAAAATCATGTTGGTCGCAATGCTGGGCGCCCTCGTCTATCAGACCTGGTCTGCCATTGCGGCGCTGCGCCGAGGCCAGCAGGCCGAGCTGGTGCAAGCTGTCGGCGACATCCTTGACCTGCTGGTGGGGCTGCGCTTGCAGGGGGCGGCAGCCAAGTTGTCTGCACGCCGCACCCGTCAGTTGATGAACGCGCTGGGTAACCCCAACTATGCTCTTGGCACGAACGGCAAGCCTGGGTTGTGGTTCATCAACGACTACACACAAATCGACCCCAACTACCTGTCGGGAGTTGAACAAAACCCTCAAGGCCTGTTTGAAAAGGACAACCGAAGCTACATCAACCTACAGGTCGACAACCAAACCAGATTCGCCCAGGTCACCCTCGAAAAAATCTCCGGGCGCTATCAACTGGACATGCACGGTTCTTCAAGCATTCAGCCCTACGTTACCTATTCAGCCAAGCATGACCGCTGGACACTCGACCCGATCGATACCCGTGCGCTGAACGAAGCCCAACTGTTGCAGCACATGATCTCGCCCAGCGAGCTGCCGCTGAGCCCGACAGCTTGTAAGCGCTCGCTGGATGTCGCGCGGGTGGATCGCCAGGATCTGCTGGATATCTGGTTCGATCGCCGGCGCGCGCCCGTCGCACTGACGCAGGCCATAGAGAATCAGCAACTGCGCGAAGGGCTCACCCAGTTACAAGCGGCGCTCAGGCAGAGCGATGGCCCGCTGCCGCCCATTGCCGATCAGGTCATGCCTGCGCTACTGGCCGACCTGGGCACCTGCACGATCAAACTGTATGCCCCTGACGGCAAAACCTTGCTGTCCAGCCACGCACCGGTGCTCGCGGGCAACACACAGCCCTTGGCCACAATCGAACTACGCCAGGACGGCCGCGATCGTTACCTGGCACTGGCATTTGGCTCGCCGGTGGGCTCGCTCATGCAACAGGTATTGCAGGAACATGAACGGCTCGTCCCCAATAGCAGGTTGGGTAAGACAGGCCACAGCAGTGAAGACCAACACCTGGCGAGCCGATTGCTCGAGCTGAGAAAAAAAATAGCGACACACCTTCAAGCACATCAAGCCGCTGTGTATGAGGCGTTACGAGACGGCCAACCGCGCGACCACCTGAATGCAAAAAATTCAGCAGCTCGGTTTGCACCCACGGCGCTGTCCGGCCAGCCCACCAGTGATGACCTGGCAATCGGCCTGTTGCGGCGTCGCTTTCCGGACCTTTCACGGGCAATGGCTGCAGACTTGCTGCGTCGTCATCCCTCATTACGCGACGTCGGCCTGTACTCCTTCCTGGAAGCTCCGGTACGCGAGGCCATTCACAAAAGTCTTCAACAAAGCATCATCACTGAGGCGCTCAACGCACTTTCGGACCCAAGCGGCCTCGGCCTCAACGCGCACAGTGAAGCCCTGTTCTGCAACCTGCTGACGCTCTTGCCAGGTTGGCCAAGCGATGTCGGCGTGCAGGTGTATCAAGGCTCTACCGATCAGACCGGGCGGACCATCCGTCGAGGATCCCTGCTGGACACCTATGGGAGCGAAGACGCAGACAGCTTCGTCATGTTGGTCAAGTCCGGCACTGAATATGCTGGCTACCGACCGGACAGTGGCGATCTGAAAACGGCGGCCGTCGGGGAAAACAGCTTACTCGGTGCCACCTTGCGCACTCTCACCGAAACCCAACGCAATGAGCTGGGCCTTGGTCGCCACGACACCGCCGTGCTGGCTCAGGACGTGCTTGAGCAAGCGCGCGTACAGCAGGCGCACCTGCCAGAATTCCTCACACAATCGCGGGAGTCGCCGCTATCGAACCAGAGCATCAGTGGTTTGCGGATACTCCACAAGCAGGTGCCGGACAATGCCGATGCAGACGGCGTTCATGCCCTGAGCGGGCGTCAATACGTGACGATCGACGGCGGCACCTATCAAGTCATGCTCGACCGCGATGCTTCCTCGGCGGCAGGCAAAGTCTGGCGCATCGTCAAACCTGGCGATCCCGTGGCGATGGACGCGGCTAACGTCTACAACAGCAGTCGCCTCGGTGCAAGCCACGCCATCAGGCGCAACGCCGCCAATGTCTGGGTCAGCGCCATCGTCGGCGCACCGGGGGGCGTACGAGGCGAGAGACATGACTGGTCGTTCTTCCGGCAATTGGCCGACAGTGCCAGCGCAGCCTTAAATCAACTGCGCAGCCCGCAGCGTCGGGTACACAGCTTGTTCCCGTCATTTGACGAAGGACAGATCAACGCGTTTATCCAGTCTCTTGGCAATGACATTGCTGGCGGGCTGGATAGACGAGAAGCCGAGTACAGAAACCTCAGCAGGGAGTTGAAGGCATGGCGACATGCAAACGCTTCCGAATCTACAAGCTGGGCCAAGCTTGCTACCGATGAGATCAAGCGCTGCTGGCGTCGTGAGACCGGGACATCATTCACAATGCCGTCAGGCACCTCCGCGCTTCCCGGGTTGAAAGCCGACTTCAGCCACGTGCGGGAGTTGGATCTTGTGTCGATTAACTGGTCGGATGCGACGGATACGTTCATGGGCAATTTCTCCAACCTGGAGCGACTGAGCATCACACACTCCAAGCTCGACAAACTCCCCACCGCGATCGGCAACATGAGTCAATTGACCACGCTGAACTTGAGTTCGAACCAGATCAGGCTGGATGTACCCAGTGCTGAAAAATTGGCCGGCCTTACCCAGCTTGAACATATCGATCTATCGGAAAACCCGCTGGGGATAACGCCCGACTTCAGCGGTATGTCGAAACTGCAAACACTGGACCTCAGCAGTACAAAGATTGATCAGTGGCCCGCCGGCCTACTGAGTCAGACCAACCTGAAAAGCCTCAACTTGCTCAATAACAAACTGCGTGCAGTTCCCGAAACCTACCTGAAACCGCCGGCCGACCAGCTGGAAACCATCGTCCGGATCAATAACGTCACCCAGCTACGAGGCAATGACTTTCCCTCTCAATACTGGAGAAAATTCGAAAGCTACTGGCGCAATCTGCATGAAAACCATCCGGACCTGATCAAAGACGCAATTGACAGCGCGTTTGACTCGGGTAACCCCAGGATAGAAAGGTATCAGCGGCTATATCCGGGCAAGACCCTCAAGCAGGCTAGGGAGTTTCTTTGGAGCCTGCCCAAAGGAACAGTGGCGGCAGAGTTGGACAGACTCGAACTTGAGTTCCATAAGCTCCAAACCCAACTGGACGCCTGGGCGTTTTCAGGCGGTGTTCGCCGCCAGGGTTATGTTCGCTCTGGTCAACTGGCAACCAATGCAGTGACTTGGGACGATCGTAACATCGCCCTGGAACGCATTTTGAGTTGCTGGAGACAGGAAACACCGCAGATGCTGGCCAAGGATGGCACGCCGATTGGCCTGGAACTCGATCTCAGTGGCCTGAGGCTGCCGAGTCTGCCGGACCTGGACGTGGACTTCAGCCACGTAGGCTCACTCAAACTGAACAACATGTACCTAAGCGTTTCTCCAGAAAGCTTCCTGACACGATACCGACACGTACGCTGGCTCGACCTGGCAGATAATCAGCTCAGGGACCTTCCTCCAGCCTTGGGCGAAATGCATGGGCTCACCCGTTTATATCTGCAGAACAACCGGATTCGCCTGACCCCGGACACCGCCCGCATCCTGGCGGAACGCATCACGCTCAGAGGCCTCGTATTACAGGGAAACCAACAACTAGGCGTGACACCCGACTTCAGCCAGATGCCCGACATCCGCTCGATTGATCTGTCGGGTACAGGCATTGAGACATGGCCGACCGGCCTGGCAGAGCAACCGCTACTGGACACGATCGACCTGAGTGCCAATCAGATAACAGAGATTCCTGACTCCGTCATCGCGCCTACAGACGCGCTCCTGCCCCGTTCGGCACGGCTCAATAACTTGACCTCTGTTACCAGTAATCCGTTGTCCGATCAAACGTTGGCACGGGTCAGGCGTTACGCAGCCCGGTTGATCACAGCCGGACTCGCCGAAGTGGGGCAGCCAAACCGTTTAGTGGTCACATCCACGCTAAACAGACCGCCAGCACCCTTTAGAAATCGGGGCGACGAGTCGTTTCGACGCTTGACCAAGGGATTGGACTCAGCTCAGGTTTCGGCCAGGCGATCGCAATGGACTACGCTACGCGAACAGCAGGGGGCGGATCCCTTCTTCGACCTGCTCAAGCGTCTAGAGCAACTGGGTACGGGCCAGGAGGATCATCGGCGAAGAGTCTGGGAGTTGATCGACGCTATTACCGAAAACAGTTCGGAGTCCGAACAGTTGCGCAAAGAAATCTTCGATCGAGCCGGCGAACCTGCGTGCTGCGACCGAGCGGCCTTCTCGTTCGGCAACCTGGAAACCGCAGTCCTGGTATACAGGGCCCAAAGTCAGGCGATGGATCAGTCACAAGGCAAGCCGTTATCGGCATTGTCCAGAAGCCTGTTCCGATTGCATGAAGTGGACAAAATCGCCTCAGCCGACATCCTGCGCAGCGAAACGATTGTCAACGATCCGACGGTATCGGAAGAAGCGAAGCGCCCGCATCGCCTGCGCCTGGGCGAGGAGGTCGAGATCAGACTGGCTTATCGCTACGGCCTTAAAGACCGCCTCCAACTGCCTGGGCAGCCTCAGCGGACGGCATACACCCATATGGGTGGAGTCACACAGGGCATGCTAGACAGCGCCTATGAAAAAATAGTGGCACTGGATAATTCACCCGAGGAATTCCAGGCGCTGCTTTCCAGAGAGTTCTGGCAAGTCTATATAACCAACAAATATCAGGCGCAATTCGAAGCGCAGCGTCAGCCCTTTCAGGAACGACTTGAGGCACTACGCGATAGTCTTACCGCCGGTTTACTGTCGAAAGCGGCCTACAAGGAGCAAACCGATAGCCAGCAGGCCCTGCTTGCGATTGAAGAAGCCGAGCTGATCCAGACACTGACTCGACAAATCCTGGCCGAGTGACTCGGCCAACGGTTACTCGTCGTCGTCGAAGTTGTAACTGCCCGGCGCCAGGTTCTCGAAGCGCGTGTACTTACCGATGAACGCCAGGCGAATAAAGCCGATCGGGCCGTTACGCTGCTTGCCGATAATGATCTCGGCAATGCCTTTGTGTTCCGTTTCGGGGTGGTACACCTCGTCGCGGTACACGAACATGATCACGTCGGCGTCCTGCTCGATCGCTCCGGATTCACGCAAGTCGGAGTTCACCGGACGCTTGTTGGGGCGTTGTTCCAGGGAGCGGTTGAGCTGGGACAGCGCCACCACCGGGCAGTTGAATTCCTTGGCCAGGGCTTTGAGGGACCGGGAGATTTCGGAAATCTCGTTGGTACGGTTATCGCCGCTGGAACCGGGAATCTGCATCAACTGCAGGTAGTCGATCATGATCAGGGCGATATCGCCGTGTTCACGTACCAGGCGGCGGGTACGCGCACGCATCTCGGACGGGCTGATACCGGCCGTGTCGTCGATGAACAGCTTGCGGTCATTGAGCAGGTTGACCGCCGAGGTCAAGCGCGGCCAATCGTCGTCTTCCAACTGGCCGGAACGCACTTTGGTCTGATCGATACGACCCAGGGACGAAAGCATACGCATGATCAGCGATTCGCCTGGCATTTCGAGGGAGTACACCAATACCGCCTTGTCGCTGCGCAGTACGGCGTTTTCCACCAGGTTCATCGCAAAGGTGGTCTTACCCATGGACGGACGGCCGGCGACGATGATCAGGTCGGACGGCTGCAGGCCGCTGGTCTTTTCGTCGAGGTCGGTGTAGCCGGTGGAAATACCGGTAATGGCCGCGTCGGTGTTGAACAAGGTATCGATACGGTCGATAGCCTTGGTCAGCAGGTCGTTGACGCTGACCGGGCCGCCGGTTTTGGGCCGTGCTTCGGCGATCTGGAAGATCTGGCGTTCGGCTTCATCAAGGATCTCGGCGGCGGTACGGCCTTCCGGGTTGAAGGCGCTGTCGGCGATTTCGGTGCTGATGCCGATCAACTGGCGCAGGGTGGCGCGCTCGCGGACGATCTGCGCATAGGCCTTGATGTTGGCGACGGACGGCGTGTTTTTCGCCAGTTCACCGAGGTAGCCCAGCCCGCCAACCTGGGAGGTCTGGCCTTCCTTGTCCAGCTGCTCGGCCAGGGTCACCACGTCGATCGGTGAGTTCTGGTCGGCCAGCTTGGCGATGGCGCGGAAGATCAGGCGGTGGTCATGGCGATAGAAGTCACCGTCCGAGACTTGATCCAGCACGCGTTCCCAGGCGTTGTTGTCCAGCATCAAGCCACCGAGCACGGCCTGTTCGGCCTCGATGGAATGCGGCGGCACCTTCAGGGCAGCGGTTTGCAGATCGTATTGCTCAGGAGCGGAGATTTCGTTCATGGCCACTTGGAATTTAAGGGTGTGTAGAAAAACAAAAGGCACGACCTGTAAACAGGATCGTGCCCGATGTTAACCGGCTGACACGCGAGGTGCCAGTCAGTTAGGTGCGACTTAAGCTGCTACCACGACAACGCGTACGGTGGCTTCAACTTCGGCGTGCAGGTGCACGGCTACGTCGAATTCGCCTACGTTGCGGATGGTGCCGTTCGGCAGACGAACTTCGCTCTTCTGCACTTCAACGCCGGAGGCGGTCAGTGCATCAGCGATGTCGTGGGTGCCGATCGAACCGAACAGCTTGCCTTCGTCACCGGCGGTGGCAGTGATAGTCACTTCCAGCTCAGCCAGTTGGGCAGCGCGAGTTTCGGCCGAAGCTTTTTTGTCTGCTGCGGCTTTTTCCAGCTCAGCACGACGCTCTTCAAACGCAGCCAGGTTGGCAGCGGTTGCAGCGGTGGCTTTGCCGTATGGCAGCAGGTAGTTACGACCGTAGCCGGCCTTAACGTTCACTTTGTCGCCCAGGTTGCCCAGGTTGGCGACTTTTTCCAGAAGGATCAGTTGCATGTGAAAATCCTCTAACTTTTAACCTTCACCGTTCGCGCTATCGGCATCTTTCGACGCCAGACGTCCGCGAAAATCAATCAGGCCGTCGACAATGGCCAGAACCACGAGTAACGGATAGATCAGCTGCATGAACAGCAACAGCGTGACGTACAACCCCACCAGCCAGAACCTGGCCAGGCGCTTTCGCGCAACCAGCCCGTGAATCAGGGCCAGCCCGGCAAACACCAGCGGTACGCTGCAAATCGGCGCCAGCAAGGCCATCTGTGGACCGAAGTTCGGTCCGACAACCATGCACGCCAGCAGCAACATCGCCGGCCCCGCAGGGATTCTGATACTGCGAAACTCGCGACCAAAACCACCCGGGTTGTACAACAACGCCTGCCAATAACGCCCAAGAATCAGGCTCAGCACGCTGACGACCTGCAACAATGCCGCAATCAGGCCGGTCAGGACCGGGGCAATCAGTGACGCAAACCGCGCTCGCTCATCTACCGACAACTGCTGGTAGAGATCCCCGAGAGCCAGTGGCAGGATCTTGACGATCTCCTGCGACAGCGCCTCGATTTGCGGGCGGAAAGCCGCGCCAAGCATCACTGAGTACACCAACCCCAATGCCACGCTGACCAGCAGCGTACGGACCCAGGACTCACTTGCGCGCAGAACCAACGCAAGGCTCGATGACCCCAGCAGTACCAGAAGTACCCGTGGATCACCCATTTGCAGCCACCAGATCAAGGCCGGCAACAAACCCAGGGCAAGAACGCCAAGGGCGTCCTTCAAACCGCGCCGCAGCAGCACAAGGCAACCTGCGGCAGCACCCAACCAATAAAGCAACGGCAATGCCGCACAGCCAGCCACTACCAGAGTGGCCTGCACGCGACCGCGCATGATGAACTCAGCTAAGGCGCGCATGCATTCAATCCCTTACTACTTGTCGACTGCCCGGTCTCAGCGGCCGTGGCTGTCGGTGTAGGCCAGCAGGGCCAGGAAGCGGGCGCGCTTGATAGCGGTGGCCAGCTGACGCTGATAACGTGCTTTGGTACCGGTGATACGGCTTGGAACGATTTTGCCGGTCTCGGATACGTAAGCTTTCAGAGTGTTGAGATCTTTGTAATCGATCTCTTTCACGTCTTCAGCGGTGAAGCGGCAGAATTTACGACGACGGAAGAAACGTGCCATTTGATAGGCTCCTTAATAAGGTCCGTGGATTACTCGTCAGCGTTATCGCTGTTGTCACTGTCATCAGCGCTATCATCAGCGCCTTCTTCAGGACGGTCGCGACGCTCACGGCGCTCACTGCGGTTTTCTTCAGCCTTGAGCATCTCGGATTGGCCGGTAACGGCTTCTTCGCGACGGATGACCAGGTTACGGATCACTGCATCGTTGTAGCGGAAGTTGTCTTCCAGCTCGGCCAGGGCCTTGCCAGTGCACTCAACGTTCAGCATCACGTAGTGAGCCTTGTGAACATTGTTGATTGCGTAGGCCAGTTGACGACGGCCCCAATCTTCCAGACGGTGGATTTTGCCGCCGTCTTCTTCGATCAGCTTGGTGTAACGCTCAACCATGCCGCCGACTTGCTCGCTTTGATCCGGGTGGACCAAAAAGATGATTTCGTAATGACGCATGAATGCTCCTTACGGGTTGTAGCCTGCCGCTCAAAAACGGTCAGACAAGGAGTGAATGACACTTATGGATCTTGCCGTAGGGGAGGCACATCGGTGCCTGCCAGGAAGGCAAGGGGCGCAATTGTAGAGAAGGGGGAGAAGCGGCGCAAGGTGATTGGTGATTATTTGAACAACTTTCCAAACACCACAAAATTAAATGTGGGAGGGGGCTTGCTCCCGATTGCGGGAGTTCAGTCACATCATCTGTAACTGACCCACCGCTATCGGGAGCAAGCCCCCTCCCACATTTTGGTTCTGTGCCAGGCTCGGGATTACTTCTTGGCTTTGACCTTGGCACCACGCTGACGCTGGGCTTCAAACAGGCACACGCCCGTCGCCACCGATACGTTCAGGCTGCTGACGCTACCGGCCATCGGCAAGTGCACCAGATAATCGCAATGCTCACGGGTCAAACGACGCATGCCTTTGCCTTCGGCGCCCATGATCAGGATGGTCGGGCCGGTCAAGTCCTGGTCATAAATGCTGACCTCGGCCTCGCCTGCCGTACCCACGACCCACAGGCCGCGCTGCTGGAGTTTCTCCAGGGTGCGCGCCAGGTTGGTCACGGCCACCAGCGGAATCACTTCTGCCGCGCCGCAAGCCACTTTGCGCACCACCGGCGTCAAGGTTGCAGACTTGTCTTTAGGCACGATCACTGCAAGCGCGCCGGCAGCATCTGCCGAACGCAGGCAGGCGCCGAGGTTGTGCGGGTCGGTCACGCCGTCCAGTACCAGCAACAGAGGCGCGCCTTCGGTACGGTCGAGCAGCTCGTCGAGCATCGCCTCGCCCCATACCTGGCTCGGGCTGACGTCCGCGACCACGCCCTGGTGTACACCTTCAACCCACACGTCCATTTCACGACGCTCGGCCTGGCCGATGGCAACCTTGTTTTGGGTGGCCAGTTCGACCAGCGCCTGCACACGCGGCTCACTGCGGCCTTCGGCCAACCAAACCTGCTTGACCCGCTTGGGGTGATGACGCAGCAGTGCTTCTACGGCGTGCACGCCGTAGATTTTTTCCAGACTCATGACTTGGCCTTAGGTTTGCGCGACCCGCCGCTTTTCGCGGGGGCAGAGCCCGCTTTGGGCGGGCCTTTACGATGTTTACTTGGCTTGCTCGACGGTTTTTCCGCCCCTTGGGACTTTCCCCCAGACGCCGCTTTACCACCACTTTTGGCTTCGTTGAGCAGCTGCTGCTTCAACTCGCGGCTCTTGCGCAGCTCGGCGTTTTTCGCCGCAGCATCGCTTGGGCGGTAGGCTTCAGGAGCCTTGTCCTTGGAGGAAGAGCGACGCCCCGACTTGGCAGGTGCAGGCTCGGCAGCCGTCTTCGCGCCAGTGGCCTTGCCTTTGGAAGCCGGCGCTGCGGTTTCGCTGCCACGCTTTTTGCGGCCAGCCGGCTCAGCGGGCTTGTCAGGCATACCGAAGTCGATCTTGCGTTCGTCCAGATCGACGCGCATGACCTGCACTTCGACGGTATCGCCCAAGCGGAAGCTGCGACCGGTGCGCTCGCCCGCCAGACGGTGGTGCACAGGATCGAAGTGGTAGTAGTCACCCGGCAAGGCGGTGACATGCACCAGGCCCTCGACGTAGATGTCGGTCAGTTCCACGAACAGACCAAAGCCAGTCACAGCAGTGATCACGCCCGGGAACGATTCGCCCACGCGATCCTTCATGAACTCGCACTTGAGCCAGTTCACTACGTCGCGGGTGGCTTCGTCGGCGCGGCGCTCACTCATGGAGCACTGCTCGCCCAACTGTTCCAGGGCCGCCTCGTCGTACGGATAGATCCGCGCCTTCGGAATGGTCATGGCACCGGCGCGCTTGACGTGCGGGGTGTTCTGCCTGGAGTGGATCACGCTGCGGATCGCCCGGTGCGTGAGCAAATCCGGGTAACGACGGATCGGCGACGTGAAGTGGGTGTACGCCTCGTAGTTGAGGCCAAAGTGGCCCTGGTTATCGGCGCTGTACACCGCCTGGCTCAGGGAGCGCAGCATCACGGTCTGAATCACGTGGTAATCCGGACGATCCTTGATGCTGGCCAGCAGAGCCTGGTAATCCTTGGGCGTCGGGCCGTCCTTGCCTTTATGCAGGGACAGGCCAAGCTCACCAAGGAAGGCGCGCAGTTTTTCCAGACGTTCCGGCGGCGGGCCGTCGTGGACGCGGTACAGCGCAGGAATTTCGTGCTTCTTCAGGAACTCGGCAGTGGCCACGTTGGCCGCCAGCATGCATTCCTCAATCAACTTGTGCGCGTCGTTACGGGTGGTCGGGGTGATAGCGGCGATCTTGCGCTCGGAACCGAAAACAATCCGGGTTTCCTGGGTTTCAAAATCGATCGCGCCACGGGTATGACGGGCGCCCAGCAGCACCTTGTACAGCGAGTACAATTGCTTGAGGTGTGGGACCACGCCAGCGTACTCGGTACGCAGGGCCTTGGCTTCGCTGGTCTTCGGTGTTTCCAGAATGGTGCTGACCTTGTTGTAGGTCAGGCGTGCCTGGGAGTGAATCACCGCTTCGTAGAACTGGTAGTCGGTCATTTCGCCGGTTTTGGAGATGGTCATCTCGCACACCATGGCCAAACGGTCGACTTTCGGGTTCAGGGAGCACAGGCCGTTGGACAGCTGCTCAGGCAGCATCGGGATCACGCGCTCAGGGAAGTACACGGAGTTGCCGCGCACCTGGGCTTCGTTATCCAGGGCCGAACCGATCTTCACGTAGCTGGACACGTCGGCAATCGCGACGTACAGCTTCCAGCCGCCGGAGAACAGGCGCAGCTTGCCAGGCTTGGCTTCGCAGTAGACCGCATCGTCGAAGTCGCGGGCATCTTCGCCGTCAATGGTGACGAACGGCAGATGACGCAGGTCGATGCGTTTTTCTTTGTCTTTCTCTTCGACTTCCGGCTTGAGCTTGGCGGCTTCTTTGAGCACGGCATCAGGCCAGACGTGAGGAATATCGTAGGTGCGCAGCGCAACGTCGATTTCCATGCCGGGCGCCATGTAGTTGCCGACCACTTCAACGATATCGCCCTGGGGCTGGAAGCGCGCCGTTGGCCAATGGGTGATTTTCACCTCGACGAACTGGCCGACCTTGGCGGCACCGTTGCGGCCGGGGGTGATCAGCACTTCCTGCTGCACCTTCGGGTTATCCGGAACCACAAAGCCGATGCCGCCTTCTTCGAAGTAACGGCCGACGATGGACTCGTGGGCACGGGACACCACTTCGACGATCACGCCTTCGCGACGACCGCGACGGTCCAGGCCGGAAACCCGCGCCAGGGCGCGGTCGCCATCGAACACCAGGCGCATTTGCGCCGGGCTCATGAACAGATCGTCACTGCCGTCATCCGGGATCAGGAAGCCGAAACCGTCACGATGGCCGGCAATGCGGCCCAGGATCAGGTCGAGCTTGTCTACCGGCGCGTAAGTGCCACGACGGGTGTAGATCAATTGAGCATCGCGCTCCATCGCACGCAGACGGCGGCGCAGGGCTTCGAGCTGGTCTTCGGTGGTCAGACCGAATTCTTCGACCAACTGCTCGCGGCTAGCAGGCGAACCACGATCGGCGAGGTGCGCCAGGATCAGTTCGCGGCTAGGAATAGGGTTTTCATATTTTTCCGCTTCACGAGCGGCCTCGGGATCGAGGGACTGCCAATCGGCCATTAGAGAGTTTTCACCTTGTCTATATGTGGGTTAGTTTGGCATACGCGTATTGAAACGGGAAATTTCAGGTATCAACAAGCGTTTAAAAGACCTTTACGCCCCCCCACCGCGCACCTTGCACGACCACTGGCGAAATTTTCCAGGGTTTTTTCATGGCAGGGGTTTACAGCTCAAATATCGCTCCGTATAGTGCGCGCCATCGACGACGGCAACGTTGTCAGATAATGCCCAGGTGGTGAAATTGGTAGACACGCCAGCTTCAGGTGCTGGTGATCGCAAGGTCGTGGAAGTTCGAGTCTTCTCCTGGGCACCAAATTCAGATCAAACCCGCGAAAGCGGGTTTTTTCGTTTCAGACCTTTGATTTTTAACGGAAAAATTGATTTATATTTTTCGAATCAGGGGTTTACAGATCAAAAAGCCCGCCGTATAGTTCGCCCCATCAACAGCGGCAACGTTGTTAGATAATGCCCAGGTGGTGAAATTGGTAGACACGCCAGCTTCAGGTGCTGGTGATCGCAAGGTCGTGGAAGTTCGAGTCTTCTCCTGGGCACCAAATTCAGATCAAACCCGCGAAAGCGGGTTTTTTCGTTTCTGACGCTCGAAAAACTCCCCAGCGATTTCCCCCCCTCGTCCGCACTTGAGAAGTTTTATCGTTTATCCTTGCAATGATTTGTTGCATATAGCGAGGAACACTTCGGATGATGATCCGCGATAACCGTCTCAAAACATCCCTTCTGCGCGGCCTGAGCCTCACCCTGCTCAGCCTGACCCTGCTCTCGCCCGCCGCCTATTCTGCCGACAAGATCGCCCTGACCTTGTACAACGGCCAACACAAGGAAGTCGGCGATGAACTCGCCAAAGCCTTTGAAGCCAAGACCGGCATTCACGTCAACGTGCGCAAAGGCAGCAGCAATCAGTTGGCCAGCCAGGTCGTCGAAGAAGGTGACCGCTCCCCCGCCGACGTGATCTATACCGAAGAATCGCCGCCGCTGAACAAACTCGGCGAGCAAGGCTTGCTGGCGAAGATCGATGCCAGCACCCTCGACGTGCTGCCCAAGGATTACGTCGGTCGTAATGGTGATTGGATGGGCGTGACTGCACGCACCCGCGTGGTGGCGTTCAATCCAAAACTGATTGCTGAAAAGGACCTGCCCAAATCCGTCCTGGATTTCGCCGGCCCCGAGTGGCAAGGCAAGGTTGGCTTCGTGCCCACCAGCGGTGCCTTCCAGGAACAAGCCGTGGCGATCATCAAACTGCACGGTCGCGAAGCCGCCGAAGAGTGGCTGACCGGCCTGCGCGCCTTCGGCAAGGTGTACAGCAACAATATGGTCGCCCTCAAGGCCGTTGAAAATGGCGAAGTGGCCACCGTGCTGGTGAACAACTATTACTGGTTTGCCCTGAAAAAGGAAAAAACCAACCTGGACTCCCAACTGCACTACTTCACCGATGGCGATGCTGGCGGCCTGATCACCGTATCCTCCGCTGCCGCACTGAAATCCAGCAAACACCCCAAAGAAGCTCAGCAACTGCTGGCATTCATGGCCAGTGAAGAAGGCCAGCGCGTGATCACCAACACCTCGGCCGAGTACCCGCTGCGCAAGGGCATGCAATCCAACCGTGGCCTCAAGCCCTTCAGCGAGCTGCAGCCGCCGAAAGTCACCCCAGCCGACCTTGGCAACGCCGAGGAAGCGCTGGAGCTGGAACGTGATGTTGGCTTGAACTGATGACCGCCTCGCTAACGGCCGGGGCATTCAGCCCACGGCGCAAACGGCCGTCGATCTGGCTGTTGCTGCCGGTACTGCTGCTAGTGGGCCTGAGCCTGCTGCCGCTGGCGTATGTCGGGCTCAAGGCCTGGCAAGCGGGCTGGGCAGAGGCGGTGCATCTGCTGTGGCGGCCTTATGTGTTTGGCCTGCTGCGCAACACCCTCGCGCTGATGGTCGGCGTGACCGTGACCTGTGGTGTGATCGGCCTGTCCCTGGCTTGGCTACTGGAACGCAGCAACCTGCCGGGACGAAGGATCTGGGGCGTAATCCTGTGCCTGCCGTTTGCGGTACCTGCGTTTGTCAGCAGCTTTACCTGGGTGTCCCTGAGCGCGAGCTTCGAAGGGCTCGGTGGCGCGATTCTGGTGATGAGTCTGTCCAAGTACCCGCTGGTATTTCTACCGGTGGCAGCAACCTTGCGCAACCTTGACCCGTCCCTGGAAGAGTCCGCGCGCACCCTGGGACTGAATCGCTGGGGCGTGTTCTTTCGCGTCACCTTACCGCTGCTATGGCCGTCGCTATTGGCCGGGGCACTCCTGATAGCCCTGCACATGCTGGTGGAGTTCGGGGCCTTGTCGATCATCGGCCTGCAGACCTTTACCACCGCGATCTACCAGCAATTCGAACTGGAATTCAGCAACGCCAATGCCGCGATGCTCTCGGCGGTGTTGCTGGTGATGTGCCTGACCTTGCTGTGGCTGGAGTTGCGCGTGCGTGGCAAAGGCCGACACGTGCGCATTGGCCAGGGCGCGGCGCGACATGCCGAGCAGGTCCGGCTGGGCAAGTGGGCACCATTGGGGCAGGTGTATTGCCTGGCGCTGGCGATCATTGGCAGCGGCATTCCACTGGGGATGCTCGGTTATTGGTTGGCCGTCGGATCTTCCGCCGCGTTTCCACTGGCTGAAATTGGCGAGGCGTTGCTCTCCTCACTTGCCTTGTCGCTGGGAGGCGCGGCGTTGTGCCTGGTACTGGCGGTGCCCGTAGGTTTGCTGGTGGTGCGCTACAAAGGCCAGTTGGCACTGTGGGCCGAACGCCTGCCTTACCTGCTACACGCCCTGCCCGGCCTGGTGATTGCACTGACACTGGTGTATTTCGCGCTGCATTACGTGCCCGCGCTGTACCAGACCTCGGCGTTGTTGCTGATCGCTTATGCGTTGCTGTTTTTGCCATTGGCCCAGGCGCCGATTCGTACGGCCTTGAACAAAGCGGCACCACAACTGGAGGAGGCGGCGCGCACGTTGGGCGCTTCGTCGTTCAGTGCGTTTTGCCGAGTGACGTTGCCGATTATCTTCCCGGCGTTAGGGGCGGCATTTGCGCTGGTGTTTCTGGATGCGATGAAGGAATTGACGGCGACTTTGCTTCTGAGCCCGACCGGGTTGAATACCTTGGCGACGGCCGTGTGGGCGCATACTTCGAATGTGGAGTTTGCGGCGGCGGCACCGTATGCAGCGTTGTTGATATTGGTGTCGGGGTTGCCGGTGTATCTACTTACGACTCGGATGTATCTGAGTCGCTGAGACCGCTATCGGGGGCAAGTCGAATCGTCGCACCGCCCCTCCCACATTTGAATGTGTTCGCAAATCAAGTGTGGGAGGGGGCTTGCTCCCGATGAGGCCGGTATGGACACCACTAAGCCCGGAACTGCCCCAGGCTCGCCTTCAACTGCGCCGCCAACCCATCCAGCACCTTGCCACTGGCCGTCGTCTCCACCACAGCCTGCGCCGCACGCTCGGCCTGGGCATGGATCACTTCCACCCGCCCACGCACCGCATGGGCGCCCTGAGCCTGGTGCTCAGCCGCACGCGTCGCCAGACCAATCGCGGCGTGCACCTGCTCCACCGACGCTTGTACTGTCTGCTGCAAACGCACACTGTCGCGCAACACCAGCAAGCCCTCATTGGCCTGGCGGCCAGCCTTGCCGATTGTTTCCACCGCCTCACGCGCGCCCTGTTGCAACGCCACGATATGCGCCTGGATGTCGCCTGTGGAGCTTTGGGTCTTGCTGGCCAGCGCACGCACTTCGTCCGCCACCACCGCAAAGCCACGTCCAGTCTCGCCCGCCCGCGCCGCTTCGATAGCCGCATTCAGGGCAAGCAAATTGGTTTGCTCGGCGATACCGTGGATCACGGTGAGCACGACTTCGATCTGCTCGCTTTGCTGCGCCAGCCGCTCAATTACCTGGGAGCCAGCCTGCACCTGCCCCGCCAACGCCTCGATCAAGCTGCCGACCTCAGCCGAGGTGCGCGAGTTCTCATCCGTGGCCTGGCGAATATCCACCACCTGCTGCAAGGCCGCTTGCATGGCGTGACTTTCGGCCTGGGCCTCGTCAGCCATTTGCGAAAGTGCGCGCAAGCTCTCTGCAACCTCGTCGCGCTGCAAACCCGCTGCCGCGTCGGCGCCCGCATTACGCAATGTCATGGCGCCGATTTCCACACCGGTACGCTGGGCCACATCGCCCGCCTCACGCACGATGGGCTGCAACTTATCCACAAAGCGATTGACCGCCGAAGCCATATCACCGATTTCGTCCTTGCTGTTGATCTGCACACGCTTGGTGAGGTCGCCCTCGCCTGCCGCCAGGTCGTCCATGGCGGCAATAAGCAGCTTGAGACGATTGACCACGCGCCGGCCCAACACAACAGCGAGCAACAGCAATACGCCAAGCCCCACCAATGCCAGGCCCATGCCGATACGCCAACGCAGGGCGCCCGCCGCTTCTTGCACGGCGCTGGAGGTGTTTGCAGTCATTTGGGTGGCAGTTGCCTGTGCCGACTGCAGCCTGGCGCCCATGGCGCTGGCACTATCAGCCGCCGCCCCCTGGAGGCTATCGCCCACCAGTTGATCACCGCTGGCGATCAGCGCGGCAAAGCGCTTATCCAATGCTTGCAGGTCGGCCTCAACCGCGACGGTCGACACGCCCATGCGCACCTTGCCGATTTCCACACCATTTGGGCTGATGGAGGCTTCGACGTAGTACACCGACGGGTCTGTCTTGGCCGCGTTCAGCACTTTATCGAGGGCACGCTCACCCGCGCCCTTTGCCAGCAACGCCTGGTTGATCGGGTTATCACGGTTCAGATAACGCGTCAGGTGCTCACCCGCGGCGTCGTCATACACGACGAACAACACGTTGGGATTGCGTTGGGCACGCCGGGCAAATTCCGAGAGTGTTGGCACATCGCTGTCCCACATGGCGCGGGGCGCGACCGAGGCCAGCAACTGCGCCATGTCATTGGCGGAGTCCTTCAGGTCTTTTTCCAGGGTCGCACGCAGTTGCTTCTGCTCTTCCTGCAGACGCGTGGAAAGCCCGGCTGTCAGGCGCTGGCGCGTGCTGGAGGACAAGCTGTCGAGGCTGGACATGACCTCCTTGCCGGCCTGGGCCAATTCGCCAGACAGTTTCTGACTATCGATGCCCAGACGATTACCCAAATCAGCTTCCAGCGCGGTCACGGTGCTCCGCGTCAGCGCGACGGCAACCAGCACTTGCACCAAAAGGGCGATACCAAGGGTAACGAACACCGGCCGCAACAGACGGCTTTGTAACAACGAGAGAACGGCAGACACTGGAAACCCCTCCACCACGGGTGCCACTAATTTGATAGCACCTCGAAAGGGGGAAACACAGCAAGGGTCGTGCCGTTTGCCAGGCAGAAACGACAAAGGGCTCCCGAAGGAGCCCTTTGCTTTTTACATCAACACTTTATTAAGCGAACGGGTGACGCAGAACGATGGTCTCGTTGCGGTCCGGGCCGGTCGAAATAATGTCGATCGGTGCACCGATCAGCTCTTCCACACGCTTGATGTAAGCGCGGGCGTTGGCTGGCAGTTCTTCCAGGGTCTTGGCGCCCACGGTCGATTCGGTCCAACCTGGCACTTCTTCGTACACAGGCTGCAGGCCCACGTAGCTGTCAGCGTCAGTCGGGGCAACGTCGTTGCCTTGCGCGTCTTTGTAGCCGACGCAGATGTTGATGGCTTCCAGGCCGTCGAGTACGTCCAGCTTGGTCAGGCAAATGCCCGAAATGCTGTTCACATCGATAGCGCGACGCAGGATAACGGCGTCGAACCAACCGCAACGACGAGCACGGCCAGTGGTGGCGCCGAATTCGTGACCCTGCTTGGCCAGGTGCGCGCCAACGTCGTCGAACAGCTCAGTCGGGAACGGACCCGAGCCTACACGGGTGGTGTAAGCCTTGGTGATGCCCAGGATGTAGTCCAGGAACATCGGACCAACGCCTGAACCTGTGGCAACGCCGCCAGCAGTGGTGTTGGAGCTGGTCACGTACGGGTAGGTGCCGTGGTCGATGTCCAGCAACGAGCCCTGGGCGCCTTCGAACATGATGTCTTTGCCGGCGCGACGCAGGTCGTGCAGCTCGGCGGTCACGTCCAGCATCAGCGGCTTGAGCAGCTCTGCGTATTCCTTGCACTCGGCCAGGGTCTTGTCGAACTCGATGGCAGGCTCTTTGTAGTAACCCACCAGCATGAAGTTGTGGTAATCCACCAGTTCACGCAGCTTGTCTTCAAAGCGCGGCATGTTGAGCAGGTCGCCCACACGCAGGCCACGACGCGCAACCTTGTCTTCATAGGCCGGACCGATGCCGCGACCGGTAGTGCCGATCTTCAGCTCGCCACGGGCCTTTTCACGGGCCTGGTCCAGTGCAACGTGGAAGGACAGGATCAGCGGGCAGGACGGGCTGATGCGCAGGCGCTCGCGCACCGGTACGCCTTTCTCTTCCAGCTTGGTGATCTCGCGCAGCAAGGCGTCAGGTGCAACTACCACGCCGTTGCCGATCAGGCACTGCACGCCTTCGCGCAGTACGCCCGACGGAATCAGGTGCAAGACGGTTTTTTCGCCATCGATGACCAGGGTGTGGCCAGCGTTGTGGCCACCCTGGTAGCGCACTACGGCGGCAGCATGTTCGGTCAGCAGATCAACGATCTTGCCTTTGCCCTCATCACCCCATTGGGTGCCCAGGACTACGACATTCTTACCCATAACACTTGTCCTCATTCGCGCAAACTTGGTGCCGGCGATGGCCGGCAGGAAAACTCAAGAAGCCAGTGGCGATACTTGCCAAAGCCCGTTCTGCTGAATCAATTGCCGGTCGCAGTCCGCTTCACGGGCGGCGGCCAATGGCTGCCCAGGCAAGGCCTGGACCACACGCTGACCCTCACTGCGTAACTGGCAAACCTGCTGCCAGAGCGCCGCGTCCGTACTGTCGGGCATCCAGATGCCACCAGACGGCAGCTCGACCTCAGCACGCCCCAGGGTCACCAGGGTTTTCAAATCGGTGGAAAAACCAGTGGCCGGACGCGCGCGACCGAAGTCGGCGCCGATATCGTCGTAACGACCACCTTGGGCGATGGCCTGGCCAACACCCGGGACAAATACCGCGAACACCACACCGGTGTGGTAGTGGTAGCCGCGCAACTCGCCCAGATCAAAATACAGCGGCAGCTGCGGGAACCGCGCCGACAAGCGTTCGGCAATCGCCAGCACGTCATCCAGTGCCGCCAATACCGGCGCCGGCGCATTGGCCAGGCGCTCACGCGCAGCCACCAGCACTTCACGACCACCGCACAGGTCCACCAGCGCACGCAGCATACCGGCCAGTTCAGCCGGCACACCCTCGGTCAGGGCGATCACTTCGTCGATCGCCTTGCGCTGCAGGGCATCGAACAACTGTTGCTCCACCTCACCGGACAAGCCGGCCGCACGGGCCAGGCCACGATAGATACCGACGTGGCCCAGGTCCATGTGGACATCCGGCACGTCAGCCAGTTGCAGCATGGCCAGCATCAGGCTGATCACTTCAACGTCGCTGCTCGGGCTGGCATCGCCGTACAACTCGGCACCCAACTGGATCGGGCTGCGCGAAGACGACAAGGCTCGCGGTTGGGCATGCAACACGCTGCCGGCGTAGCACAGGCGGCTCGGACCTTCGCGGCGCAGGGTGTGCGCGTCGATGCGCGCCACTTGCGGCGTGATGTCGGCACGGAACCCCATTTGCCGGCCCGATTGCGGGTCGATCACCTTGAAGGTGCGCAGATCCAGGTCCTGGCCCGCGCCGGTCAGCAGGGATTCCAGGTACTCGATATGGGGAGTCACGACAAACTCGTAACCCCAGCTCTGGAACAGATCCAACACCTGGCGACGCGCTACTTCAATGCGCGCAGCTTCTGGTGGCAGTACTTCTTCGATGCCATCTGGCAGCAGCCAGCGGTCTACCGTTGCCATTACGCCATTCCCCTTTGATCCGGGCGGCCAGCCCTCGGCCGAGCCTTGAGTGAAGCAGAAAATACCCGCCTCCTGCATAAACCACGCGCAAGAGCGACGTGACGAACGGCCTGCAAACGGCCTCGTCGGGCACTTTCCTCGAAAAACCTGTCACGCCTGCCGAATCAAACATGCAGACGCAAAAAAGCCGGGAATTTCCCGGCTGCCGCATCATACACCCGTTTTCTGAAAGGATCACCCCGCCAGGCATTTTAGCCGCCCGACGGAGTGCCCCCTACAGAATCACAGGCCTGTTACTTGGACTTTTCCAGGTAGCGGAAGAAGTCGCTGCTTGGGTCCAGCACCAGTACGTCGGTTTTGTTCGCGAAGCTTTCACGGTAGGCACGCAGGCTACGGTAGAACGCGTAGAACTCCTGGTCCTGGCCGTAAGCCTTGGCGTAGATCGCCGCCGCTTGAGCATCACCATCACCGCGGGCCTCTTCAGACTCACGATAGGCCTCTGCCAGCAGGACTCGGCGCTGACGGTCAGCATCGGCGCGGATACCTTCAGCCAGCTCGTTACCCTTGGCACGGTGCTCACGAGCTTCACGCTCACGCTCGGTGCTCATACGTTCGAACACGCTGCGGTTCACTTCCTTGGGCAGGTCAATGGCCTTGACCCGGACATCGACGACTTCGATACCCAGCTCTTTTTCCGCCATGGTGTTCAGCGAACGGGTGATATCCGCCATCAGCGCATCACGTTCACCAGAAACCACCTCATGCAGGGTGCGCTTACCAAACTGGTCACGCAGGCCCGATTCCAGACGACGGGACAAACGCTCGTCGGCAATCTGCTTGAGGCCGGAGGTCGCGGTGTAGAAGCGCTCGGCATCCTTGACGCGCCACTTGGCGTAGGCGTCAACCATCACGGCTTTCTTTTCCAGGGTCAGGAAGCGCTGTGTCGGTGCATCCAGGGTCATCAGGCGGGCGTCGAACTTGCGCACCTGGTTGACGTAGGGGACTTTCACATGCAGGCCTGGCTGGACATCCGCCTGGACCACGCGACCGAATTGCAGCAGCACCGCACGCTCGGTCTGAGCCACGATGTAGAAGCAGTTCCAGGCAGCGATGACCACGACGACGCCCACAATCAGGGCGGTCAGCGATTTATTGCTCATCAACGACTCTCCCTGGTACGTGTTTGCTGTTGCAGCAAGTCAGCGGCCGCACGGGCGCTCGCTTCGTTGGCAGCGGCATTCGAACCGGTGGACGGTGCGCTGGTGCCGCTACGACCACTTTCGATCATCTTGTCCAGCGGCAGGTACAGCAGGTTGTTCTGCCCACCCTTGTTGCCGGTCACGAGAACCTTGCTGGTGTTGCTGAAAACTTCCTGCATGGTGTCCAGGTACAGACGCTCACGCGTGACTTCCGGCGCCTTGCGGTACTCGGCAACCAGCTTGGTAAAGCGATCTGCCTCACCCTTGGCGCGCGAGACCACTTCGTCGCGATAACCGTTGGCATCTTCAAGGATGCGCTGGGCCTGACCACGGGCTTCCGGCACAACGCCGTTGGCATAGGTTTCAGCCTGGTTGCGCGAACGCTGCTCGTCTTCACGGGCGCGGATCACATCGTCAAACGCTTCCTGCACTTCACGCGGTGCCGCGGCGCTCTGTACGTTCACCTGAGTGACAGTGATACCGGTGCGGTAGGTATCGAGGAACCGTTGCAGGCGCTCCTTGATTTCACTGGCCATCAATTCACGACCTTCGGTCAGCACCTGGTCCATGGCGGTGGAACCCACCACATGGCGCAGGGCACTTTCGGTTGCGTGTTGCAGGCTGATCTCCGGCTGATCAACGTTCAGCACGAAATCCTGCAGGTTGCTGATCTTGTACTGCACGGTCAGCGGCACTTCGACGATGTTCTCGTCTTCGGTCAGCATCTGGCCCTGCTTGGTGTACGCACGCTCACGCGTGACGTTTTCCATGTACTTCTTGTCGATCGGCGGGAAATAGATGTTCAGGCCCGGCCCGACAGTCTCGTAGTACTTGCCGAAGCGCAGCACCACGGCTTGCTCCTGCTCGTCCACCACGTAGACCGCGCTGTACAGCCATACGGCCGCGAGCACGACAAGACCCAGGCCCAGCAGGCCGTAGCCGCCGCCCTTGCTGGTGCGACCGCCGTCGTCACCGCCACGTTTTTTTCCACCACCGAACAACCCATTCAGGCTTTCCTGCAGCTTTCGGAAGGCCTCGTCGAGATCCGGTGGCCCCTTGCGGTCGCCATTATTGCGGCGCTTACCACCCCAAGGATCCTGATTATTCGAGTTGCCACCCGGCTCATTCCAAGCCATAGCGCTCTCCATCTGATAAAGCAAAGACGCACCCACGGCGCGCCGACCAATGCTACAGAATGCCTGCTACTGCGGCACAACCGCTTTCTCAGGCTTTTATTGCAAAGTGTGTTGTTCAATGAACTCCGCCGGCACAACACCCTCGCGACTGACCAGTCGATTGAGCTCCGAGCGTGGCAATCGAACGGCCAGCAAGCTGACACCTTCTTCGTCGTGTTCTTCTTTCTGTACCGCACCCAGTTCGAAAAACTGTGCCCGCAGTCGAGCAAAACGCTGCGGCAAGCGCAAGGTGCCGACAAACAAATCGCTGCCCAGCAGTTCGGCAATTGCTTGCTCAAGCAGGTCCAAACCACTGCCATCACGCGCCGACAGCCAGACCCGCTGGGGCTTGCCGTTTTCGTCACGCTGGATTTGTGGCTCAACACCTTCAAGCAAATCGAGTTTGTTATAGACCTCGAGGATCGGCAAGTCCTGGGCACCAATCTCGCCCAGCACCACCATGACCTGTTCAATCTGCAACATGCGATCCGGTTCGGCCGCATCGATCACGTGCAGCAGCAGGTCGGAATTGCTCGACTCTTCGAGCGTAGACCGAAATGCCTCGACCAGCTTGTGCGGCAAGTGACGAATGAAACCCACGGTATCGGCCAGGACAATCGGCCCCAGGTCGTCTATGTCCAGACGGCGCAAGGTCGGGTCGAGGGTGGCGAACAGTTGGTCGGCCGCGTACACGTCCGATTTCGTCACGTTGTTGAACAGCGTGGACTTGCCGGCGTTGGTATAGCCCACCAGGGACACGGTAGGGATATCCGCACGGGAACGGCCACGGCGCGATTGTTCGCGCTGGCTGCGGACTTTTTCCAGGCGGCCCTTGATCTGGCGCAGGCGAACCCGCAGCAGACGCCGGTCGGTTTCCAGCTGGGTTTCACCCGGACCGCGCATACCGATGCCGCCACCTTGACGCTCAAGGTGAGTCCAGCCGCGAACCAGGCGGGTGCTCATGTGATCAAGCTGAGCCAGTTCGACCTGGAGCTTGCCTTCATGGGTACGGGCGCGCTGGGCGAAAATATCGAGAATCAGGCCGGTACGGTCGATCACGCGACACTCGAAAACACGTTCGAGGTTACGTTCCTGACTGGGCGTGAGGGTGTGATTGAAGATCACCAGATCGGCTTCTTCAGCGTGAACCAGGTCGCGCAGTTCCTCGACCTTGCCGCTGCCGATCAGGTATTTGGCGGTTGGCCGATGACGCGGCACGTTAAAAAACGCAACGGTCTCGGCGCCGGCCGAATTTGCCAACTCCTGAAACTCCTGCGGATCTTCGCGCGCCTCAGGGTCCTGTCCATCCAAGTGAACGAGGATTACTCGCTCACCACCACCGTGGCGCTCAAAGAACAAAGGAGACTCCTATCAGGCGTTACCTGGCTCAGCGTCACCCTGTTCATCACCTGCTGCGCTAGGCAGACGGATTGGACGAACTGGAACGACTGTCGAGATAGCGTGTTTGTAGACCATCTGGCTGACGGTGTTTTTCAGCAGGATCACGAACTGGTCGAACGACTCGATCGTGCCTTGCAACTTGATACCGTTGACCAGATAGATGGAAACCCCAACTTTCTCTTTACGTAAAGTATTCAAGTAAGGGTCTTGTAGCGAATGCCCTTTTGACATGTGCCGCACTCCTTTAAGGATCAATAATAAAAAATCGGAAAATAGATAGCTTATGGCCGTCACACCCCCAAGGATAGACGGCAATTGCAAGGACTCAGCTCAATATGGAGACCGTTCCCAAGTATTTCAAGGCGCGTGACAGATTGTCGCTGTCCAGGCTGTCCAACCAGTGCAAATCGCTCCAGCTGCGCAGCCAGGTGAACTGGCGCTTCGCCAATTGGCGCGTGGCGATGATGCCGCGCTCCTGCATTTCGGCTGACGTCAGCTTGCCATCCAGATGATCCCAGACTTGGCGGTAGCCTACAGCACGTATCGAAGGCAGCCCGGCATGCAGGTCACCTCTTGAACGCAGTGCTACGACCTCGTCCACAAACCCCTGTTCCAACATAATTGTGAATCTTTGTGCAATTCGTTCATGCAGCACCTGGCGATTTGCCGGAGCGATGGCCAGATTCGCCACAGTATAGGGCAATTGTGACTGTCCAGATGCGCCTGCATCAGCACTTTGCGCACTTTGTTTGCGCCGATGTTCAGTCATGGTCTGGCCGCTGACACGCCAAACTTCCAGGGCACGGGTAAGGCGCTGGGGATCATTGGGGTGGATGCGCGCTGCGGACACGGGGTCCACCGCTGCCAACTGGTCGTGCAGGGCTTGCCAGCCAAGGCGTACAGCCTCTTCTTCGAGTTCGGCGCGCACCTGGGCATCGGCAGGCGGCATATCGGCCAGCCCCTCCTGCAATGCCTTGTAGTAGAGCATGGTGCCACCCACCAGCAGCGGGATATTGCCGCGCGCGGTGATCTCGGCCATGGCCGCCAGGGCATCGGTGCGAAAATCCGCAGCCGAATAGCTCTGCGCCGGGTCGATGATGTCGATCAATTTATGCGGATATTGGGCCAATAGCGCTTTGGACGGCTTGGCCGTGCCGATATCCATGTCCCGGTAAACCAGGGCAGAGTCGACACTGATCAACTCGCAGGGCAACACCTTGGTCAGCTCGATGGCCAGGTCCGTCTTGCCGGCGGCCGTGGGGCCCATCAGGAAGATCGCGGGGGGCAAGGCGCTCATCAACGGCCGCGCAAGAACAGTTTGTCCAGATCGTCCAGGCCCATTTGGGTCCAGGTCGGTCGGCCATGGTTGCATTGGCCGCTGCGCTCGGTGTTTTCCATGTCACGCAGCAGGCCGTTCATTTCCGGCAGGGCCAGGCGGCGATTGGCGCGGATGGCGCCGTGGCAGGCCATGGTGCCGAGCAATTCGTTGATATGCGCCTGGATACGGTCGCTGGTGCCGTATTCCATCAGGTCTGCCAGCACGTCGGCCACCAGGCGGTTGGCTTCGGCCTGCTTGAGCAGCGCGGGAATCTGACGGATCGCCAGGGTTTCCGGGCCCAGGCGTTGTAGCTCAAAACCCAGCTTCTGGAACACGCTGTGGTGTTCTTCGGCGCAATCGGCCTCGCGCTGGCTCACGGCCAGGGACTCCGGCACCAGCAGCGGCTGACCGCTGAGGCCTTCGCTGGCCATGGCGATCTTCAGGCGTTCGTACATGATCCGCTCATGGGCGGCATGCATGTCCACCAGCACCAGGCCATGGGCGTTTTCCGCAAGGATGTAGATGCCCTTGAGCTGCGCCAGGGCATAGCCCAGCGGCGGGATATCACCGCCGCCTTCCGGCAACGAGGGAGCAGCACCCGGCTCGGCACCCGGCAGCGGCGCGAAAAACTCCCGGTAAGCCGCCTGGGCCTCAGCCACCGGCACCGTCGACTGCGGACGCGGTGTGTATTGGTACTGGTAACCCGCACCGGCACCCGAGTTTGGCGCCGTGTAGGCTGGCTGCGACGGCGTCGATTGCAGCAGGTTGGCCGCCAGGCTCATTTCACCTTGCGGACCGAACTCACCGGCCTCAGGACCGCTCGGGCGCACCACCGCCGTGACAATCGGCGCTGACAGTTGATCATCCGGGCGCACATCGCCCAAGGCGCGGTGCAGCGTGCCATACAGGAAGTCATGCACCATGCGCCCGTCCCGGAAGCGTACTTCGTGCTTGGTCGGGTGCACGTTGACGTCGACCACCGACGGGTCGACCTCGAAGAACAGCACAAACGTGGGGTGCCGGCCGTTGAACAGCACGTCGCGATAAGCCTGGCGCACCGCGTGGGCTACCAGCTTGTCGCGAACCGCACGGCCATTCACAAAGAAGTACTGCAAGTCGGCCTGGCTACGGGAGAACGTCGGCAACCCCACCCAACCCCACAACCTCAGGCCATTGCGCTCGATTTCAATCGGCAGCGCCTGCTCCAGGAAACCGCTGCCGCACACGGCTGCCACACGTCGTGCGCGGGCGGCGTCGTCGTTGGCTTCGTGCAGACTGAGGATGGTCTTGCCGTTGTGGCGCAGGTGAAACGCCACATCGAAACGGGCCAGGGCCAGGCGCTTGATGACTTCTTGCAGGTGATCGAATTCGGTTTTCTCGGCCTTGAGGAATTTGCGCCGCGCCGGGGTGTTGAAGAACAGGTCGCGCACCTCCACCGAAGTGCCCACCGGGTGTGCAGCCGGCTGGACCCGAGGCGCCATGTCGCGGCCTTCGGTTTCCACTTGCCAGGCTTGCTCGGCGTCGCGGGTGCGGGAGGTCAGGGTCAGGCGCGCCACGGAACTGATGGAGGCCAGGGCTTCACCGCGAAAACCCAGGCTCATGACCCGCTCAAGGTCTTCCAGATCACGGATCTTGCTGGTGGCGTGACGGGCCAGAGCCAGCGGCAGATCATCGGAGGAGATGCCGCTGCCGTCATCACGTACCCGCAGCAACTTGACGCCGCCCTGCTCCACGTCGACATCGATGCGCCTGGCACCAGAGTCGATGCTGTTTTCCAGCAGCTCCTTGATCACCGACGCAGGGCGCTCGACGACCTCACCCGCAGCAATCTGGTTAGCCAGGCGCGGGCTGAGCAATTCGATGCGCGAGCCGCTGTTCAACAAGGATTCGCTCATTACTGTGCCGCCAATTCAGTGCCGGGAATGGTCAACACCTGGCCGATCTTCAACTCATCGGTTTTCAGGTTATTGGCGCTGCGCAAGGCCGCAGGCGTGACCTGGAAACGTACCGCCAGCATGGCAACGGTGTCGCCGGGCTGCACACGATGGTCACGCGGGCCCTGGGCGATTTTGCCGGAATCGCGTAGCCAGGCGATATAAGTGCCCGGTGGTGGGTTCTGCTGGAAGAACTGGCGCACGCCCGCACTGATGGAGCGCGCCAGCGCTTGCTGGTGGCTGGCGCTGGCCAGCTTGGAGGCCTCGTTGGCGTTGGAGATAAACCCGGTTTCCACCAGGATCGACGGGATGTCCGGCGACTTCAACACCATGAACCCGGCTTGTTCCACCCGCTGTTTATGCAGCGACGTCACACGACCGATATTGCTCAGGACTTTCTGGCCAACGTTAAGGCTGGAGGTCAGCGAGGCGGTCATCGACAGGTCGAGCAGCACACCGGCGAGCATCTTGTCCTTGTCATCGAGGGACACGTTGCCGGCCCCGCCGATCAAGTCGGAGCGGTTTTCACTGTCGGCCAGCCAGCGGGCGGTCTCGGACGTGGCACCGCGATCCGACAGGGCAAATACCGAGGCACCAAATGCAGCAGTTGAAGGCGCGGCGTCGGCGTGAATGGACACGAACAGGTCAGCGCCCTTCTTGCGCGCAATTTCGGTACGGCCACGCAACGGAATGAAGTAGTCACCGGTGCGGGTCAGCTCGGCGCGGTAGCCTTTCATGCCGTTGACCTGGCGTTGCAGCTCGCGAGCGATGGCCAGTACCACGTCTTTCTCATGCTGGCCGCGTGAGCCGGAAGCCCCCGGATCTTCACCACCGTGGCCGGCGTCGATCACCACGATAATGTCGCGCTTGCCTGCCGGTGCAGGCGGCGGCGGTGGCAATTTGACCTGGGGTTGCGACGGGTTGACCGGCACCGCAGGCACGGTAGCCACGCTTGGCGTCGGCGCAGGCGGTGGTGCCGCGTCGGCGGGGTTGTCGAACAGGTCGACCACCAGTCGGTTACCGTATTGGGCGTTGGGCGCCAGGGAGAAGCTCTTAGGCGTCACGGCCTTTTTCAGGTCGATGACCACGCGCAGGTCGGTCGGCGTACGCTGGGCCGAGCGCATGGCGGTAATCGGGGTATTGGCGGTAGACACCTTCAGCGGCGCGGCCAGGCTCGCACCGTTGATGTCGATCACCAGGCGATCAGGCGCCGTCAGGGTAAAGACGCTGTGCTGGACCGGGCCAGACAGGTCGAACACCAGTCGCGTGTTATCCGGCGCTCGCCACAGGCGAACGCTCTTTACCTGTGAAGCAGCCAGAGCATTGACAGTCATTGCCGCAAGCAACACCCCCACGACAGCAACCAACGCGCGAAAGCGCATACCTAACCCCACCAATTTTATTTGAATTCCAATGCCAGAGCGGTGCACCACGCTTCAGCGCGCACGCTCTGGGGCAACAACTTCAGCTGACGTCCGTGCTCATGCGGCGTAATGGTAATGGTCATGTCTGGCTTTGGCAAAAAGCCTGTGCCTTTATCTGGCCATTCGATCAGGCACAGCGCATCTTCATCGAAGTAATCACGGATGCCCATGTACTCCAGTTCCTCTGGATCTACCAGGCGATAAAGATCGAAGTGGAAAGCACGCACGTCGCCGATCTCGTAGGGCTCGACCAACGTAAAGGTCGGGCTTTTTACCGCGCCGGTATGGCCCAGGCCGCGAATAATCCCCCGGGACAATGTGGTTTTGCCTGCGCCGAGATCGCCTTCGAGAAAGATCAACCCTGCCCCTTGCGTGACCTGCGAAAGACGCTGCCCCAACGCGACCATGGCCTCTTCATCTGCCAGGAAAAGAATTACTTCAGGCACGGCGACTGCTCCTCCAGCAATTGACGAATGGCAGGGATCAGGTCGCTGGCAGCCAGCCCCCGACCAAAACTGCCCTGGCGGTCGCCAGCGGTAGCGTGCAACCACACGGCCAGGCAGCTTGCCTCGTACGCGGGCATACCCTGAGCCAATAGCGCGCCGACCAGACCAGCCAAGACATCCCCAAGCCCCGCCGTCGCCATCGCCGGGTGGCCTTGATCACAACGGGCAAGCCGTCCATCCGGGCTGGCAATCAAACTGCCAGCACCCTTGAGGATAGCCACTGCATTGAATTTGTGACTCAACGCGCGCGCCACATTAAGGCGATCGGCCTGAACCTCGGCTGTCGATAGCCCCAACAAACGCGCAGCTTCGCCCGGATGAGGCGTAATCACACAGTTGGCCGGCAGCTCGACGCTGCCAGTGGCCAGTTGATTGAGCGCGTCGGCGTCCCACACCTGCGGCTGGCGGGCATTGGCCGCGACCGACAACAGGCTTTTGCCCCAAGCGGCATCGCCCAGGCCTGGGCCAATGACGATCACCGAGATTTTTTCCAGCAGGCCCATCAACTGGTTGGCCGAGCTCACGCCGACAGCCATGACTTCCGGCAGCCGGGCCAGAGCGGCTGGCACATGTTCCGGTCGAGTTGCCAGCGAGACCATGCCGGCGCCACCGCGCAGGGCACTTTCGGTGCTCAGCAGCGCCGCACCGCCAAAGCCACGGTCACCACCGATAACCAGCAGGTGGCCGAACTGGCCCTTATGGGCGTCCGGAGAACGCGCAGCCAGTTGCGGCAAATGGCCGGGCAACAACAGCTGAACGTCGGTAATTGGGTGTTTTGTCTGAGGCATGCGTCTTCAAGCTCCGATGTCTGGCAGAATTATACGCATCTAACCTGTGGTTTCCCGTGTCTCATGCCTGCTATTACCTCCGATCTGCCCGCCCTCGCCCAATCGATCAAAGACTGGGGCCGCGAGCTGGGCTTTCAACAAGTCGGCATCAGTGGCCTGGACCTGGCTGAGCATGAACAGCACCTGCAACGCTGGCTCGACGCGGGCTACCACGGCGAGATGGACTACATGGGCGCCCACGGCAGCAAACGCTCCCATCCCGAGGAACTGGTACCCGGCACCTTGCGCGTGGTGTCACTGCGCATGGACTACCTGCCCGGCGACACCCAGATGGCGCAACTGCTGGGCCAGCCGGAAAAAGCCTATATCTCGCGCTACGCCCTGGGCCGCGACTACCACAAGCTGATCCGCAAGCGCGTGCAGCAGCTGGCCGACCGCATCCAGGCGCAGATCGGGCCGTTCGGCTTTCGCGCCTTTGTCGACAGCGCGCCGGTCCTGGAAAAAGCCATCGCCGAACAAGCCGGACTGGGCTGGATCGGTAAAAACACCCTTGTGCTCAACCGCAAGGCCGGCAGTTATTTCTTCTTGAGCGAACTGTTTGTCGATTTACCGTTGCCGGTGGACCCACCCCACACTACCGAGCACTGCGGCCGTTGCACGGCGTGCCTGGACATCTGCCCCACCAACGCCTTCGTCGGCCCTTACGTGCTGGATGCCCGGCGCTGCATTTCCTACCTGACCATCGAGCTAAAGAGCGCCATTCCCGAGGACCTGCGCCCACTGATCGGCAACCGCGTCTTTGGCTGCGATGACTGTCAGATCGTTTGTCCATGGAATCGTTTCGCTCGACCCACTGCCGAAAGCGATTTCAAGCCCAGGCACAACCTGGATAACGCCGAGTTAGCCGAACTATTTATGTGGGACGAGGATAAATTCCTCAGCAGCACCGAGGGCTCCCCCCTGCGCCGCGCCGGTTACGAGCGCTGGTTACGCAATCTGGCGGTGGGCCTGGGCAATGCGCCGTCAAGCATTCCGGTATTGGAAGCCTTGAAGGCGCGGCGGGACTACCCCTCAGAGCTGGTTCGCGAGCATGTGGAATGGGCGCTGAACCAGCACGCGGCCCGCTAGTGTACGTCGTCGTTGTAGACGAACTTGGGCATTTCCCAGTGAAAACGGATCGCCAGCAGGCGCAATAGAAAGCCGCTGAACAGCGTCAACAGAATCGCCTGTTCGCTCGGCAGTTCCAGATACAGGCACAGCAAGTAGAACCAGGCGGCCAGGAACGACACGCTGGCGTACAACTCGCGGCGGAAGATCAGCGGAATGTCGTTACAGAAGATATCCCGCAGGATGCCCCCGAATACGCCGGTGATGACCCCGCTGACGGACGCCACCAACATGCCGTGACCCATTTCCAGGGCGGTCATGCAGCCGATCAGGGTGAATGCCACCAACCCCAAGGCGTCCAGCGCCAAAAACAGTGAGCGCAGGCGGCGCATCAGCGGCGCGATAAAGATCGTCACCAGCGCCGCGACGGAGGTCAGCACCAGGTACTCCGGGTGCTTGACCCAGGTCAGCGGGTAGTGGCCGAGCAGCACATCGCGCACCGAACCACCGCCCAGGGCCGTCACGCAGGCGATGAGCACCACGCCAAACCAGTCCATGCCGCGCCGACCGGCGGACAAGGCGCCGGTCATGGCTTCGGCGGTGATGGCGATGAGGTAGAGCATCAACAGCATGATGGCGATCCTTGCAGGGAGGCCGGCAGTCTAATCATTTGCTGATGGCACCAAAAGGGGGCAAACGCTCTCCAACACTTGGATTTGCAAACCCATTCAAGTGTTGGAGGGGGCTTGCTCCCGATGAGGGAGTGTCAGTCAATGCATCTGGGGCTGACACAACGCCATCGGGAGCAAGCCCCCTCCCACATGTTCAGCAGTCGCCCGTTTTCAAGCCTTGATGAAATGCTTGCGGTAATGCTGCAACTCGGCGATCGACTCACGAATATCATCCAACGCCAGGTGCGTGCTGCCTTTATGGAAGCTGTCTTTGACTTCCGGCGCCCAACGCGCAGCCAGCTCTTTAAGCGTCGATACGTCCAGGTTGCGATAGTGGAAGTAGCTCTCCAGCGCCTTCATATGCGTATAAAGGAAGCGACGGTCCTGGCAGATGCTGTTGCCGCAGATCGGCGACTTGCCCTTGGGCACCCATTTTTCCAGGAATGCGATGGTTTCGGCTTCGGCTTCGGCCATGCTGATGCGGCTGTCGCGCACACGCTGGGTCAGCCCGGAGTTACCGTGGGTGCGGGTGTTCCACTCATCCATGGTGGCGAGCACGGCGTCGCTGTGGTGGATGGCGATCACCGGACCTTCGGCCAAGGTGTTGAGGTTGCTGTCGGTAACAATCGTCGCCATCTCGATGATGACGTCGCTGTCGGGGTTCAGACCGGTCATTTCCAGATCGATCCAAATCAGGTTCTGTGGGTTTTGCATGGCTTGATTCTCTTGGCACCTTGGCGTAGCTGCGCAGTTTAGCAGGCGGGGCCGTGCTAGACTCGCGACCGTTTTACCCAACTTTTGCATTATCGACACGGAACACCAATGGCCAAACGCCAGCTCAACCGTCGCCAAAACTGGCGCATCGAAAAGATTCAAGGTGAACGCGCAGCGCGTGCCGCCAAACGTGAATCCTCCGCCGTGGAAGCGCTCGAGGGCGGCGATCTGGGCCCCGAACAAACGGGCCTGGTGATCGCGCACTTTGGTGTGCAAGTCGAAGTCGAGGCGCTGGAAGGCGAACTCGCAGGCTCGGTGTCCCGTTGCCACCTGCGCGCCAACCTGCCTGCGCTGGTGACCGGCGACAAAGTCGTGTGGCGCGCCGGCAACCAGGGCATCGGCGTGATCGTCGCCCAGTTGCCGCGTAGCACCGAACTGCGTCGCCCCGACAGCCGTGGCCAGCTCAAGCCGGTGGCAGCCAACGTCGACATGATTGTGATCGTGTTCGCACCGTTGCCCGAGCCCCATGCCAACCTGATCGACCGCTACCTGGTCGCGGCCGAACATGCCGGCATCCGCCCGCTGTTGCTGTTGAACAAATTCGACCTGATCGACGAGCAAAACGCCCCGGCGCTCAATGCGTTGCTGGCGGTCTATCGCACCCTGGGCTACCCGGTGCTGGAAGTGTCGGCCCATCACGGCAACGGCATGGAACAGCTGCAACAGCAGCTGGACGGGCGGATCAGCGTGTTTGTCGGCCAGTCTGGCGTGGGCAAGTCATCGCTGGTCAACAGCCTGTTGCCGGAAGTCGATACCCGCGTGGGGCCACTGTCGGAACTGTCCGGCCAGGGCACTCACACCACCACTACCGCGCGGTTGTTCCACTTCCCCGGCGGCGGCGAGCTGATCGACTCCCCGGGCATCCGTGAATTCGGCTTGGGCCACGTCAGCCGCAGCGATGTGGAGGCGGGCTTTATCGAGTTCAACGACCTGATCGGCACCTGCCGCTTCCGCGACTGCAAACACGACCGCGAGCCGGGCTGTGCATTGCTCAAGGCCCTGGAAGATGGCCGCGTGCAACAGCAGCGGATGAACAGCTATCGGTCGATTATTGCGAGCTTGCCTGAGAGCAGTTATTGACGGTCAATTTCTTGATACACATAAACCACGGCGCTGAACGCCCTAGCCCATTGATTTAACAGGAGCGGGAATCAAGAATCCGGATCAACTGGGTGGCTCATAAACACAAGCCAGCTTGTATTCAGATTTCCTGATGCCCATAATTGCTCCGTCACCAGCGAAAGCTGGCAGGAGTCTGGATCCTTTTCGGGGTTGATCCAGCGGCGCAGAAGGGGCGAAGCAAGCTCCGCTGCGTGTCGAATGAAGCCGCCTTCGGGCGGCTTTGCTTTTTGTGGGGAATTAACATTGGCTCTCTACTATCACCCCAAACAAGGCGACGTGCTGCTGTGTGACTTCACACGAGGTTTTGTTGCACCGGAAATGCTGAAAATCCGCAAGGTTGTCCCACGCCTGTGCGCCGACGACATGCGAGGCGTAGTTAATGGTGTCAAAGCCTACCTGCCACTCTGACCGCCAATGAAAACGCCCCGAATGATTCGGGGCGTTTTGGTTTCTGCTGTAGAGAGATAAGTTACGAGGCCGGCGCAGGCACCGTAGGATCCTTCATCCCACCGTCATCAAACAGGTTCAGCTTCTGCCGCAACTCATGGGCCGGCAGTGGTTCCTGCTCAGGCGGCAGTGCGTTGGGGTCGGCCGGCACTTCGCCAGGGGCACCATCGCCCTGAGTCGGTACCGGTGGCGGTGGCTGGTCGCCTTCAATCGCACGCTGGGCTTTTTTGGTCAGCACCACGATATCGATACGGCGGTTGACCGGGTTGAACGGGTCTTTGGGATCAAATAACTGCGATGAGGCAAAGCCCACCACCCGTGCCACTTGTGGGTCCGGATAGCTGCCGGCCACCAGCGCACGGCGGGCGGCGTTGGCGCGGTTGGCCGAGAGTTCCCAGTTGCCGAAGTCGCCCTGGCCCGCGTAGGGCTTGGCGTCGGTATGGCCGCTGATGCTGATCTTGTTCGGTACCGCCTTGATGGTGTCGGCCATGGCCAGCAGGATGTCTTCAAAGTACGGCTTCAAGCGCGCACTGCCGGAATCGAACATCGGCCGGTTGGCGGCGTCCGTGATCTGGATGCGCAGCCCTTCGGGCGTGATCTCGAACGAAATCTGGTCCTTGAACTTCAGCAGTTGCGGGTTTTCCTCAACCTTGGTCTGCAACTCCTGCAGCAACAGTTCCAGGCGTTCCTGCTCGACCTGCTCGGCCATGGTTTCGACGGTATCGCGCTCAATCGGGATTTTTTCCTGGGGCGACTCAGTTTGCACTTCCGGGTTGATGGTGCGCTCTGGCGCCAGTTGCGGTGAACCGCCCAGATCGATGACAAATGGCGTACCGCTTTCCGAAAAGCCAATCGGGTCTTTGAAGTAACCGGCGATGGCGATCTTCTGTTCCGGTGTGGCGGTGGACATCAGCCACAGCACCAGGAAGAACGCCATCATCGCCGTGGCAAAGTCGGCAAACGCGATTTTCCAGGCACCACCATGGTGCCCCGCAGCGAAGCGCTTGACGCGCTTGATGATGATCGGCTGGTTGTTTTCCATGGCTTAGCGACCGCGAACCGCTTGTTCCAGCTCGGAGAAACTTGGGCGATGCTTGGGGTACAGCACCTTGCGCCCGAACTCCACGGCCAGCGATGGCGGCATCCCCGATGCCGAAGCCACCAGGCACGCCTTGATCGCTTCGTAGAGGTTGACCTCTTCCTTGGCATCGTGGGCCAGGGAAGTAGCGAGCGGGCCGAAGAAGCCATAGGCCGCGAGAATACCGAAGAAGGTACCCACCAGCGCCGCACCCACGTGCATGCCGATGGCCGCTTGATCGCCCTCGCCCAAGGACGCCATGGTCACCACGATACCCAGCACCGCCGCGACAATACCGAAACCGGGCATGCCATCGGCGATGCCGGTCACGGCATGGGAAGGATGCTCCAGCTCTTCCTTGAGGCTGAACAACTCCATGTCGAACAGGCCTTCCAGCTCGTGGGGAGCCATGTTACCGGAGGACATGATGCGCAGGTAGTCACAGATATACGCGGTCATGCGCTCATCTTTGAGCACGGCCGGGTACTTGGCGAAAATCGGGCTGGCGGCGGCGTCTTCGATGTCGCCTTCGATCGCCATCATGCCTTCGCGGCGGCTCTTGTTGAGGATCTCGTAGATCAGCCCCAGCACTTCCAGATAGAAGGTGTGGGAAAAACGCGAACTGAACATGCCCAGCGATTTCTTGATCACGTGCATGGTCATGTAGCCGGGGTTGGCCTGCAAGAATGCGCCAAACGCGGCGCCGCCGATGATCAGCACTTCGAAAGGTTGGATCAATGCGGCGATTTTACCGTGGGAGAGGACGTACCCTCCGAGCACACTTGCGATGACGACAATGATGCCGATAATTTTAGCCATAGGAGATGGGTACTTGCGCCGTCGGGTTCATGGACATAGTGGGTGCAGCAGAAAACTCTTGTTCTACTTATCGGCAAAACTGCGCCAGACTATAGCCCGTTAAGGCGAAAAGCCAATTCGGCCCGTTCCGGGTGTGTTGAACACAAGTGATGATCGCGCCCCAATCATGGCAATCGAAACGACAGTCCCAACGAACCGCCCCACCACCCTCGCCGCTTGGATCAAGCGCCTGGACGACGTGCTGCTGCCCGTTCCCCAGGCCAACCATGAGCGCGTGTGCAAAGCCATCCGCGACAGTCGCAGTTCATTGCGAGATATTGCCGAGCTGATGCAAAACAGCCCGGCGCTGGTGCTGAGCGTGATGCGCGAGGCCAACAGCCAAGCCCATGGGAGCCTGGCCGAGCCCGCCGAAAACCTCGAAGTAGCGCTTAACCGTCTCGGCCTCAAACGTGCCGAGGAGTTGCTGGCACGCCTACCTTCGGTGCCGGCTGGAGAAATCCCAGCCGCATTGCGCCAACTGCTGCTGGTCAGCCAGCACGCGTCCCAGCAAGCCAACGGCTTGTTCGGCAGTCGCCTGGCGCGGCTATGGCAGGACATCCACTGGGGCAGCCTGCTGTTTCTGTCGCCACTGTGGCCGATGGCCGTCGCCTACCCCAAGCTTTTGGAGGAATGGGAGCTGCGGGTGATTCACAAGGGCCAGTCGGCGCGCCAGGTCGAGCAGGAACTGTTCGGTGTGCGCTTGCTGGACCTGTGCCTGGGCCTGACCGAAGCCTGGCACCTGCCGATCTGGGTTTCGCAGGGCTACAAGCTGCTGCTGGCCGAGCAACGCCTGCTGGTCAAGGCGCTGCACATTGCCCGCGAAGACGACGCCTTGCGCCACCAGCAATTGCTCGACGCCGACCCCAACCTGCGCCGCTGGCTGAACCAGCCAGCCAATACCGTGTTGCTGGCCAACGGCCTGGCGATGTCCGCCCAGGAATCCTGGACCTGCCCGCACACCGAACGCTGGCAATACCTCACCGCGCTATACCTGCAAGTGCCCTTGAGTGATGTGCAACAACAGGCGCACCAGCAGGCAGTCACGAGCGCCCGCACCACCTTGATGCCCGACCTCTGGCACCCGGCGCTGTCGCTGATCTGGCCGTGGCATGTGCAAAAAGTCCATCGCGGCTTGTTGCCCGCGCCGCCGCCCACGGCTGAAGCCCTGGCCGTATGGCGCACTCATTGCACCGAGTTGCTGGTTGAGCCGAGCCGCTTTGCCAACGCCATGCACCTGACCACCTGCGCCAAGCACGCCTTGGTTGCCAGTGGCATGCAGCGGGTGTTGTTGTTCATGGCCGATCGCGCCCTGAGCACCCTGCGCGTGCATCAGGCCGACGGTTTGCCCAGGGACGCCGCGCACCTGAGCCTGGATGTGGTCAACAGCACATTGCTGCAACGCCTTCTGGAAAAGTCCGCTCAGGTGCGTCTGACCCCCGACAACCATGCGCAGTTTTCCGCCCTGCTGCCGCCTATCCTGCGTCGCCTGTTTACGGGCGAGCACTTGCTGCTGCGTTCGCTGAGCTGCAATGGCCGCGTGGTGATGCTGGTAGTGGCGGACCAAGGCGGCGGACCATTCTCGGAAACCACCGTGCAGGCGTTCGGCAAAACCGCCCAATGCATCGAAAAAGCCCTGCACAGCTTTACCAACCGCAGCGCCTGATGCTTGCGCTACAATCAGCGGCCTTTATCACCAACATTTGTGCCCAGGAGACCTCACATGCCTGACTTCTCTGGCTTGCCGCTGGTGATCGAATCCAGTGACCTGCTCGCTCAACTGGATGCCGAGCACTTGATTCTGGTGGACCTCACCAGTGCCGCCCGCTACGCCGAAGGGCATATCCCCGGCGCGCATTTTGTTGACCCCAAGCGCACCCAACTGGGCCAGCCACCGGCACCCGGCTTGCTGCCGAGCAAGGCCGACCTGGAAAAACTGTTCGGCGAACTGGGCCACACCCCGGACGCGACCTACGTGGTCTATGACGACGAAGGCGGCGGCTGGGCCGGACGCTTTATCTGGATGCTCGACGTGATCGGTCACCAGAAATATCACTACCTCGACGGCGGCCTGCTGGCATGGCTGGAGGAAAAGTACCCACTCTCCATCGAAGTGCCCGCGCCGGCAGGCGGCCCCGTCAGCCTCACGTTGCACGATGGCCCCACGGCTACCCGTGAGTACCTGCAAAGCCGTCTCGGCGCGGCCGACCTGGGCGTCTGGGATGCCCGCGGCCCGCTGGAATATTCCGGCGAAAAAGTGCTCGCCGCCAAGGGGGGCCATATTCCCGGCGCGGTGAATTTCGAATGGACCGCCGGCATGGACAAGGCGCGCAACCTGCGCATCCGTCGCGACATGCCACTGGTCCTCGAAGAGCTCGGGCTGACCCGCGATAAAGAAATCATTACCCACTGCCAGACTCACCACCGCTCTGGCTTCACCTACCTGGTGGCCAAGGCGCTCGGTTATCCACGAGTCAAAGGCTATGCCGGTTCCTGGGGCGAATGGGGCAACCACCCCGACACCCCCGTTGAGATTTAAGGTTTAAGGACAGTTATGAAAAAGCAGTTGTTTATCCTCAGCCAGTACTTGCTGCCACACCACTTGCTCTCGCGCCTGGCCGGCTGCATTGCCGAGTGCCGCGTGCGCTGGTTCAAGAACGCCTTCACCGCCTGGTTCGCCAAGCGCTATCAAGTGGACATGTCCCAGGCCCTGGTTGAAGACCTGAGCGCCTATGAGCATTTCAACGCGTTCTTCACCCGCGCCTTGAAAGACGGCGCCCGCCCGCTCGACCAGACTCCCGGTGCCGTGCTGAGCCCGGCCGATGGCGCCGTCAGCCAGCTAGGCCCTATCGAACATGGCCGTGTGTTCCAGGCCAAGGGCCACAGCTTCAGCGTGCTGGAATTGCTCGGTGGCGACGCGGCGCTGGCTGCACCGTTCATGGGAGGCGATTTTGCGACTATTTACCTGTCACCCAAAGACTACCACCGGGTGCACATGCCACTGGCCGGCACCTTGCGTGAGATGGTCTATGTGCCAGGTCGGATTTTCTCGGTCAACCAGACCACCGCCGAAAACGTACCGGAGCTGTTTGCGCGCAACGAGCGGGTTGTATGCCTGTTTGACACCGAGCGCGGCCCGATGGCCGTGGTGTTGGTGGGTGCGATGATCGTCGCGTCGATTGAGACGGTGTGGGCCGGGTTGGTAACGCCACCCAAGCGCGAGCTGAAAACCTTCCGCTACGACGAAGCCGCACGTGCGCCGATTCATTTGGAAAAAGGTGCGGAGCTGGGCCGTTTCAAGCTGGGCTCGACCGCCATCGTGCTGTTCGGGCCGGATCAGGTGAAGTGGGCTGAAGAACTGGCAGCGGGTACGCCAGTGCAGATGGGCCAGGGTATCGCATTGCCGAAAGCCTGATATGCTGGTGACATCCTATGTGGGAGCCGGGCTTGCCCGCGATAGCGGAGTGTCAGTCAACACATCATTGACTGAACTGCCGCTATCGCGGGCAAGCCCGGCTCCCACATTTTTGACTGTATTTCTACAGTGAGATCGGCTTATAACTGACCGTCGCGGTCGCGCAAGCCCAGCAGATACAACACGCCATCGAGCCCCAGCGTTGAAATCGCCTGTTTGGCCGACTGCTTGACCAACGGCTTGGCGCGAAACGCCACACCCAATCCTGCAATCGCCAGCATCGGCAAGTCATTGGCGCCGTCGCCGACCGCAATGGTCTGCTCCAGGCGCAAGCCTTCCTTGTGCGCCAATTCCTTGAGCAGGTCGGCCTTGCGCTGCGCATCCACAATCGGCTCGACGGCCACGCCGGTCACCTTGCCATCCACTACTTCCAGCTCGTTGGCAAATACATAGTCAATGCCCAACTTCGCCTGCAACTGCTTGGCGAAGTAGGTGAAGCCGCCCGACAGGATGGCGGTCTTGTAGCCCAGGCGCTTGAGTTCGGCGAACAGGGTTTCGGCGCCTTCCGTCAGGCGCAGGGATGCGCCGATGGAGTCCAGCACGCTCACGTCCAGGCCCTTGAGCAACGCCAGGCGCTCCTTGAAGCTGGCACGGAAATCCAGCTCACCGGCCATCGCCCGCTCGGTAATCTCGCTGACTTGCTCGCCGACTCCCGCTGCCTTGGCCAGTTCGTCGATGACTTCGGCTTCGATCAGGGTGGAGTCCATGTCGAACACCGCCAAACGACGGTTGCGACGGAACAGCGAATCTTCCTGGAAGGCGATATCGACATTCAACTCCTGGGCCACGCTCAGGAATTCGGCCCGCAGCGCTTGCGCGTCAGCCGGTTCACCGCGTACAGAAAACTCGATGCAGCCCTTGCCTTTGTCGGCCGGGGTGTCCAAGGGCATACGACCCGACAGACGGTCAATGTGGTCGATATTCAACCCGTAGTGGGCCGTGATCGAGCTGACACGCTGCAATTGTTCAGCCGTTACCTTGCGAGTAAGCAACGTCACGATATGGCGTTTTTTGCCCTGGCCTTCCACCCAGTGCTGGTAATCAGCTTCGGACACGGGGGTGAAACGCACCTGTTGATCCAGCTTATAGGCCGTAAACAGGATGTCCTTGAGTACCGACGAAGCCTGTTCGGTGCTGGGGATCTCCACCAGAATGCCGAACGACAGGGTGTCGTGGATCACCGCCTGACCGATGTCGAGGATGTTCACACCACCCTGGGCCAGGACGCCGGTAATGGCCGCGGTGAGACCCGGTCGGTCTTCACCCGTGATGTTGATCAGGACAATTTCGCGCAAAGCGCACCCCCAGGCTGGAAAAAAACCGCATTCTACCCACTTTCAGTGACCATCGGGCACAGCCAGTGCTTTGCCGGTCATGGGCCTGTCGCTATACTGCGCGTCAACTTCACGGACCAAGAGCCGAGCGCAAGTGAACCGGCCCACGCCAGTAAAAACCGATAACTTCTTCCTGCTGATCTTCCGGGCACTGCGCCACCGCCGTGTACCGATCGCATTACGCATCGCCAGCCATAACGTGATCCTGGTCGCCTTGGCCCTGGTAATCTACGCCTGCGTGATGGGTTTGCAGTTCAAGCAGGCCATGCATGAGCAAGCCGACGCCCTGGGTGCGAGCCTGACGACCCAGACGGCCACCTCGGCGACTGAGTTGCTGGTGTCCAACGACATCCTCAGCCTCAACGTGCTGCTCAACAACCTGACCAAGAACCCGCTGGTAGCTCACGCCGCCATTTATAGCGTGGACAACCGGATCATGGCCGAAGCCGGGCAGCGCCCGAAGAACGGCTTGCTGGGTGAAGCCGAGGGCCTCTACCAGAGCAATATCACCTTTCAGGATGTGAAAGCCGGCCAACTGCGTATCAGCCTCGACATGCAGCAGTTCCAGCAGCCGATGACCATCAGCCTGCAAAGCATGGGTATCTTGAGCGCGATCCTGCTGGCCCTGGCCCTGGCCTTGAGCCTGCGCCTGGGGAGGCATATCTCCACACCGCTGATGCAACTGCGTATCTGGCTGCGGGATATCGACGAACACACCCCGGCCACTGATCGCCAGGATGAAATCGGCGACCTCGCGCGCCAGCTCCATACCAGCTTCGCTCCGGAGCCGAAAGCGCCTGAAGTCGAACCGGAACCCGAATACGACGATACCGACGACTACAGCGATGAGCCTGAGTTTGAAGTACGTGACCTGCGCGACCCGGGCTTTGACGAAAGCGCTCCGGTGGCCGGCCTCAAGCCTGCACCGCGCCATGTGGTCAAGGCCGAGGAAGACGAACTCGACGAGGAAGACCCCTTCGCCGACCTGCGCGATACCTCGGCCGTGGCCCCGGCCGCTGCGACAAAACCCGTTGCGGTGGTCAGGAACACCGAGCCGCAGCACAGTGCAGTACTCGCCGTGCAACTGGGCTCCCAGGAGCAGCTGCGCCGCCTGCCTCGTGCCCGGCTGACCGAACTGCTCGAACGCTACCGCGATTGTCTCGACCAGGCCGCCTCGTTGTACCAGAGCGAGCTGCACACGTTGAACGATGGCAGCACCCTGATGCTGTTCCACAGCGAAGACAGCGGCGAAGACTACCTGACCAATGCAATTTGCTGCGGCGAATTGCTGCGCGCGCTGGGCCATGCCCTGCAGATCGAAGTGGCCGACAGCGGCATTACCCTGCAATTGCAGCTTGGCTTGACCGTGGGTGATGACCTGTTCGGCATGAGCCAGATCGACCTGCTGCTCACCGAAATCGCCCAGGATGCCCTGGCCCTGTCCCAACACAGCCGCAACCTGCTGCTGGTGGAACGCAAGATCAGTGAAGACACGCTGATCCGCCAACGCGCACGTATCCGTCCGATTGCCAGCCCTGAAGGGGCCAGTTGCGTAGAGCGGTTGATGGAGCCGTACCCGTCGATGCTCGAGCGCCAGCTGGCGCGGATGCATGAGACCCGCAAGCCCTGAAATACCTACTGTGGAGTGGGTCCCGCTCCCACAGTTGATCTTCAACATGACTCAAATCCTGCACAAACAAAAAGGCCCGCTTATTCAGCGGGCCTTTTGTTTGGCTGCGATTCAGATCAGAACCTGAACACTTCCAGATCGGTACGAATCGGCGTAGCCATCGGCATCTTCGGCTTTTCCGGGGCTGCCGGTTTGGCCTGGGCTGGGGCCTGTTTACGCGGCTGCACCTCGGCAATCGGCGGCTGGTTCGCCAATGGCTTGAGCGCCACCGACAACTGCTGCGCCAAGTGCTGCAACAGCACACCCTGGGCCTGGACCTGAGAAGCGGTGGTGCCGGTATGTTCTTCCTGCAGGTGCACGATGCGGTTATCCCGTACTTGCCCGCGACGGTCGATCAGGCGCCACTGTGCATCCAGAATCGCCGGTTGCGATTTGCCGGAGTCGAGCCGCGTAATCGTCAGCAGCACCTGCACATCCGGAGTGAATCCCGATGGCCCTGGTGCCAGGACCACACGCTGGCTATCCAACTGCCCTGCAACCTGACGCAACATCAGTTGATTGATATCGGACGACAAGCTGCCCGCCCAACGACCATCAGTGGAACCTTGCAGGCTGCCGTCGTTCTGACGTTGCAGCAGGGTTTCGCGTTGCAGGTAATCGGCAACGACTACCGGACCGAGCAATACCGCCATGCCAGCCGTTTGGGCTGGCTGAGCCGGGCTACCGCTGTCCAGCTGGTACAGCGACACCGGTTGGTGCGTGCTGCAACCCGCCAGCCCCAAAAGGCCAGCGAGCATCAAAAATAGAGGAAGGCGTGGAGCAGTCATCATCCCATCCAAGTGGCTGCCACAAGGCGAACCACAATGTAATACTAAAAATAACCTGAACACGCTCGGCCACGCCGGCGCTGGAAAGGCCATATCATCCGTGAATATGCGCCATGACTCCAGCGCGAAAGCATCGATCTACAGGTTAAATCGTAGATCGAGTGCTCTAGGGGGCGTTCTCAATTA